>CAIVQA010000053.1 GCA_903907935.1 uncultured Francisellaceae bacterium
CTTGTTTTTTAGGGCACCGAAAACTCATGTCTGATTAGTATAATTACATTTCCATTATTTTATCGTACCCAGCATTTAATGCTTGTTTTAAATTTTTTAAATTACTACCGCTAGCTTCAGCTAAATCATCCCTGCCTCCACCTTTACCATCTATAAAGTTAGCCATGTGTTTAATTAAATCTACGGCGGAAATCTTATTTGTTAAGTTTTTTGTAACACCAACTATAACAAGTGCTCTATCATTATGCTCGCACCCTAAAATAATTACTGCTGTTCCTAAATATTGCTTTAATTGATCAATTACTAATTTTAGATACTTAGGATTAACATTTAAATTAGTTACTAAAATATTAGCACCTTGCGGAGATGTTTTAACTTGAGATCTTAATGTTTCCACTTGCATAAAAATATTTTTTTTCTCGCTAATATCCAAATTTTTTTCTAATTCTTTGTTTAGATGTATTAACTTATCTATATGTTGATTAATCAAATTAACATCAGAAATTTTTAATAATTTTAAAGTATCTTGCATAAGGTTTTGAGTATCATTCATATAACATATAACTTGTTCTCCAGTTATAGCTTCAATTCTCCTAGTGCCAGAGGCAATAGCTTCTTCCGTCAAAATTTTAAAACAACCTATATCCCCGCTCTTTGTAACATGAGTACCGCCGCACAGTTCTATAGAAAAATTTCCAGCTATATTTAACACCCGAACTTCATTTTGGTATTTCTCATCAAACAAATGAATAGCACCCTTAGCTACTGCATCTTTAATAGACATGATTTCTGTTCTGGTCTCCAAATTATCACGAATTTTTTCATTAACTAATTGCTGAATAGCCGCGATTTGGATATTGGTTAATGGTTGAAAATGTTCAAAATCAAAACGCAATCTTCTATCATCAACTACTGACCCTTTTTGCTTAACATGATTACCTAATATTAAACGTAATGCAGAATGCAACAAATGAGTGGCCGAATGGTTTAATCTAATTTTTTGGCGCCTAGCTATATCTATCTCTGCAGAAACAACACTGCCAACTTCTAACTCACCAACTTCTAATTTACCTATATGAATATGGGTATTACCAAGTTTCTGGGTGTCTATTACTAAAAATTTAGAATTGTTCGTACCTAATAAATACCCAGAATCACCAACTTGCCCACCACTTTCTGCATAAAATGATGTAGTATCTAAAACTATTTTGGCCATTTTACCAAATTCTAGATTAAGAACGGACTGATTAGAGTTATAATCAAAAATTTGTAAAATCTTAGCTTCAATTTTAGGTTGTTCATACCCTACAAATTCTGTTTTTACTAAATTCTCTAATTCTAAATTTAAAGTCTGAAATTTATTCAATTGTCTAGCACGAGTTTTCTGCTGAAGCATTTCACGTTCAAACCCTACCATATCTAATTCCATAGAATGTTCTCTAGCAACATCACTTGTTAGATCTACTGGAAATCCATAAGTATCATACAACTTAAATACTACCTCTCCACTTATAATACTATTAGCTGCTACAGTAATTTCTTGTTGTAATAAAGACATACCGTGCTCTAATGTTTTAGAAAATTGTTGTTCTTCAGTTAAAAATACTTTTTCTATTTTACTTTTATATTCTTTTAATTCAGGAAAATCTTGCCCCATAACACTAACAAGACTTTTAATTAATAAATAAAAAAATGGTTGCTTTCTACCTAATTTATAACCATGACGGATTGCTCGACGCATAATACGTCGTAATACATATCCACGCCCTTCATTAGTTGGTACTATTCCGTCTACCACTAAAAACGTACAAGCTCGTAAATGATCTGCTATAACTCGTAATGATGCATTATTTAAATCGGTAATATTTAATAATTCTGCTATATCTTTAATTAAATTAACAAATATATCAATTTCATAATTATTATGTACTGATTGCATTACTGCCGCAACTCGCTCTAACCCCATACCAGTATCTACGCATGGCTTAGGTAACGAAAGAAGCTCACCATCTTTAGTGCGATTATATTGCATAAAAACTAGGTTATAAATTTCTATATATCTATCTCCAGGATCACCTAATCCAGGAGGATTCCCTTTAAAATTAGAACCATGATCATAATAAATTTCTGTACAGGGACCACAAGGACCAACATCACCCATAGCCCAGAAATTTTCATTCTCATCACACCTAGAAAACCTCTTTGGATCTATTTTAATATGCTCTAACCAAATCTTTTCAGATTCAATATCGTCTTCGTATACCGTAACCCATAATTTTTCTGGAGAAATTTTTAAATATTTAGTAATGAATTCCCAAGCATAAAAAATTGCTTCTTTTTTAAAATAATCGCCAAAACTAAAGTTACCCAACATTTCAAAAAAAGTATGGTGCCTGGAAGTAAATCCTACATTTTCTAAATCATTATGTTTACCACCAGCTCTTAAACACTTTTGACAACTGGTAGCACGTTTATAGTCTACTGATTCTTGACCTAAAAATATTTTTTTAAATTGTACCATTCCTGCACTAGTAAATAATAAACTAGGATCATCTTTTGGTACCAAAGAAGAACTGGGCACAATAATGTGCCCTCTGTTATTAAAATATTCTAAAAATAACTGTCGAATCTCGCTTGTATTCATATCAACTCTTCTACTTCCTCTTGTTCTTCTACAGCTTCCTCAATAGGATTACCAATATTTTGTAAATATTTTTGCATGTTAGAATTGGTTAATGTTTGTTCTTTAATTTTTTGTTCTAATTCTTCTGCAATATTAGTATTAGATCTTAAAAAAGCTCTTACATTTTCTTTACCTTGGCCAATTTTATTACCGGCATAACTGTACCATGCCCCAGATTTTTCAATTAATCCTAACTTAACCGAATACTCTATTATCTCACCAACTCTACAAATACCAGTGCCATAAAAAATTTCAAACTCTACTTGTTTAAATGGAGGTGCAACTTTATTTTTAACTACCTTAACTCTAGTTTCGCTACCAATAACTTCAGATTCATCGGTAGTTTTTTTAGATGTGGATTTATTAATAACATTAGTAGGACCTTTTATAGAACCAATTCGTCTAATATCTAACCGTACTGAAGAATAAAATTTTAATGCATTACCACCAGTTGTAGTTTCTGGATTACCAAAAACCACACCAATTTTCATGCGAATTTGATTAATAAAGATTACTAAAGTGTTGGTACGTTTAATATTTGCTGTCAATTTACGTAATGCTTGAGACATCAACCTTGCTTGTAACCCCATATGTTGTTCACCCATTTCGCCTTCAATTTCTGCCCTTGGGGTTAAAGCTGCTACAGAATCAATTACTATTACATCAACTGAACCAGAACGCACTAACATATCGGTAATTTCTAAAGCTTGTTCACCAGTATCTGGCTGAGACACTAATAATTCATCAACCTTTACTGATAATTTTTCTGCATAAGATGGATCCAACGCATGTTCTGCATCTACAAATGCCGCAACTCCACCCTGACGTTGACATTCAGCAATCACTTGCAACGACAAAGTAGTTTTACCAGATGATTCTGGGCCAAAAATTTCTACTATTCGGCCTTTAGGTAAACCACCTATACCAAGTGCTAGATCTAAACCTAACGAACCAGTAGAAATAGCCTCTATATCACCTACTGCTGGGCTATTCCCCATTAACATCACTGAACCTTTACCAAATTGTTTTTCAATTTGAGTTAATGCAGCATTAAGCGCTTTTTGTTTATTTTGATCCATAAGGTTCTCCCCCCAATTAATTAAGCTTTACTTGAATCAACATATAAATACCAATGAGTAGAAGAATGCAAGATATTTTTTACTAGGGATTTATTATATAAATTTGCTAAATATTTGGGGTAAGATAAAGTTTGTATAATTGATTATAAAGTAGCTAGAAATGATATAGATAAGTTAATTAATTATTTATTTACGCAAAGTTAACATACTTAATAATTTTTCTAATCTAACAAAAATTTCTCTATACTCTTCAGGACCAATACCCTGAATAACACTATTTTGAGCTTCTTGCCATAGAGGTACACAGGTTTGCACCAATGCTTTGCCTTTTTCAGTCAAAGTATAGGCTTTAGATCTTTTGTCCATGGTCTGTACGGTCATAATTAATTCCATATTAGCTAATGGTTTTAAATTACGTGTCAGGGTAGTTCTATCCATAACCAAGCTTTCAGCTATATCTGTCAAAGTTTTAGCAGAAGTCGAAGCTAGGGCTATTAATAATGTAAATTGCGTAGATCTTATCCCAGATGATTCTAAATAACGATCATAGTACTGAGTAACTGCCCTCATAACCTTACGCATATTAAAACAACAACACTGTTTATTGACATATTCATATGAATGGTTGTGTGTTGCGTGAAGTATATTATTTTGCTCCATGTAAGTTTACCCCCTAACAAAGAGTGTAGTATTTAGCATAGATGAATTGCAAGTTATAACTAAAAATTTTTATAAAAATTTTTCTAAAGTTTTCTCAAATCATGCTACAATTAGCTCCCATGAGTTTATTGGCTGATTTTTTTCCAATATTTGTATTTTTTTGCGCCTTTAAGTTAAAGGGGTTAATGATAGCTACTATAGCTGCTATAGTAGTATCGTTTATTCAATTAGTTATAGTAAAAATTCGCACCAAAAAATTTCAGCACCTCCAAGTAATCTCCTTTTTAAGCCTATTAATTTTGGGTGGTTTCGCCTTAATTTGTAACAAGGAAATTTTTATAAAATGGAAACCAACAGCAATCTACTGGCTATTAGCAATAATTTTTTTAGGCTCCCACCTCTTCAGTAAGCAACCATTGCTAGAAAAACTTAGCAACAAAACCCTACAGTTACCTAAAAATGTTTGGACTAAGCTGAATATAATGTGGATCATATTTTTTATATTTATGGGGATTTTAAATTTATATGTAGTATATTACTTCGATACTAATACTTGGGTAAATTTTAAATTATTTGGAACCCTAGGCCTAACAACAATATTCATTGTATTCCAAGCAGTTTTTTTATCTAAATATCTACGCACTGAGAAAGAATAATTTATAATTAAATAATTATGATGTTTTTTACTGTACTAATATTAGCCATTTTAAGTGGCGCAGAAATTGATTTATTTACACCCAGTTTCCCTGAATTACAAACCATTTTCAACCTATCACCATTCATGGTGGAGTGGCGCAGAAATTGATTTATTTACACCCAGTTTCCCTGAATTACAAACCATTTTCAACCTATCACCATTCATGGTGGAGTTATTATTAAGCATAAACCTTATTGCCCATTGTATAAGTTCATTAATAGTTGGTAATTTAGGTGATCGCTATGGTAGAAAAAATATTATTATCCTTGGTTTAATAATATTTATTATTGGAAGCTTACTTTGTGTGTTCGCACTTAACTATTGGTATTTATTATTAGGTAGAGTGCTACAAGGAATAGGTATAGCAGGACCTTCTGTTCTTGATTTTTTAGTTATTACTGATAACTATCCGCCAGAACAACAACAACACAAAATCGGATTACTAAATGGTTTTGCTACCTTATCAGTGGCTCTAGCGCCTGTTATTGGAAGCTACATTAGCCTTTTTTTTAAATGGCAGGGTAATTTTGTTACACTGTTGCTATTAGGTATTTTTTGTTTAATTTTAGCAATAAAATTTTTACCTCAAAGTAAAATCAACCATGCTGTTAAATTTTCTATAAAAGAATATTGGCCAATTTTTAATTCTAAAATAGTAATTTATTCTATTATAACTATTTGCTTTATAACTCAAAGTTACTGGATTTTCGTTGGTATGGCGCCAATTTTATATATGGAAGCATTTGATGTAAGTTTAAAACACTTTGGATTTTATCAAGGTTCTTTATGCCTATTATTTGCTATTGTAAGTCTATCTAGTGGTTATCTAATAAAAAAATTTGGTACAAAAAATTGTCTTATATTTGGGCTTGTATTATTAATAATGTTTACTATAGCTACTTTTATATTAATGGTTTTAAAGATAAACAATCCAATTATAATTACTTTAGTTTTACAGTTAGAAGCTATTGGAGTGGTATTTCCAATCAATATCTTATGGCCGATTTCTATAAATGCAGTGCCAGGCGGTAAAGCTAGAGTAACTGCAGTTTTAACTACCAGTCGACTAATTTTAACTTCAATTGGATTGCAACTAGTGAGCTTTATCTATAAAGAAGTATTTTTTCATATTGGTTTAGTAATGGCCTTAAGTTTAATTGTAGGATTAATAGCGTGCTATAGATTGCTCAAAATAATTCCATGGATTGCAACGCCTAAAATTCTTGGGATTACTGCTACTCAAAATTTGGAATGCTAAAGCGCATTAAAAAAAAAACTATCAAGTAAAGACTAATGAAGATCAAACTTAAGTTATAATTACTGTTTTTTTTGTAAATTTTCTAATTCTTCTGTAGTTAAACCAGTAGTTCGCATAATAAGATCTTTACTAAGGCCTTCTTTAAGTAAATTACGAGCCACTTGTTCATAGCCACGAATTTTTCCGAGTTGTATACCACGTTGTTCTCCGCGTTGTTCTAATTGTTGAGCTATAGTAGCCATAATTTTATGCTCCTTAATTATAGAAATATTTTCTAATGCCTGATTAAATACACCAAAGTTATCTATATTAGCTATGTTTATTATATAATATATAGTATTTTCGATATAATCCATAATCATACAATAATTTTGTGAGCTAAAATCTAACATGTTAGTTATAATTTCAGTTAAATTTTGCAAATTTAGTAAGAAATTTCGATCTCTGATATGTTTTTGAACGAGCTCTAGTAAACCTATTAATTTATGTTGCTTTATCTCATAATCAGAAATTTGAGTAACATCGATCAAATGAAATGGTTGGCAAAATATTTGTTTAGCTAATTCTTTGTTATCAAACAAATCAAATAGATCTGTAGAATACGGATACGGGCTTTTTTCTCCATGATAAAATAAAAGACTTAAAATTATTGGTAATTTTTGTGGTTTTTTATTATTATCAGATTCAATAGTTTGTTTTAAGTGTTTTTCCATAAGCAACACTCGATATTTTAATAATCTAAAAGCCATTACTGGATCATCTATAGATTGATGTTCTATTAATAGTGTTATATAGCCATACTCATCTTGAATTTTTACTTTATAAACTAAATCAGCAATTTTTTCTTGTAGTTCTTCTTCTATAAAAGAATCAGGGTATAATTCTAGTGAGTTTAAATCTACTTTAGTTAAAATTTCTGTTGGTAAATGCGTTGTTAAAAAATCTTTCGCTATAGCTACATTAGTTAAGTTTTGCCGAAAAAACCGATCATGCGGTTTGTGTAGTTTAGAGTTTTTATGTGATTTAATTTTGTTCATTACATCAGAAAATTTTTAAATTAATGTTGGTGTAATAATTTACACTAGTATTAGTGTAGCGTTGACTTGGTTTGATTTGATAGTTATTATTTATACTACTAAAAATTATGAGGGCAAAATGAAAAAAAGTTAATCTTGACTAAATCAACAGATCCTGCAGTATTTAGAAATTTAAGGTAGCATTTTTTCTGATTTAAATAATTCTGTTATTTTTTCCCGCGCTCTAACCACATAAAACCGATCGCCATCTACCATAACTTCAGCAGCTCGAGGACGACTGTTATAATTAGAACTCATGCTAAAACCATAGGCACCAGTTGAACACACCATTAATAAATCATTAACTTCTATAGCTAAAGAACGAGCTTTTCCTAAAAAATCTGATGTTTCACAAACTGGTCCTACAATATCATAAATTTTTGATTCAACATTATTATTAACATGATTTAAAGAAATAATATTATGCCATGCTCCATATAATGCTGGTCTTAATAAATCATTCATAGCAGCATCAACAATAGCAAAATATTTGGAGTTTGGAATAGAGCCTTGTTGTTTAATATACTCTACTTTTGTTAATAACACTCCAGCATTTGCAACAAGGGATCGACCTGGTTCTATGTTAATAACTAAATTAGTTGATTTTAATTTAAGTAATAAAGCACTAACATATTCTTCTGGTGTTGGCACAATCTCATCACGATAACATACCCCTAAACCACCACCTACGTTAATATGTTCTATTTTAATATTTATGGTATTTAATTCTTTAATTAATTCTAAAATTTTATCAATTGCCGTTAAAATTGGGGCTAGAGACGTCATCTGAGAACCAATATGAAAAGCAATCCCTTTAATTTTGATCCCAGGAAGTTTATTAGATAATTCATACAATGCCTTAGCTTTTATGCTACTAACCCCAAATTTATTTTCTTTAAGACCAGTAGAAATATAGGGATGACTATTAGGATCAACATCTGGATTAACACGAATAGCAATATTGGCCTTTTTTCCTAAAGTAATGGCTATTTTATTTATACGCAACAATTCTTCCTCTGATTCTATATTAATACAACCAACTCCAACTTGTAGCGCTCTTAGTAATTCTTTGCTAGTCTTTCCTGCCCCAGAAAAGACAATTTTTAGAGGTTTACCACCAGATTCTAGTACCCTCTCTAATTCCCCTAATGACACAATATCAAATCCAGAATCAACCTTAGCAAAAACATTTAAAATCGCAAGGTTGCTGTTAGCTTTAACCGCATAATTAATTTGATGAGGATAATCGTTAAACGTTTTATTAAAACTATTCCAACCATTAGTAAGAGCTGCTCTAGAATACACATAACAAGGGGTCCCAACTTTTTTAGCAATAATTTTTAAGGGAGCTTTTTCAATAAACCACTCATTGTTATTAAGTCGAAAATAATCCATACTAAACCTTTAATGTTGCATTTAATTAGTTAAATTTCTATATTATATATGATTATGCTAAAAATTTTATCAAAACTATTAAAAATATATAATTCACACAAAAAACTTACCTATATTATTAGCACATTATTAATTATTTCAATAATTTATGGTGTGTTTTTTTATAATAAAAATACTAACGTTCCAGAAATTAAAGTCGTAGAAGTAAAGCCAGCCACTTTTGGCTCTATAAAACAAAGTATTCGTTTAATAGGGACCATTAAAGCTAAAAAATCTACAATTTTTACAGCTAAAGATACCGGTATAGTAGAAAAAATTATAGATTCCGGGCAAAAAGCCAATAAAGGAGATTTGGTTGTTAAGTTAGAAAATGCGGATCTAGAACGTTCTTATCAACTTTCCGAAGATGCTGCCAAAGTTGCTAGAGAACAATATGAACGGCATATAATTGCAGCTAACTCTAATATAATAAGTAAAAAAGAGCTAGATAAAGTTAAGGAACAATGGATCACTGCTCAAAAAAATCTTACTGATACTAAATTAAAATTAGATCAAACTAAATTTATAGCACCATTTGCCGGTATTGTGGGCATGTATAAAATTCGCGAAGGCACCCAAGTTGCCCAGGGCGAACAAATAGTTGCATTTTTTGACCCCAACGAACTCGTAGTGGAATT
Source organism: uncultured Francisellaceae bacterium (assembly GCA_903907935.1). Taxonomy (GTDB): domain Bacteria; phylum Pseudomonadota; class Gammaproteobacteria; order UBA6186; family Azoamicaceae; genus UBA6186. The sequence continues at coordinate 9,526 of CAIVQA010000053.1, forward strand.
CGATATACCAGCTACCGTTCTTAATCAAATTCATGACGGCCAAAGTGTAATTATCGGAAATAAACATTTACATATAAACCATATTCAAAAAATGGTTGACCCAGACACCAATATGTCCCCTGCTGTTGTTGATTACCATTATGAAAATTGCTTTATGGGAGAAAATATTGATGTCGATTTAATAATTGCCGAAAAAGATAATACTTTAATCGTACCAACTAGCGCAGTATTTTTAAAAAATGGTATACCTGCAGTATACGTAGTCGAAGATAATAAAGCTATTTTAAAACCAATAACTACTGGCTTACAAGAAAAACAACAAATAGAAATTACCGAAGGAATTAAAGAAAACGATTTAATTATAATTAATGGACAAGCACGCTTATACCCGTTTGCTAAAGTTAAAATTTTTCAAGAAAAACCTCCGCCAGCTAATAATCCATGAAAATCACCGGTTTTTTTATTAAACATCCAGTAATCAGCATCATACTAAATAGTATGATTATGATCGTTGGTTTATTGTGTTTAAAACAAATTGATTTACGCGAATATCCAAAAGTAGAATCTCCTGTCTTAACAGTAACAGCCTCTTATCCAAATGCCAGCAGCGAATTAGTAGAATCTGCTGTTACTAATCCATTAGAAGATCAACTAGCTGGAATCGAAGGATTAGACAATATGACGTCTGAATCTAACAATAGCAATTGTAATATAACTTTAAATTTTAGAGAAAACATTTCTATAGATCGAGCATTATCTGCAACCAGAGATGCCATAGAATTAGCTAGATCTTTTTTACCAAAAGAAGTACTAGCTCCTATTGTACAACGTACCAGTAAATTTAATGGTTTACCATTTATGGCAATAGCAATTACTGCCTCAAATTTAAATTTTAGCGAAATTACTCACTATGCTAATTTATATTTAAAAAATGCTTTTCGTAGTTTGCCTGGTGTTGCTATGGCCGAAACTTGGGGCCCTCCTTTTACCATGAAAATACTGTTAGATCCTAAAAAAATGTTTGCTTTGGGAATTAATGCAGACGAAGTTTATAACGCCTTAGAACAAAGAAATAAATCTTTACCTGTCGGCAAATTTAAAAATACCATACCGGCAACTTTAGATTTAAATTTATCCAAAGTTAGTGATTTTGAAAATCTTTTTATTAAAAACAATAATAATGGTAACCCTATATTTTTAAAATCTATAGCTGATCTACAATTAACTGCCGAAGATGAACAATCAACTCGCGTACATATTAATGGACAACCAGGAATAGTAATAGCTATCTCTAAAACCGAAGATGCTAACCCACTAAAAGTATCTAAAGAAGTTCGAGAACAAATAAATACTTTAAAACACAATTCTGGGATCCCTCTTAATATCGAATTATTTTTAGATCAATCTGATTTTATTACGGCTTCCTTAAAAAACATCAAATCTTCTATTACCGAGGCAATTTGGTTGGTGTTGCTTGTAGTATTTTTATTTTTACGTGATGCCCGAGCAACCATAATTCCATTAATTACTATCCCAATATCTTTGTTAGGATCATTAATTCTATTAAATATCTTTGGTTTTTCTATAAATACTATAACTTTATTAGCTATGGTATTAGCAATAGGATTAGTAGTGGATGACGCTATAGTAGTATTAGAAAATATTAAAAGACATATTGAAAATGGAGTAAATCCATTAGAGGCTGCCATCCTTGGCAGCCGTGAAATCGGCTTTGCTATTGTTGCCATGACATTTACCCTAGGAGCCGTATATGCCCCAATTGTTTTTATAAAAGGCTCTATTGGTACATTATTCACTGAGTTTGCTGTAGCTTTAGCTGGTAGCATTATAATCTCTGGTATAGTAGCTTTAACTTTATCGCCACTAATGTGTAGTAAAATTTTAACTTTAGAACATAAAAATTTTTTACCAAACCTAGATGTATTATGGAAGAAATTAGAAATTTTATATGCTAATACTCTAGATCAAGTTTTTAGCTACACTAAACATACTATAGTTATAGCTGCTTCTTTATTATTAATAACTATTTTTTTGTGTACAACTATAACTAGAGAAATAGCCCCTAAAGAAGATCGTGGATTAATGGGCGCTTATACTCCACTAGTATCTGGTCAAGATCTAAATGCTCTAGAGACAAAAGCAACCTTAATAGAAAATTTTCTACAAAACAACAATATCACTGAAGCTAAAAATTACCTAACCTTTATTGGTAATTGGGGAACATCTGTAGTATTACCTCTTAAAAATCACGAAGATCGTAAACGTTCTCCTAATAAAATATTAGCTAGCTTAGACGAGAAACTTAAATCTTTACCTTCTGTTGATGTTTATGGATGGAGCATAGATTCAGGGTTGCCTGGAATAGAAGCTTCTATCGACAGCTCTTCTTTAAAATTAGCAATATCTACCATCGATGATTACCAATCTCTATTTAATGCCATTAATTTACTACGTAAAACTACCGATGAAAAAAATCTATTTAGTAGCGTATATCATGATTTGGATCTGGATTCTCCTGGGTATAAAATAACAACTGATCAAAACACCATGGCTAGGTTATCTATTACCCCATTACAGGTTGCCAAAATGATAGAAGTGTTTTTTAGTGGACAACATTCTTTATCCTTTGAAAAAGATCACCTTAGATATCCAATTACTATTAAAGGAAAAAGTGATCCTTGGACATTAAATGAATTATATATAAATAATCCTAATGGTAATCGTATTTCTTTAGGAACTTTTGCTAGTATACACCAATATGCTACCCCTCAACATCTTAATCATTACAATCAAATGCGCACAGCTACCTTAATTGCTAAATTAAAACCAAAACAAAGCATCAGTTCTGCCATGAAAGATTTATCCGCTATAGCAAATAATACTTTACCAAAAAATGTACAATTAGCTTGGCAGGGCTTTGCTAAAGCTTACCAACAATCTTCTAATACTATGCTGTTATTGTTTGGTATGGCATTAATTTTTATATATGCAATTTTAGCTATGCAATTTGAAAATTTTCTGGATCCATTAATTATTATGTTAACTGTGCCATTAGCGAGTTTTGGGGCAGTGTTTACTGTTTGGCTTTGTGGGCAATCTATTAATATTTATACTCAAATTGGGTTAATAACTTTAATAGGATTAATCACTAAACATGGTATTTTAATCGTTGAATTCGCTAATAAACTATTATTAACTGAACCACTAGAAACTGCCGTTAAAAAAGCTTCCTTAATTCGGCTACGGCCTATCTTAATGACCACAAGCGCTATGTTATTGGGTGCTTTGCCATTAGTTATTTCTGGTGGAGCAGGTTCTGAAGCAAGACATGCTATTGGTATAGTTTTAATTGGTGGCTTAGTATTTGGAACTACTTTTACTTTATTTATATTGCCGCAATTTTATTATTTATTTAAAAAATATGGAACGCACACCCCATTTATTTAACATTTATGAGCGAATTATCACAAATTATAATAGTTTTTATTGTTTATATTATAGTTATTTTAACAATAGCTATTGTTGGTAAATATGCAACTAAAAATTTATCCGATTATATTTTGGCTGGTAGAAGATTAAGCGGTCCAATTGCTGCATTAGGAGCTGGCGCATCAGATATGAGCAGTTGGTTAACTATGGCATTGCCTGGATTAATTTATATTAATGGTCTTAATAAAATTTGGATGCCGGTTGGATTATTAATTGGAGCTTGGTGTAATTGGATATTTATTTCTAAAAGATTGAGAGTTTATACAGAAATTGCCAATAACTCTTTAACTTTACCGTCTTACCTACACAATCGATTTCAAGATCACAAAAGAATTTTACGCTTAGTAACTAGTCTTGCTAGTATAGTATTTTTTACCTGTTATGCAGCAGCTGGATTTATTTCTGGAGCGGTATTATTTCAAATGATTTTTGGTTTAGAGTACTTACCAGCACTGTTACTTAGTTCATTAATTATAATTTCATATACTACTATCGGTGGCTTTTTAGCAGTAAATTGGATAGATTTTTTTCAAGGTAGTTTAATGTTTGTAGCATTATTAATTGTTCCGATAGTAACAGTAAATAATTTAGGTGGTTTTGGATCTGCAATCACAATAATTAATAACATTAACCAAAATTATTTAAATATTAATGATGTAACAACTTTAGGCTTAATTTCGTCGTTTGCCTGGGGCTTTGGATATTTTGGTCAACCACAAATTAATGTTAGATTTATGGCAATTAGATCCACTGGGGAGTTAAGAACTGCTAGGCGTATATGTGTTAGTTGGACATTATTATCTTTGCTTGGTGCAATAGCCACCGGTTTTTTTGGCATAGCTTTTTACGGCCAAAATAATTTACAGTCTCCACCAACTGTATTGCTTGCCTTATCTAGAGCATTATTTAATCCATGGGTAACTGGTATTCTGTGGGCATCAGTATTAGCTTCTATTATGAATTCTGTATCAGCATACATTTTAACTACTGCAAGCATTGTAGTTGAAGATTTTGTCCATATTATCGGGAAAAAAACGGTTAGCGATCGACAATATCTATTTATCGGGAAAATTATTATGGTAGTTGTTTCTTTAATTGCAGTATTATTAGCCTTAGATCAAAACAAAACTATTTTAGATTCTGTGGCTTTTGCATGGTCTGGTTTAGGTGCAGCATTTGGTCCTACAATAATATGCAGCTTATATTGGCGTAGAATGACGAATATTGCTGCTATTTCGGGAATTATAGTTGGCATGGTAGCAGTTATTATTGGGCAACAACTATTAAATCATCCAGATCTAACTTCTGGATTCGTAATTTTACCAGGGTTTTTATTAAGTACTATAACCATTATAGTAGTTAGTTTATTTAATAAAGCTCCATCTAAAGAAGTATTGGCTCAATTTGATAAAATGATCACTAAACTGTAAAAATTTATATAAATTAAAGTAAATTGTACAACAAATACCTTGTAACCTAATCTAAATTTATGGGTGGAGAACAAGGAGGAGGATTGTTAGATCAGTTTAATAAGCCATTTGATGAGCTGGCTAATCAAGATAAAATTAATAAAGATTTTGTCTTAAAACAACTTTCAGAGTATTTAGAGTTTTTAAATCAAGTTGAATACTTATTACAAAAATTTTTAGAAAAACAACAAACTGAAGAACTAACTACAGAAAAACCACAAACTGAAGAACTAACTGCAGATATTAAGATATTACTAAATTTTTATAAAGAAACAATTAATACTCCAATAACCCTTAATGCTTCTATAAATTCTACTGATTTTAATTCGGCAATTAAAAGTACCATTCAACAACTACAAGATATTGTTACACCTTCTTCAACTAGTAATTCTGAAACCACACAACAAAAAGTTAAGAGTACTATTGCTAGTGTCAAAAAAAGTCAAACGGAAGCTGAAAAATTACAACTTATGATTAGGCAAGCTGGACACAGGCTAGGGTTAGCAGATGAGGATTATACTGACAAAAGTATATTTTCTAAAACACACAGTTATGCAAAAGAAAGAAGTTTTGATCGAGATTCTTTGCAATGGATTAAAGAATCTACCAAAAATTATGTAGATACACCAGGTAATAATGCCACGGAAACAGCACATGATTTTATGAATGTTATCGATCAAGCAGCGAAACGACTAGATAAACCACCAACTATACAAGCATCTCAAATAGCTGATCAAATTATAGCTGGCAAACCAGTTATGATACCTTCCGGATGGAGTATAATTGATGGTAGTGGCCAAAATAACGGTACTCACAGTATCTCTATAGCTATTTGTCCATCCCCAGACGGTACAATAAAAGTAATTTATTCCAATAGAGGTGATAGGAGATCTGGAGATGATGCGAGTAATTTAAGAATATATGAATTTGACAAACAATTATTAGAAAATAAGGGTGAACTTACTAAACAAATTCAAAATTTATTATTTTTAAGCGGCCGTCATGATCAGCATCCCCAAGCAACTGTAGATAAGGCTTTGAGTAAAATTGTTGTACCTGGTTCTCAAAGAGAAGCTAAATATAATCCTAGTGATCAGAAACAAAATACCTGCGGGCATGCCAATAAAAAACCAATATATTTTGGGATGTTAGAAGCTGCCAATCCAAATGCTACTCGTGAAGAATTATTAAAAGAATACAAAAAATTTACTACCAATTTACGTAGAGCAGAAATTGCTACTCTTGCTAAAGACTGTGACAATACAAATCTAGAAAAGCAACAAATAGCAAAAGAACTTTTAACTGCTGCCATAATAAAGTTTGCTAATAAATTAAAAGATCCTAATAATTTATTGGGAGATCCAAAACATATAAGATCTGTAGCTTTATTGGTAGAATTAAAAGAATTATTAAAAGATAAAGGTAATATATATCAAGATATTTGTGGTAATTTACCCGAACATGTACAAAAAGTTATGAAGCAAATAGATTCTCAAGATTTTAAAAAAACTTTAGGCCCTTCACCACCTACTGGAGGAACAGGAACATATGATCAAATTATGGATCAGTATTTTACTAAACTTTCTAAGAGTACTTTAGAAGAAAAACCTCAGCAGCCATCAAGCACTTAAATAGCGCTTAAATCCCAATCTATAGGAGTTTTACCTAGCTGCTGCAACAATTCATTGGTTTTAGAAAAATGCCTACAACCAAAAAATCCTCTTCTAACGGAAAATGGAGACGGATGAGCAGCTTGAAGCACAAAATGTTTATTATGATCTATAGATTGACATTTTTGTTGAGCATAAGAACCCCACAATAAAAAAATTATTCTATTAGGCTGTATATTTAAAATTTTGATCGCTTGATCAGTAAATAACTCCCACCCTCTATTCCGATGAGAACCAGGCATACCATGCTCTACAGTTAATACACTATTTAATAGTAATACTCCTTGTTTAGCCCACTTTATTAAACAACCATGCTTTGCTGGTGTAATATTTAAATCGTCCTGTAATTCTTTATAAATATTTAACAAAGATGGTGGTGGCACAACTTTAGGTAGCACGGAAAAACATAATCCATGAGCTTGATTGGGACCATGATATGGATCTTGCCCTACAATAACCACTTTTACCTGATTAATAGGTGTTAACAAAAAAGCATTAAAGATCTCTGAGCCTTTAGGATAAATAATTTTGTTTAATTGTTTTTCTTCTGTTAAAAACTTTTTTAACTTAACCATATATGGTTGAGAAAATTCTGACAATAATAATTCTTTCCAACTTTCTTCTAATAAAACACTCATGTAAGCTAATTTACTAGTCATAAATGCTGTTGTCAAAGGCTAATTATACTAAACTTCTTGACTTAATAATTATTTATATCTATACAATGCTGATAATATACTAATCGCACATGAGTTTTCGGTGCTATAAAAAACAAGGAGTGTTGTTTGAGCCTCCTTGGCCTCTAGTTGCTCTTTGCTTTGCGAAAGGCGAGTTTCACGACTTGTTTTTAGAGCACCGAAAACTCATGTGCGATCAGTATATAATTAGCATGCTTTAGGAGGGAGATAAAATGAATTCTAAATCTGGTATTAAATTATTGCTAATAGTTACTCCTTCTCTCATTTTTGCATATCGTCGTTACAAAGCCATAAACCAGAAAGAAAAAATCATACCAACTCCAGTTGAAGTTATTGAATTTCCTGAAACTGATAGCGATGTTAGTAGTACGGAGTATGTTGGTAATAACACAACACAAACAAAACTATCAATTTAAATCAAACTAAGGAACGTGTACTCCATAAGCTGTAACATTTATGGTAAATTGACCAGGTAGTTGAATTAGAAATAACGTGAAAAGTTAACCTGGTCAATTTCAAAAAATGTCAGGATAGACATTTTTGTCGCACCTCAGCGCGCCCGTAGGGCGAGCGCCAGGATGGCGCGAGACAAAATGTGAAAGCTTATGGAGTGCACGTTCCTAATTAATTTGATTTTTATTGATCAACTTCATGTTAAGTAAGAGATCTTCTAATTCTATACGATTAGCAAATTGTTCTAATAGTACCACTATATCTTTAGCAGAAATATTTTTAAATTTATTATATTTAGAATTAAACCTTATAATACTATCTGTAGAATAATTTATTTGTTCAAGTATGTTTTTTACTGAAACAAAATTTTCTGCATTTTGTTCTAAACACGTAGCAAAAATTCTTAAATGACCAGCACAAGTATAATCTATTAGCAACTGAAAAAAATTAGATAAGGATATAGAATTATTATTAGCATTAGGCAAAAGTCCTGCTAGACTATTTAATATTACTAGTATTTCTTGGCGCTGTCGCAACCAAGGGTTAACTAATTTTTCTACGACATCCGTGTCCATATTTATACTGTAGTTTACAATCCAACGAATAACGTGTAGCTAAACTATTTTTTATTTTGTGAGACATTTCTGCATTATGTGTAAGCAAATAGCCCGAATTATATAACTCTTTGTTTTTTATGATTATTTTTAGTAAACCTTTTAAGCTCTATAAGTTGTTTTTTAATAAAATACTGATATCCTAAAGATACTTAGTTAAAGGGTAATGGGAAGTTGTGTGCTAAGGATGGCAATTTATACCCTTTTAACCAACAGTAAAGCTTTAAATACTTCCCCCATTTCATTTGGAGAAATCAAAGTATTTATTTCTTTGTTTAACTTAGTTTGTTCTACACTGTTACTCTCAGCAAAAAGTTTAAAAAATTCTCGTTGTAATCCATTCTGCATCAAAAAATTTGCAATAGAAGAAAAAGCTTCGACACGCAAATTATTTTTAATAGCATGATCTATCACTAAAGAAAAATTAACATTAGCTGTAATATCTTGCAACCCAGGGAAAAAAAATGGATCGGTATGAACATGATGTCTATAGTAACACCTTAAAGTACCTAAATTTCTTTGTAACTGCTCACTCGATCGTTCTAAAAACCCATAATCAAATAGTAAAATTACGCCTTGTTGTAAACATTCAGATAACGATTTGATCAATCCTGGCAGCAATAAGCATATTTCTGAATTGTATGGGCACCCAAGATCTACCTGCATTATTTGGTTAATTATTTGTTCACTTGCAACAACTTCTTTAAAGATAAATCTATTATTTTCAAAAAAAACCATTTTTTCAAAAATTTGATTATTTTCAAACTTAAATAAATGAACAGGTAAAGCATCTAATACTTCATTAGCTAAAATAATTCCATTAAAATTTTCAGGCAAAGCATCTAACCAAAAAATTCTGTTTTTAAATGTACTGTTAAGCTTAGTTAATAAAAATTTTTTTTGTCTATCCTGTAATTCAGCACTAGGTTCCAAAATAAAATAATTATTAAATTTTGGTTCTTCAAGAAGACGGTTTATTAATTGATAAGCTAATTGTCCGTCTCCAGCCCCTAATTCTAATATATTACTTTTATTATTTTTTATAGTTTGCAAAATAGTTGAACATTGATTAGCGACCGTTGCTGCAAATAATTGTCCCATCATCGGAGCAGTAATAAAATCACCATTTTTTCCGAATTTTTCACACCCAGCATTATAGTAACCTAAATTAGGGGCATAGAGAGCCGCTTGCATAAAATCAGCAAATGAAATACTGCCGCCTGCTTGTTGGATTTTTTCTTTGATGAATTCAGTTACCTTAATACTATGATTTTTAGCTGTCTGTGTAGGTTCTTGCAATTTTTACTCCAACTTCTTTAGCATTAGTTAAAACAAACAATTTTTTAGCGCTAACTTCCAATTTTATTATATTTTTGGGGTATTTAGAGATCACTAATTGTTCTATAGCAGCTACTAAAGATTCTAATAAATTAAAGCTATTATTATGGCAAAAATCCATAATATGATTAATTATTAGCTGGTAATCGACTGTTAAAGCTATATCATCCTGTTTTACAGCCTTAGAAAAATCTGTACTAATAGCCAAACTTAAAACTACTGGTTGCTTTATTTTTCTTTCCCAATCATTAACTCCTATGGTAGTATTTATAACTAAATCATTAATAAAAACTAAATCTTCGTAACTATTTTGGTTTAAATGTAGCATAATGACTCCATTACTTTTAATTTTAACAATTTTGGCATATTTAATTGGCTCCGTATCTAGTTCCATTTTATTATGTCGTCTATTTAATTTACCAGATCCAAGACAACATGGCTCTAAAAATCCTGGCACAACCAATGTATTACGTATTGCTGGAAAAAAGCTTGCTGCTAGTGTGTTAATACTAGATATTATTAAAGGATTCTTTCCTGTATGGTTAATGCGATTTTTAGATATGCCAGACTTATTTGTAGTAATTATTGCTCTTGCAGTTTTTTTAGGTCAATTATTTCCAATATTTTTTAATTTTAAGGGTGGGAAGGGAATAGCAATCACCTTAGGTATTATTACCGCACTTTGTTGGAAACTATCTTTATTACTAGTATTAATTTGGGTATTAGTATTTTTAATGTTTAAAATTTCTTCTCTTGCAGCAATAAGTGCTACTATCGTAGCAATAATTTCAGCATTTTGGTTGCCAAATACAACTTTTGCTATTTGTATAGTTACAATAAGCCTATTAATTTTATTTAGACACCAACAGAATATTAAAAATCTGTTTAATAAAACTGAGTGTAAAATCAAGATAAATTAAAACAGGTAACAAAAAGTGGATCTAGGTGCACTATTAGAAACTGGTACTAAATTGCTAGGTAGTATTGCAAATAGTTCAGAAGGACTTGGTGGTTTTTTTAGTAAATTAGATTTTACAAAAATACCAGACGCTCTTGCGGATTTAGGGAAGGCTGATTTAAACGAAACGTCTGCAAAAAATTTATATGATAGTTTTTTTAAAACAATTGGCTTTGATGACCAAGCAAGATCAACATTACAAAATTCTTTAAATGAGACTTTGGGTCTAAAAACTGAAGATTGGGACAAGGGCGCCATGACACTCATGAAAGATACTAACGCCAAACATAAATGGTTTACACCTAACGAATTGCAAGAAGGGATAACTGGTACACAAGAATTTTTGAAAGATCCAAAGAATATTGAACAAATTCAGGATTTTTTGAAGAATCCGACATTTGGTAAAGAAGAAGTATCTAAATTTGATCAAGCCAACCAGCAACAACCTACACCAAGATCGAATTCTGATGTTGGATCTAATAATCCAAATCCGTTGATGGCTATAATCAAACAATTGTTAACTATGCTCAAAAAATTGATGCCAAAACCAAGTAAGAACGCGCAACTCGGATCTCGATTATCTAGCTTAGCAACAGACTTTGAAGGATTTAATCCTACTAATAATCCCGAACCAAAACCGAGTAAAGAACTTCATCTTGGCATGGACCCTACAGCAAAGAGTCCACGCCACTTAGAACAATCTAAGACTGGATCCCAACCTGACCCTAAAGACTCAAAACAAGAGGATGACCACCATGCCTCATCTGCAAAACCCAAATAATTACAGCATTTTTACGATTATATACTCTCGATTAATGAGTTTTCGGTACTCTAAAAAAATAATGAGCGGTGTTTGAGCCCCATGCTGCTGCTGTTAACGCTGCTGAGCGCAGGGCGAGTTCAGCGAATTATTTTTTAGAGTACCAAAACTCATGTGCGATCGTTATATTTGATGGTATCCCCCACTGAACATTACTAAAGTTATTTCGTACAAGTTTCATACCAACGATAAACCACAACTATCCCAAATAATAAAATCATAATAAAACCAATTAGACTCCAATTAGCCAAAGATAGTCCTAAAATTCTTAGTTTAACTTCTGAACATTCTAGTGATCCTTTAAGTGCTATTTTAAATACCATAGAAATAGGATGTTGCAAAATTAGCTGCTCTAACCCAGCACTACAACTATAAACATTATTATGAACAATATTTTTTGGAAGAGATTGTAACCATGATTGTCTACCAGCTATTAAGATCCCTATAACATCACAAATCATAATATTAAATAGAAAAAAGCAAGTTAATATATTAACAATAATTGAGGTATTAAAGATAAAGTCTATTAATAATCCAAAAATACAAGTACCAAGGATCCAAGTAAACAACAACCTTTGCATTGCGCACAAAACACAAGGCTCCATGGACAATACATTTTCAACAAAATAAGAACCAACTAATGCCAAAATACACCACAGTGCAATAGTAATAAAAAAATATCGCACTGTGAGTAATTTATTTAAATAAAAATTAAAAGACAAACTGTAATCTAGCTCCTATTGTATCGACATGTATTTTTTCTAAAGTAACACTTTTTTTAATATAGTGTTTTAAATATTCCCCAGTAATAGCAACATTCTTATTAGCATACCAGGTTACTGCCGCCCCAATGCCATGATCTGCACCACCAACTATGTCTTTATCGTTAAGATTTAAAAAGCTATAACGACCAGAAACTTCCCAAGCACCAAATTCTGGATTAGAAGGAATAACTTGACCTAATGTACCATTATAGGCACTAAAATTACGCGATTCTCCAGTTAATACATAATTAACATTAGCATAGTACCCGGAAAATTTTAAATTTCCTCTTGGTTGGCTTTTATCTCTATTAACCTTGGTAAGCAAATATTCACCCTGACCACTTAATGGCCCATCTTGCCCAGTTAACTCTAACCCAACAGTATAGTGACTATTAGCTTTAATCATTTTATTAGTGCTTTTATTTAAATTGGTAGTATTTAATAACATTTTAGTAGAATGACGAGATTTAGCTTCTGGAGCAGTTGAAAATTCTATACCAGTATGCCCATCATCTTTAATATGTCCAGAAAGACCAGCTTGTAAAAATTTATGTTCACCAAAAAAATGTGCTTTAGTAGCCCTAGCATTAAATTGTACCCGGTCTGACTTATGAATTTCTTTATGATTTTCATCAAAAGTTTCATCATCTGGCTTTGGTTGAGTTACAGTTGCATTAAGAGAATAATCTTCTTGCCATTTATTAACACTAACACCTAAACCTGAATCTGGTTTAAAAGCAGTAGTTGCTATACTTCTTTCTAAGAAAGGGATCCACTTACTACTACTAGCATTTTCTACACAAAAACTAGGATTAACTTTACCGACTGAAACTTTAAAATTATCTCCTAATCCCTTATAGCCAGCATAAGTTATATAAGCATCGTTAACTTCTGTCTTAGATTTGTGAGCATCGAACCCAACCCCAAGGGTAAATGATAAATCTTTACCAAGTCCACCAGTAAGATCTATATCAAACTTTCTTATACTAGCACCACTATGTAAGTCTCCACGTTTATTACCCCAAAAAAGCCTTTCGTCTAATTGCAAAGCTCCATTAACTGCAAACCAGTATGGATCATCTTGAGAACCAAATCTTAAACCATCTTTATAATTAACATTATTAGCATATGCTGAGAACGATGAAACAATCCCCAACCCCAAACTTAATGTAGCAATACATTTTCTCATAGATCACCTCTTTAAAAAACCATACTATAAACAAAACAAGGATAAAACCATAGTATTAAATTTAAGTTTATTTTGCAAATAGTTATATATAGTAAACGTACGTGAGTTTTCGGTGCTCTAAAAAACAAGTCGTGAAACTCGCCTTTCGCAAAGTAAAGAACAACTAGATGCCAAGGAGGCTCAAACAACACTCCTTGTTTTTTAGAGCACCGAAAACTCACGTACGTTTACTATATTTATTGTGATTAAATTTTGAATTTACCAATAAATGCTGAATTTGCTGGTCCTTTAATAAGCAAGCAATTATCCTCTAGTTTAATCTGTAAAGATCCTAATTTAAATAAAATTTTAACTTTGTATTGAATTAATTTTAAATGCTTAGCTACTAAAAATGTCGCTATAGCATTACTACCGCAAGCCAAGGTCTCACCTGCTCCACGCTCAAAAACCCGTAATTTAATGCTGTTAGAATCAATAATCTTAGCAAAACCAACATTTACGCCTAAAGGAAAGATATCTTGATTAGCAATTTCTTCAGCTATCAACCTATATTTAGAATGTTCTATTTCTGGGTACTCGTCTGTTACCTCATTGGGTAATAAAAAAATCGCATGTGGATTACCAATAGATACAGCATATATTTCAATTGGCGCTTCAAGATTATTTAACTTTAATGAAAAATTATTTACAGATGCGTTAATAATTCCTAAATTTGTAGTAATTAATTGATTATTTTCTACAGTAAAAGTTACACTACCTGCCATGCAATCAGCAACTATAACCTTTTTATTAACTAACCCAACATCTAATGCAAATCTAGCCGCACATCTAGCACCATTTAAACATTGTTCAGCAATTTTACCGTTAGAATTATAAATTTTATAGTAAAAATCAGATAAAGGATTTATTGGAGGTTCTAGCAAAATAACTTGATCACACCCAATACCAATATTACGGTTAGCTATTTTCTTAATATAGGCAGCTGGTAACTTAATATCTTGGGTAATAGCATCTATAACTACAAAATCGTTACCTAAAGCATGCATTTTAGTAAAATTAACCAACATTATTTAACAAAACGCCAATTAGTATGATCTTTTGGCAAATGTAAAGGACCACTTTGCCCACAAGAAACTATAAAAAAACTTAACAGCATTAATAAACTGATCTTATTGTTAATAAAAAACATTAGGTCATTTTAAAGTACCTACAATAAAAGAGCAATCATTAATAAAACCACCTGGATATTTGGTATTTGTTTAACTAAAATTAAAATAAAACTCTAAGTATTTTCAGGATAATACCGTGGACAACCATAAAAACTCAGATAACAATAGGTCTTCTGAATTAGAAAACGAATTACTATTAACTCAAGCAACTTTTCAAGCAGCACCAGTCGGGATCCTTCTAATAGATCCCAATAATAAAATATTACTACATAATAAAAAATTTATTAAAATATGGGAAATTTATTCTCTTAATCTTTTAGAATCAGCAACTGAACTATTTAACTATATGCAAACTAAAGCTAATACTTCCTTACAATTTTCTAATTTTACCGAAGAAGTAACTGTGACTGAAATTGAAATGAAAAATGGAACTTACATTGAACAATATGCTAACACTCATTATTATGACAAAGAAGTACTTGGTACTGTCTATAGTTTTCGTGATATAACCCCAAGAAAACATTTAGAACAACAATTAGAATCCCAAGCTACTTTTGATCCTTTAACCGGTCTACCAAACAGACACCTGCTAATTGATCGATTACAACAAAATATTGCTCTTGCAAAACGTAATAATAGTTATATAGCAGTATTATTTATTGATTTAGATTCTTTTAAAGCTATCAATGATACTTTTGGTCATAGTGTAGGTGATCAATTACTACAAACTTTTGGCCAAAGATTAAAACAATATATTCGAGAACATGATACTGTTGCCAGGTTAAGCGGAGATGAATTTGTTGTAATAATAACATCTGCTACTTTTGACTTAAAATATTTTTATAAAATAATTGAGAGATTTTTTGAACATATTATCGAACCATACAATCTAGCTGAACAAGAAATAATAGTTACTGCTAGTATGGGGGTAACTTTCTATCCTCAAGATGGCCAAACTCCAGATACTCTTATTAAACATGCCGATATAGCTATGTATAATGTTAAAGAAAAAGGTAAAAATACCTTCGAATTTTATAATGAAGCAATGTCTAAACAATTATTAGAACGCCTTCAGCTTGAAAATGGTTTGCATACCGCACTACAAAAAAATGAATTTTTCTTACATTATCAACCTATTATCGATCTAAAAACTAATAAAATTGTAGCTATGGAAGCTTTAATCCGTTGGCAACATCCAACATTAGGTTTGATTCCACCAAATACCTTTATTCCTGTTGCTGAATCAACTGGATCAATTTTTCCTATAGGGCTTTGGGTATTAAGAACTGCCTGTACTCAACTAAAATCTTGGCATAATAATAACTTACCTCTTATTAAAATATCTATCAATGTCTCTGAACGTCAGTTGAAACAAACTGATTTTGTGAAAACCATAGAACTAGTTCTTAAAGAAACAAAATTAGAAGCAAAATATGTAGAAATTGAAATGGCCGAAAAAGTATTTTTAAGTAGTGGCAATCAAATACTACCAACTCTTATGGAACTAAAAGAACTAGGTATTGGGGTTAATATTGATGATTTTGGTACCTGTTATTCAAGATTAAGCACAGTTAAAATGTTTCCTGTAGATGCTATTAAAATTGATCGAACATTTATTAAAGATATAGAACACCCTGGAATTAAAGCAGTTGTTCAATCTATGGCAACAGTCGCAAAAAATTTACACTTAAATGTAATTGCTGAAGGCGTAGAAACTAGCGAACAGTTAGATGTTCTCTCTAAACTCTTTACCAATGAGGCTCAAGGTTATTACTTTGGTAAACCGACTTCTGCAGAAGAAGCCGGCAACCTCCTATTAAAAAATTGAAGCTTATTTCAAACCCCCCCTCTCCCGCAGGGAGATGGATTGGGGTAGGCAAAAAATTAAAAACTAAAACACTAAATTTAACATTAAACTATTAAATCTTCTCGCAAACATTGCTGGATCTTCTAATTGACCACCCTCTACTAAAATAGCTTGATCTAATAATATATGACACAAATCAGTAAATTTTTTAGGATTACTAGATTTAAGTTTCGGTAAATTAGAAATTACAACATGTTTTGGATTAATCTCTAAAATTGGCTTAGATTTAGCTATTGTTTGACCAGCAGCTCGCATTATACGTTCCATTTGAGGAGTCATATCATTATGATCTGCCACTATACATGCTGGAGATTCTGTTAAGCGCACTGTAACTCGCACATCTTTAACTTGTTCTCCCAATTCTTTTTTGATTTCTTTAACTAAATCTTTAAATTCTTCTGATAATTGTTGTTGTTGTTTTTGATCTTCTTCATTTTCTAGTTTTCCGAGATCTAAATTACTTTTAACAATTGATTGAAATTTTTTACCCTTATATTCTGTTAAGTGGCTCATCATCCATTCATCAATCTTATCGCTTAACAACAATACTTCTATATCTTTTTTTCTAAAAATTTCCAAATGTGGGCTAGCTTTAGTAGCATTAAAACTATCTGCTGCTACATAATAAATATTTTCCTGATCTGGCTTTAAGCGGGCAATATAGTCATCTAAAGAAACATCTTGCTCTTGATTATCTAGATAAGTAGAACTAAACCTCAATAATTTAGCAATTTTTTCGCGATTAGAAAAATCTTCTGCAGGTCCTTCTTTTAATACCTGGCCAAATTCTTTCCAAAAAGCTAAATACTTAGCAGAATCTTTTTCTGCCATATTTTCTAACATTTCTAATACCCGTTTTATAGTACTACTACGAATAGAAGCAGTAATAGCGCTATGTTGTAGTATTTCTCTAGAAACATTTAATGGTAAATCATTAGAATCCATAATGCCTCGAACAAAACGCAAATAAAATGGTAAGAACTGCTCTGCATCATCCATTATAAATACTCGTTTTACGTATAGTTTTAACCCTTTAGGCTTAGCAACATGATACAAATCAAATGGTGCTTTTTTAGGAATGTATAATAAAGATATGTATTCTAATTTACCTTCAACTTTATTATGAATCCATGCTAATGGATCTTCAAAATCATGGGCAATATACTTATATAATTCTCTATATTGCTCATCTTTAATGCTACCCTTAGGCAAAGACCACAATGCTACAGCTCTATTTATTACTTCTTCTTCGGGAACTTCTATAACTTTACTATCTTTTTCTGCTCCATCCTTCTCCGGTTCTTTTTCTTTAATCATAACAATAGGTAAGCTAATATGATCTGAATATTTAGTAATAACATGCCTTACATGCCAATTATTTAAAAATTGATCTTCGTCAGGTTTTAAATGTAATACTACTTCTGTTCCGCGATTAATTTTTCTGATATTTTCAATCTCATATTCTCCATCACCTTTAGATGTCCATTTAACACCGTGTGCTGCATCATCCCCAGCTAACCTACTAGTTACTGTTACTTGATCTGCTACTATAAATGCTGAATAAAATCCTACTCCAAATTGACCAATTAATTGAGAATCTTTTGCACGATCGCCAGTTAATTTAGATAAAAATTCTTTAGTGCCAGATTTTGCTATTGTTCCTAAATTTTTAATTATATCATCCATATTCATACCAATACCGTTATCACGAATAGTTATGGTACGTGCATCTTTATTAAGATCTACCCATACTTTTAAATCGGAATCATTTTCATAAAGTGATGGGTTATTAAGAACCTCAAATCGTAATTTATCAGCTGCATCTGAAGCATTAGAAATTAGTTCTCGTAAAAAAATTTCTTTATTGCTATATAAACTATTAATCATTAAATGCAACAATTGCTTAACTTCTGCTTGAAAACTCAAAGTTTGTTTTTTATTTTCCACTTCTGTCATATACACTCCATTTAAATTAAAGTTCTAACAAATTAATTCTCTATCGCTTAACGCTCTAGCTAAAGTACCACTATCGGTGGTTTCTAATTCTCCACCAAATGGCACACCTTGGGCGATCCTACTAGTCTTAATACCATACCCTTTCGTGACCTCAGCAAAATAAAATGCTGTAGTTTCGCCTTCTACGGTTAAACTAGTAGCCATAATAACTTCTTTTATCTGGCCTTGTTGCAATAAATTACGGTATTCTACTATACCTAAGTCTTCTGGGCCAATACCATCTAACGGCGATAACTTACCTAACAACACAAAATATAAACCATTATATTGTTTTGTTTGTTCTATAGCTAAAATATCAGCTGGACTTTCTACCACACACAATAATTGACAATCTCTAGTAGAGTTATTACAAATAACACAAATTAGTTTTTCTGATAAAGTACGACATTGTTGACATTTGCCTACATCTTGCAAAGCTCTCTTTAGAGTAATAGATAAATTATTTCCGCCTTCTCGATTAGCTTGCAGAATATAAAAAGCCATTCGCTGAGCAGTTTTAGGCCCTACCCCAGGTAAACAGCGAAATGCCATAATTAAATCATCAATTAAAGGACTAAAAATCATATTTAGAGTACCGAAAACCTATATATACTAATTGCACATGAGTTTTCAGTGCTCTAAAAAACAAGTGACTCGCGCCATCATGGCGCTCACCCTTCTGGCGTGTTGCACACGTCAAAAATGTCTATCCTGACATTTTTTCGTGAAACTCGCCTTTCACAAAGTTAAAGAACAACTAGAATCCAAAGAGGCTCAAACAACACTCCTTGTTTTTTAGAGCACTGAAAACTCATGTACAATTTATATATTGGCGTTTTTGTAATTCAATTATAAAATTACTAATGTACCACTTAAATCAAAGGATTGACAAAAATGGCTCATGATGAGGTATTATTATTTAAAAAGTTAGCAAACAATCTAATTGTAGCGGCAACTTTAACTTGTACTCCAATAGCTGCTTACTCTGCTACTGCTTCTATTGGCTTAGATCTTGGAGTCCGATCACTACATTTTGCAGATGAGTACGGTAAAGACCATTTTGCTAAGCATTACTACCATATCAGCCCTTATTTGGAACTACAATTGAACAAAAATCTAGGATTGCAAGTTGGGTACGAAACTAGTGACAAAAGAAGTAACTTAAAATTATATGGTATGAATGATAATTTTCTCGGAGCCCCTCCTTCACCTAACGGACAAGTTATAAGATTTTTTTCAAAAGCAAAAATAAATGGAGGATTTTTAGGATTTTTTATAAATAATACTTTTTGGCAACAATATTCGTTTCCCGTAGATCTTTCTTTATTTGCTGGAGTAGCTCTATTAAAATTAAGAATGTCTAATACTGAAGTAACCGGTAATGGTGATCCTAGTGGCAACCAAAATCCTACATTTGAAGATATGGATACCGCAAAAAAAGCTTGTCCTAAAATAACTATTGCAGCTAAGTTTCCTATTCCTAAAATAGCAAAAGGTCTCAGTTTTAAAATAAGCTATGGTTGGGAACAAACTTCAAATTTAAGCGCACAAAGATATACTATGGCTGGAGGTGGTATACTAGGTGGCGGATACCCTTCTATACCATTAATGATTGTAAAAGTAAAAAATTCTCACTATGGAGCAATAGGATTAAATTATAATTTATTGTAAGTATATTAATAATTCAAACAACCAAGGGATTGATAGCAAATGACTAATAACACACTAAAACTATTTAAACCTAAACTCTTCCAAAAATTAGCAACTACTTTAACAACGGCTACAGCATTAACTTGTATGCCAGTGGCAAGTTGTTACGCTATAAGTTTTACGCTAAAACCTTTTGTTGGGGTAGATATTGGCGGTAGAACTTTACAATTTGAAGATGGATACGGTAAAAATCATTTTGCTGGCCATTATTACCATGCTAGCCCTTACATTGGAATACAATTGTTAGAACATTTAGGGTTACAAATAGGATACGAAACAAGTGACAAAAGAAGCAATGTAAAAATTTATAATACTAATCAACAAGTTTTAGGAACATCCCAAATAACTAATCCATTAAGATTTTCATCAACCGCAAAAATAAATGGGGAATTTTTAGGAATATCTGTAAATACCGATTCTGTTTGGCTGCAACATCATATCCCAATGGATTTTTCTTTACTTGCCGGAGTAGCATCATTAAAACTAAAAACGTCTCATACTGAATTTACTGGTAACGCCCTTACAGTCGTCCCAGCAGGAGGAGCCTATATTACTGAAAATATTAATACTCCCAAAAAAATCTGCCCCAAAATAGCTATTGCAGCTAAATTTTTTGTTTCTAAGATAGATGGGCTAGCTTTTAAAATAGTTTATGGGTGGGAAAAAACTTCAAATCTAAAAGAACAACAAATTACTAAAGTAATAACAACAGCTGCCATCCCAAATAAATTAATGACAATTCAATTAAAAAATTCTCATTATATAACTCTAGGGCTCTATTACTCCTTATAGGAACATGCACAAATTTTAAAATGTTAAAGTTATTTCGTGCATATTCTACAATATAGAGACTCATTCCTTCAAAACTAATTTATAGGTGGTTAGGAACAGGCACCCCTTAATCTTCAGCATTTATGGTAAATTGACCAGAAAGTTAAACTAGAAATACCGTAAAAAGATAATCTGGTCAATTTCAAAATGCAGAAGCTTAAGGGGTGCCTGTTCCTAACGTCCCTTTTAGGATTCAAGTTGTTCAATTTTACCATCAAAATTAGATATTAATTGCTGTAAATCTTGATCATTATTAACAAAATTTCGTAATTCAAATTGTTTTTTAGCTCTAACCGTTGAACTTAATAAATCTTGATTTTTTTGAAAATTTTGCAATTCTACCTTTAAACTAATTTCTCTAGCAAAATATTTACTAAAAGCTATTTGTAAATTTTCGATATTATTTTTAGTAATCAACATTTTTTTATTTTCATCCATGATAAGTCTAATATTGTTATCATTAATTAATTCAAACACGGAGTTTTCAGCCAACTCTTTGGTTAAACCAGAAAAATTTAATTGACTAATAATTTCAGAAAAATCTACTACAGTATTTTTAACCAACTCTTTATCTTTAGTTACATTTACATCAGAAACATTAACCATTACATCCTTAGCTGCTATCTCGTTCACTTTTACTGGAACAAACGCTACCATACGTAACATTGTCATCTCAAAACTAACTTTACAGTCTGGAGTAAATGCTAAATTTTTAAAACCGTTAACTGCTATTTCGTAATATAATTGTACTTCTTCTTTGGTTGCCATATTAGCTAAATTTAATAACAAATTTTTATGTAAAATAATTGGATCTGATAACGCTTGAGGCAGAATTTGTAAAATTGCAACATTTTTTAACATCACTTGTATTTCTTGCAATATTATAGATAAATCAAAATTAGCCTCTACCAAGCTGTTTACTATAGCTAAAATTTCTTCCAGCTCTCCCTTAAAAACTGCCGTTAACAAATTAATAATTTGTAGAGGATCTGGGACCCCTAACACAGAACATACACCTAATTTAGTTATTTTTTCAGCATGTTCACTAAAAGCTAAAACTTGTTCTAATAAACTTAATGCATCTCTCATGCTACCATTAGCCGCTATCGCTATTTGCAAAATAGCACTTTGTTCAAATAATTTATTTTCTGCAAATAAAATTTTCTCTAGTTGTTCAACAAGTGCAGCACTAGGAAACATTTTTAATTTAAACTGTAAACATCTAGACAATACTGTTATTGGTAATTTTTGTGGATCAGTAGTTGCTAATAAAAATTTAACGTGAGTTGGAGGTTCTTCTAAGCTTTTTAATAATGCATTAAAACTATGCATCGATAGCATATGCACTTCATCTATTATATAAATTTTAAACCTAGCCATGCTTGGAGCATATGTTAAATTATCTAGTACAACTCTAGTATCTTCAACCTTAGTTCTAGATGCCGCGTCTATCTCTATAACATCTACACAATTACCATTAGTAACCGCTTGACATAAGGTACAAGTATTACACGGCTGCGATGATATACCTTGTTCGCACACTAAAGATTTAGCTAAAATTCTAGCAATAGTAGTCTTACCTACTCCTCTAGTACCAGTAAATAAATAAGCATGATGTAATTTTTGACTATCTAAAGAATGTTGTAAAACTTTAATAGTTGGAATTTGAACAGCAACCTCACTAAAATCTTTAGGTCGCCATTTTCTAGCTAAAACTTGATAAACCATATTCTATCTATGTTATTACATAAGGGGTTAGGTAGGAGGCACCCCAAAGACCCTACTTGACACACATTAAGTTGCTACCGTTGCTCCCTTCCGGGTCTAGCGGGGTTTACAACATCCTGTTGCTAAGAAGCCAATGGGTTGCCATAAAATCATTATTAGTATACTGTAATAAAATTTAAAAGTGAAATGGATCTTATGCATAAAATAAAAAAAGCCGTATTCCCGGTAGCTGGAATTGGCAGCAGATTTTTACCTGCCACCAAAGCAACCCCTAAAGAGATGCTACCTATTGTTGATAAACCTTTAATTCAATATGCAGTAGAAGAAGCTATTGATGCCGGAATTTCTGAATTAATATTTATAACTAGTAGTACCAAACGCACTATAGAAGATCATTTTGATACCAATATCGAATTAGAAAGAAATTTAGAACGTCATAAAAAATTCGAAGTTTTAGCTACCGTAAAAAAAATTATCCCACCAAATGTAACTTTTATTTATATCCGACAAATGCAACCTCTCGGGTTAGGACATGCTATTTGGTGCGCTAAAAGTGTAGTTGGTAACGAACCATTTGCTGTACTCTTAGCTGATGATTTAATAGTAACCAACAATAAAAATTCTTGCTTAAAACAAATGATAGAAAAATATAATCAAGTAAAATCCAGCATTGTTGCAATAGAACATTGCAACAAAGAAGAAGTGTTTAATTATGGTATTGTAGGAGTAGATCAAAACTTTAATAATTTTGGTAAAATTAATAATATTATTGAAAAACCAAAAATCCAAGATGCCCCTTCAAACTTAGCAGTAATTGGTAGATATATTTTATCCCCTAATATCTTTAATTATTTGGATAATGCTCAAAAAACTTTTAATAAAGATCAAAATTTAGAAATACAAATAACCTCTGCAATTTCCTCTTTATTAAATCAAGAAGACGTGTATGCGTTAAGTTTCGATGGAATTAGATACGATTGCGGACAAAAATTAGGTTACTTACAAGCAATTGTAGCTATGGCATTAAAACATCCTACTGTTGGTGAAAATTTTAAAAAATATTTAGGTTCTATATGCTAATCATATATGAGGTTTCAGTGCTCTAAAAAACAAGGAGTGTTGTTTGAGCCTCATTGGTCTCTAGTTGTCTTTGCTTTGCGAAAGGCGAGTTTCACGACTTGTTTTTTAGAGCACTGAAACCTCATATATGATTAGTATACAACTCTAACATCTTCGGAAAAATAACTTGAGCAGAAAATTTATTACAAGCTTTTTCCCTACCTAAGATGCCCATTTTACTCATCAAAAGTTGATCTTGCATAAGATCTAATAAGGCATTTGCTAAAGCTTCACTGTTTTGTTTAGGAACCAAATACCCATTCACTCCATGTTCAACTATTTCTCTACAACCAGGTACATCGGTAGTAACAATAGCTCTAGCACACAGTGCTGCTTCTAATAAACTTTTTGGTAACCCTTCTCGATAAGAAGGCAGCACTGCAATATGACAATTATCATATGCTCCAATTACATCATAACAAAAATTTTTCCAAAGGATTAATCCATCCTTTTGCCACTCATCAAGCATAGCATAGTCTATTGAAGCTGGATTTTTAGGATCAATATCACCATATAAAATAAATTCTGGATTAATAAATAAATTATGTTTTTTTATATGATCTTTTATATACTTTGCTGCACTAACAAATTCTGCTATTCCTTTAGTCCAAAGCAATCTAGAAACTAAAATAATTCTAATAATATTATTAGAATTAGAAAAATCTAATGGTTGTACCGAAAAATATGGCTCTGTAACAATACCAGAACCAGGTATTATTGCTGATTTAATATTTAAATTAGTAAAATCTACCTGTTTTTTTAAAATTTCTAGATCATCTTTATTTTGTAACAGTAAAATTTGATTATTATTTTTATTGTTAAAAATAAATTTTAAAACTTTATTAACAAAAAATTTTAAAATTTTTTGTTTTAAATTTAATATTATATTTTTTAACCAAAAATTATATTTAGCTGGAGTAAATACAAATCCTAACCCTCCTAATGCATTAATTATACATTTAACTTTAGTAATATTAGCAATTATTGTGCCATATATAACAGGTTTTATAGCTACATGATGAACTATATCTGGTTTAAATGTTTTATAAATATTATACAACTCTTTAAGAGCTAAAATTTCTTTAAATGGATTTATATAACTAGCTCTGCAAAAAAAATTTAATTCAAATAATTGTAATTTTTGGTTATTGATTATTGCTTTGTATTTACTTTTAGAACATTTAGTTGCGACTGCTACTTCATAACCCTGCTGTTTTAAAAAAGTAGCTAATTCCAATCTATGGGAACAAAAATAATGATCTTCTGCTACAACGTATAGTATTTTTTTCATTTTGCGTGTATCTACATTAATTTTAATAACATTTTAATGATATTTTGCACTATATTTATAAATTATGCATTATCAAAAATACCAAAAAAAATCTGCTTTCTCTTTAATAGAGTTAATGGTAGCCATAGGAGTGATTGCCGTATTAACAGCAATAGCAACTCCCATTTATGTAAATTATACAATTAAAGCTAATGTATCCTCTGCTTTACCAATATTAGAAGGATTAAAGACTCAAATTAGTGAATACTATACTGCCAATGGTAGTTTTCCTACTAGTTTTTGCACTACAAGTGTAACTACTGGTTGTATAAATTCCTCCTCCTATAGTGATGGTAAATTTATTGGTGGCTCTAGCTTATCAACTTCTTGTCCTGCATTAACTGGCGTTACTGGTACTGTATTAGGTTGCGCACAAGTTACATTTAATAATCCAAATCAATCTAATTATCCATTAAATGGTACTGTATTATCCTTTATTGCTATCGATGGTGGATCTGCTATCCAATGGATCTGCTCTGGTGGTAGTGGTGCTAATTCTGTTCCTACTATATATCTACCTAAATCTTGCCAAAATCCCACGCCACCCTAACGCTCGCCCTTCGGGCTTGTTGCACACGTCAAAAATATCTATCCTGATATTTTTTCGTGAAACTCGCTTTTCGCAAAGCAAAGATCAACTAGAGAACCAAAGAGGCTCAAACAACACTCCTTGTTTTTTAAAGCACCAAAAACTCATGTACGATTAGTATAACTTTAAAATATACTTTCCTCTCCACTTGCATTATCACCACTAACACTAGGTGCAACTTCTTTTGGCACAGTTTCTTCGGTAAAAATTTCATAATACTATCTTTTTGATCTGGTCTAGCTAATAACCCAGTTGCTGGATCAATTTTTACGGTAACCAAACCTGGTGGTTGTGGTGGTGAATTTTCTGGTCTTCCAGGCAATACTTGTTCCATAAAATAGATCCACATAGGTAGCGCAGTCTGAACTGCATATTCATGCATTGATTTTGGCTCATCAAACCCAACCCAAGTAGTTACGACCAAATCTCGATTATAGCCAGTATACCAAGCATCTACATGATCATTAGTAGTGCCAGTTTTTCCTGCTAAATCTTTTCTACCTAACTGCATAGCTTTTTTGCCAGTACCATTGGTAATGGCATCTTTCAACAGTGATGTAATTAAATAAGCAATTTGCGGTTTTATAACAGGAATTTTTTCTGATGGTGTAACATTAAATAAAATATTACCCTGATAATCATAGATACTATCTATAAAGTATGGAGTAATTCTATAGCCACCATTAGGAAACACACTAAAGCCTGCAGCTAATTCTAATGGTGTTACCAAATTAGTTCCTAATGCTAAAGATAAAGTTTTTGGTAATTTTTGCGCAGAAAAACCACACTTCTCTATAAATTCTACTGCCTTATCTATACCTAATTCTTGTAACAAACGTATAGTAACTAAATTTCTAGATTTAATAATGCCTGTTCTTAAACTAGTTGGCCCATAAAATTTTTTAGTAGAATTTTGTGGGCGCCAATCATCCATAAATAATGAACCTTCTTGAACAATAGGAGCATCGTTAATTATCGTTGCAGCAGTAAAGCCATTCTCTAAAGCAGCACCATAAATAAATGGTTTAAAATTAGATCCTGGTTGTCTTTCAGCTTGAATAGCCCGATTAAAAGCACTTTTTTTAAAATTAAAACCACCAACTAATGATAAAATTGCACCACTATCTGGGTGAATCGCAACTAATGCACCCTCTATCTCTGGTGCTCCAATTACTTCTGGTGTTTGAACAACATTAGATAATGATTCATTTGCTACTTCATTTTCCTCGTCTTCGTCGTTATTAATCGCAGTTTTTTCAGCTTTATGACGTTGATCATACTCCAATAAAGCTTTAGATAAAGCAACATTAGCTGCAACTTGCATATTGCTATCTATAGTAGTTATAACTTCATAACCTCTATCGTAAATTTCTTCTCCAAATCGATCGACTAATTCTTGCCTAACTACCTCAGCAATATAAGGCGCTTCTAATTCTATTGTTTTGCCATGATAAGTAGCTTCTATAGGTTCTCTATTAGCTTCTACATATTGTTGTTCATTGATATAGTGATGCGCTAACATATTATCTAGTACATGGGAACGTCGTTTTAAAGCAGCTTGTGGAGAATTAATTGGATTTTTTGCAGATGGAGCCTGCGGCAGTCCAGCTAGCATTGCCATTTGTGCCAAAGATAATTGATTTACTGGCACCCCATAATACACTTCTGCAGCAGCTGCTATCCCATAAGCATGTTTACCAAAATAAATTTTATTTAGATATAATCCTAATATCTCATGTTTACTAAGTTCTTTTTCAATTTTAAGAGCTAATAAAATTTCATTAATTTTTCGTAAATAAGTTTTTTTTCGTGTTAAGAAAAAATTCCTAGCAACTTGCATAGTTATGGTACTACCACCCTGATCTTTAACCCCAGTTACAATTAAAGAAACTGTTGCACGTATTAATCCCCTAATATCAACGCCTGGATGTTGGAAAAATCTATTATCTTCAATAGCAATAACTGCATTTATCAGGTCTTGTGGAATTTGTTCTAAAGATATAGGCGAGCATCTTTTATCCCCATATTCAGCCATTAGCTTGCGATCGTAAGAATAAATTCGCAATGGTACCTGTAATTTTACATCTTTTAAAACTGCGACTGTTGGTAGTTTAGAATCTAAATTAACAATTATCCCTAATACCAAGAAAAACGCCATTAAAAATATGGTTGTTAAAATTTTATATTTAATTTTTATTTTCATCCTGGCCATAATAATTTTTTGGTAATCACTTTATAAGCTAAATAACATAAACAATCCAATAAAAAATTATACCTAAGCTATTTACATATTGCTAGACCATTGGTTTTTGCGTAACATATAGCATATAAATTTTGGAGATCAAACAATGTATGCAGTAATAGTGGCTGGTGGTAAACAATACCGTGTTCAAAAAAATAGCTATATTTTGGTAGAAAAACAAGATAAAGAACTTGGTAGTGTTATAGATTTTACCAATATATTATTAGCTTCAAATGGAGAAAAAGTATTTATCGGGGAACCGTATATTCCTAACTGTACTGTTAAGGCTACAGTAGAAGCCCATGGTAGGCATGATAAAATAAAGATCCTTAAGTTTAAACGTCGTAAACACCATATGAAACATATGGGACATAGACAATGGTTTACTAAACTTAAGATTAACGAAATTAATTTGGGAGCTTAAATAAGATGGCACATAAGAAAGCTGGTGGTAGTACCAGAAATGGTAGAGATTCTAATCCAAAATATTTAGGTATTAAACGTTTTGGTGGACAACTAGTAAAAGCTGGAGAAATTATAGTTCGCCAACGTGGAACCAAATTTCACCCAGGAACTAATGTAGGGTTAGGTAAGGATTTTACTATATTTGCTAAAGTAGCTGGATTTGTAAAATTCATGAAAAAAAAGGTATCCATGGGTATTAATTGCACCAAAGTAAGAAAGTACATTAGTATCGTCCCCGCTACTACTTCCCACTAATGAGTTTTCGGTACTCTAAAAAACAAGGAGTGTTGTTTGAGCCTCTTTGACCTCTAGTTGCTCCTTACTTTGCGAAAGGCGAGTTTCACGAAAAAATGTCAGGATAGACATTTTTGACGTGTGCAACACGCCCGAAGGGCGAGCGCCAGGATTGACGCGAGTCACTTGTTTTTTAGAGCACCGAAAACTCATTAGTGGGGAGTATGCATGAAATTTATTGATGAAGTAACCATACGAGTTCAAGCAGGTAAAGGTGGAGATGGTTGTTGTAGCTTCAGAAGAGAAAAGTTTATTCCATTTGGTGGCCCAGATGGTGGAAATGGTGGAAATGGCGGAAATATTTATCTACAAGCTACTTCTAGACTACACACTTTAGTAGATCTCAACTATAAAAAAAGTTACCAATCAGAAAAAGGTAAAGCTGGTGGTGGATGTTTATGTACCGGTAAATCTGGAGAACATTTAATTATTGAAGTACCAATCGGTACAATTGTTAAAGAACAAGATACAGACGAAATAATTGGTGATTTAGTTAAAGATCAAGAATTATTGTTAGTTGCCAAAGGCGGTCAAGGAGGATTAGGTAACCATAATTTTAAAAGTAGTACCAATAGAGCTCCTCGTAAAATCATTAAAGGCACTCTAGGAGATGAACGTAATTTACATTTGGAACTTAGATTATTGGCAGATGTAGGATTATTAGGTTTTCCTAATGCTGGTAAATCTTCATTAATTAGCAAAGTATCTTCTGCAAAACCAAAAATTGCCGATTACCCATTCACTACTATGAACCCCAATCTTGGCGTAGTAAAAGTAGATCATTCTAGTTTTGTAATGGCAGATCTTCCTGGGTTGCTAGAAGGAGCAGCCAGCGGAGTAGGTTTAGGAATTAGATTTTTAAAACATTTATCTAGAACCGCCTTATTACTGCATATAGTAGATTTAGCTAATTACTTAAATTCAAATGTAGACAGTGAAAACTATTACTCTCTAACTACTACAAAACAAGACTCTATTATTTTAAATAATTTAATTGAACAAATTAATATAATTAATCAAGAATTAGAAAACTACCATGATCCAGAATTAAAAACTAAAAATCGCTGGATCGTAATTAATAAAATTGATTTATTAGATAAAGAACAGTTAAATAGATTAACCAAAAAATTATTAACTAAAAAATTATTAAATTTTAATAAAAAAAATAATAAACTATTTTGGATTTCAACTGTTACTGGATCTGGAATTAGCCAGTTATGTAAAGAAATTGCAAAACATTTAGGAGCAGAACGATGTCAGAAAACACCAATAGCATAGATGATTTATCCGTCTCTTATTATGAAGATGGGATAGAAACAATAAAACAATTAGATAAAGAGGTTTTAACTAAAGGTGCTTGGGCAACCATAATGTTTAAACATCAAGATTGGGACAAAAAATTACAAGATTATGGTCCAATTAAATTTACTATAAGACGCTATCAGAAAAAGAATGGAATATACAAACAAAGATCTAAATTTAATATTTCTAGTATGGATCAAGCAAAACAAATTATAGAAATATTAACTAACTGGATTTCTTGATTAAGAAATATACACGTTTCTAGCTAGCAAGTTTTTTAATTCTTAGACACAAACGACTCTTGTGTCTATTAGCTTTATTCTTATGAATAAGCCCCTTGTTTACTAAATTGTCTAATACAGAACTAGCCAAAGTAAGCTCTTTACTAGCTAATTCTTGATTTTTTACTTCGATAGCAGAATTTACTCGCTTAAGGTAAGTCCGCATAGTAGAACGCTGTGCATTATTATGTAAACGTCGCTTAGTATTTTGACGGATCCTTTTTTTTGCTTGTATTGTGTTTGCCAACTTAATACCCTTTAACTTTTTTAACTTCGAGAATACTTAATTTTTGTTTATAATTATAATAGTTTGTCATAGAATTATTAACGCTGTCAATACGTATATATTAATCGCCCATGAGTGCAATTAGTATACACTGATATATAGGTAATTAATTTGACTAATTTAGAAAAACCAAAAAAACACATATCGCGATCTTTAGTTAAGAATTCAGTAGTTTCTAGCTTCGCTACGCTAATATCTAGAATTTCTGGCTTTATACGAGACATAATAACCGCCACTCTATTTGGCGCAACTATTGGGTACGATGCTTATTTAGTAGCATTTCGTATCCCAAATTTAATGCGTAGATTATTTGCTGAAGGTGCATTTTCTCAAGCATTTGTGCCAATTTTTGCTGAATATACTGAACAAAAAGATCCTAAAGAAATACAATTATTTTTAAATAAAATAGCTGGCAATTTAACTTTTATATTATTAATAATAACTGTATTGGGGATATTACTATGTCCATGGATCATTAAAATTTTTGCACCAGGTTTTACTAATAATCCATTAAAATTACAAACCGCAATTAACATGTTGCAAATTACTTTTCCATATATTCTTTTTATATCATTAACTGCACTAGCTGCTGGGGTTTTAAATTGTTACCACCAATTTATGGTACCCTCTTTTACTCCTGTATTATTAAATTTTAGCTTAATTTGTTTTAGTTTATTGTTAGCCAAATATTTTACACCTCCAGAATTATCTTTAGCATGGGGAGTACTAATTGCAGGAATAATACAATTAGGATTCCAATTACCCTTTCTATATAAATTACGCCTGTTGCCCAAATTAACTATAAATTGGACTGATCCAGGAGTTAAGCGAGTATTATTTTTGATGATCCCGGCAATCTTTGGGGCAGCAATTGGACAAATTAATATTTTAATAGATAGTATATTTGCTTCATTTTTAGAAACCGGTAGTATAACTTGGTTATATTATGCAGACCGTTTAATGGAGTTTCCGCTAGGAGTTTTTGGAATATCTTTTGCCACAGTTATTCTACCTCAATTATCTAGAAGTTTTGCTAATAAAAATCAAAAACAATTTAATGATGTTTTAGAATGGGGAATTAAAGCCGCATTATTAATAGGCATTCCTTCTTGTGTAGTACTATTATTTTTAGCGGAACAAATTATTAGTACTTTATTTTTAAGAGGAAAATTTACTTATTATGATGTATTAATGAGTTCTCAAGCTTTAATGGCATATGCTTTTTCTGTACCAGGGATTATGTTAGTAAAAATTTTTTCTAGTGGATTTTATGCTAAAGGAGATCTAAAGACCCCGGTAAAAATAGGGGTTTTTATACTAACATCTAATATTATTTTAAATAGCATATTAACAAAATATTTAGCTCATGTTGGTATTGCTTTAGCTACCTCTATAGTATCTATATTACATGCTACTATATTATTTATTTTTCTAGAAAAAACTCTTGTAGAAAAAGAAAATATTCGCTCTCCAAAGATCTCTAAACTTAGTATTAGTATAACCATAGCAGTTATGCTATTGGCTTCATTTTTAAATTTTTATCCACCAGAAATATCAGTATGGGTAGAACAACCACTAAAAACCCAAATTTTTAAGTTAAGTGAAATATTTGCTTTAGCAGGACTTATATATTGTGGTACCCTACGGATCACAGGAATTAAATTAAAAAATGTTTAATATATATACTTAGCTCACATGAATTCTCGGTACTCTAAAAAACAAGGAGTGTTGTTTGAGCCTCTTTGACCTCTAGTTGCTCTTTGTTTTGCGAAAGGCGAGTTTCACGACTTGTTTTTTAGAGTACCGATAATTCATGTGAGCTAAGTATACTTGGTGATTTATGCAAAATAAAACTGAAGAAACTAAGAATTTTGATTATAAAAATACTCTAAATTTACCAACAACAAACTTTCCAATGAAAGCTAACTTAGCTAACGAAGAACCTAAAATTCTAGCATTTTGGCAACAAATTGGTTTGTATAATTTATTACAAGATCACCATAAAAACGATAAGGTTTTTACTTTTCAAGATGGTCCACCATATGCTAACGGTTCGATCCATTTAGGTCATGCTTTTAATAGAATTTTAAAAGATTTTATTGTTAAAAGTAAAACTTTAAGTGGTTATAGGGTGCCATTTATTCCTGGTTGGGACTGCCATGGCTTACCAATAGAGATTAAAGTCGAAAAAGAATTAAATCAACAAAGTCATCAAATAGATCCAATTTTATTTATTACTAAATGCCGTGAATATGCAACCACCCAAATTAATGTTCAAAAACAACAATTTATTAGACTAGGAGTTATCGCTAATTGGCAAAACCCTTACGTTACTATGGACTTTAAATTTGAAGCTGCGGTTATGCGTACTTTAGCTAAAATTATGGCTAATGGACATTTAACTAGAGGGGATCGACCAGTACATTGGTGTATAAATTGTGGTTCAGCTTTGGCTGAAGCCGAAGTAGAATATAAAGAAAAAAAATCTCCATCAATTTATGTTGCTTTTAATTGCAAAAATAATGCCGAAATTTTATCAAGATTTAAATTAAATAATAATATTTTAAAACCAGAACAAAAAATTTCGGTGCTTACTTGGACTACTACTCCTTGGACAATACCTGCTATCCAAGGAGTTGCCGTTAATCAAAAATTTACTTATTGTTTGCTATATAGTAAAGAATTAGATAGATTTTTTATAATAGCAGAGAGGCTATTGTCTAGTGTCGTTACTTCTATACAATTAAAAGATTATTCTATTGTGGCTAAATGTTGTGGAGCGGAATTAGAGCATGTTTTATTACAGCATCCACTATATTCTCGTACTGGACCAATTATATTAGGTGAACATGTAACTTTAGATGCTGGTACCGGTTGTGTGACTACAGCTCCTGCTCATGGACATGACGATTACATTGCTGGCAAAAAATATAATTTGTCAGTAGAAAATTTTATTAATAATCGAGGCTGTTTTCTAGAGACTACCGAATTTTTTGCTAATTTACATATAAATAAAGCCGCAACCAAAATTATAGAAATGTTACAACAAAATGGTAATTTACTAGCTTCTAGCGAAATTTTACATAGCTATCCACACTGTTGGCGCCATAAAACCCCTATTATATTTATGGCAACCCCTCAATGGTTTATTAGTATGGAAAAAAATCATTTACTCTCTAAAGCTTTAGCCGAAGTAAAAAAAGTTCATTGGTTCCCCACTTGGGGAGAAACTCGTATGGAATCTATGCTACAACCAGGCCGTCCAGATTGGTGTATTTCTAGACAAAGAGTATGGGGAGTACCGATCCCATTTTTTATTCATAAAACAACTGGAAATTTGCATCCTGATCAATTAAATTTAATAGAAAAAATAGCCCAAAAAGTTGAAATTAAAGGTATAGAAGCCTGGCATCAATTAGATCCAAAAGAATTATTAGGAAATGTTTATGATGATTATATAAAATCTACTGATGCTTTAGACGTATGGTTCGAATCTGGTACTGTAAATTGCTGCATCAATCACACCCACCCAGAAATGAGTAATTATGCAGATCTATATTTAGAAGGTTCTGATCAACATCGTGGTTGGTTTCAATCATCACTATTAGTTTCTATAGCTGCTAATAACCAGCCTCCTTTTAAAGAAGTATTAACTCATGGATTCGTATTAGATGCCTCTGGTAACAAAATGTCTAAATCTTTAGGTAATATTATTGAACCGGAAAATATAATAAATAAATATGGCGCAGATCTATTACGTTTATGGGTAGCAACTACTGATTATAGTGGAGATCTTAAAATATCAGAAGATATTTTAAAACGGGTTGGTGATTCTTATCGTCGTATCAGAAATACCGCTAGATTTTTATTAGCAAATTTGCACGATTTTGATCATACTAAAAACATTTTACCAGTAGATCAATTATTACTTTTAGATAGATGGATTTTAGCTAAAGCCAATAAGCTACAACAAGAAATTTTAGAACTTTACAACGAATATAAATATCATCTAGCTTATCAAAAAATTCATAATTTTTGTGTGGAAGAATTAGGTAGTTTTTATTTAGATGTTATTAAAGATCGACAATATACCTGCAAACCAAATTCCATACCAAGGCGCTCCGCACAAACAGTTTTATACTATATATTAGAAGCATTTGTACGATGGATAGCCCCAATTTTAAGTTTTACCGCTGAGGAAATTTGGAAATACTTACCAAATCGTACAGAACCATCAATTTTTTTAAATAGCTGGTATAACATGATTGATGAAAAAATTGACGAAAATCTTTGGGGTATTGTCTTAACAATAAGAAAAGAAGTAAATAAACAAATAGAATTAATAAGAAATAATAATCAAATTGGCTCTTCATTAGAAGCTGAAGTAACCATACACTGTAATTCAGAAATATTTAAAATATTAACTAGCATCCAAGATCTACCAAAAGAATTTAAATTTATTTTAATTACCTCTAGTGCCGAAATTATTTTGGATCAAACACTTAATAATGATCCTATAGGGTTTAACATAACAATTAATTGTTCTAATAATCCTAAATGTGCTCGCTGTTGGCATCGAGTTAAAAATCTTAATAACGAACAATTATGTTATAGATGTACTACCAATATAACTACAGAACAAGGTGAAACTAGAATGTATGCTTAAAAATATCTGTTTAGCTATTTGCATAGTATTACTTGATCAGTTTAGTAAATTATGGATTGTAAAAAATTTGATTTGGCACGAAACATTACCAATCTTAAATGCTAAGTCTTTTGGTTTTAATTTATTTTTAACACATAATACTGGGGCTGCTTTTGGATTTTTACATAATGCTAATGGTTGGCAAAATTATTTATTTTTAATTATAGCAATACTAGCTGGCATTATTATTTTATATTTGTTAATTAATAACAAAATTACTAATACTCTAGAAAAATTGGCTTTGCTATTTATTTTAGGTGGTAGCATTGGTAATTTAGTAGATAGAATTGTATATGGTTATGTTATAGATTTTATTGATGTTTATGTAAAAAATTATCATTGGTATACGTTTAATATTGCAGATAGTGCAATTTGTATAGCGATGGGGTTATTAATTTTTAATTGGCTGCCTTATTCCAAACCAAAGTTCAGGTAACCCGACATAAGTGACTACCAATAAACAACCCATGACACATTGCTATTGCCAATGCATCAGCAGCATCAGCTTGAGGGATCTTATTTAAAGCTAATAAAGTTTGTACCATTTTTTGTACCTGCCCTTTATCTGCTTGACCAAAACCAACTACTGCTTGTTTAACTTGACGAGGAAAATATTCATGCACGGTAAAACCACAATTAGCAGCAGCTACAATTGCAGCTCCTCGCGCTTGACCTAATTTTAAGGCACTATTAGGATTTTTATGAACAAAAACTTTTTCAATACTAATTTGATCTGGTTTGTATTTATTAATGATCTCTAATAGATCTGTATAAATTTGTTTTAAGCGTAGTGACCAATCTGTGCCTATAATTTTTATACATCCACTAACAACATAATGTTGTTTTTTATTTTGTAGATCTATAATTCCAAAACCTGTGATCCTAGATCCTGGATCTATCCCTAAAATTAACATTAGTTTTTACTCGTCATACTCTGATAAATCAGCATTAGAGTATACATTTTGGACATCATCCAAATCTTCTAAAACGTCTAAAAATTTCATGATTTTATTAGCTGCATCTTTATTTTCTGGTTTAATATAACTTTTAGCAATAGTAACTATTTCAGCACTATTCACCTCGGCAGGTAGATCTATTAAAGATGCTTTAATATTAATAAGATCTTTTGGCTCGGTAGTTATTAAAATTAGATCTTCCTGTACCTCAAAATCTAATGCTCCCAAATTTATAGTTTTTTCCATAATATCGTCTATTTGTTGAGAAGATAAAGAAACTTTAGACTTAAGAACTATTTGTCCTTCTTTAGTAAACAAATAACTTACCGAACCATCTACTCCTAAATTACCGCCATATTTAGTAAAAGCATGCCGCACATTAGATACCGCTCTAGTACGATTATCTGTTAGGCATTCTACCATTACGGCCATACTACATGGACCATAACCCTCATAAACTATCTCTTCTAAATCTTTTTCTTCCCCACCTATTGCCCGCTTTATAGCTCGATCAATAGCATCTCTAGTTAAATTACCACTTAGAGCTTTTTCGATTGCAGATCTTAATCTTGGGTTACCATTCGGATCGGGGCCACTTTGTTTAGTAGCTATAGTAATTTCTCTAATAAATCGCGTAAATAATTTACCGCGCTTTTGATCTTGTGCTTCTTTACGAAAACGAGTATTTGCCCATTTACTATGTCCAGCCACTTTAAACCTCTGTCGACGACGCTAAATTTCGTTTTTTTTCGTTTGGTGATTTAAAATCAGTTTCATACCAACCTTGTCCTTTTAATCTAAATCCTGATACAGAAATTATTTTTTTTACTGCATCATGATTACATTCTGGACAAATTTTTATAGGTAACTCAGAAATTTTTTGAATTCTTTCAAACCTTACCTGACAATTTAAACACTCATATTCATATATTGGCATAACAAAACACCTAAAAATGTAATTATTTTTTAAGATCAGACCACATACGTTGTTTTTCTTGTTCTATAGCTTCTTTACTATAATAAGTATTAGAGTGGTTACTACTATTTCTAATCAAATCGCGCATATGCTCATAACAAAAATGATTGCCTTTTTCCCAACCTACCGAATAATCTTTTTCCACATTAAAACGATCTTCATCCCGAACATACTCAAATAAATTATCCCCGGCTGCGTTTTGCCCAGACCTGCAACCATCCATATAGCCATCAGCAAAACTAGTTGTATACCCCTGCATAAGCAAATTATCACGATCTGCCATTAAATAACCAGTTTGATGTTCCACTGGACTGCTGGATTTCGATAATATATTATGGCTACAATTTGTACAACAAATTAGGCATAATAATAACGATAAATTTAAAAATATTCTTCGCATTAAAATCATAATAAATCCAATATAATGGTTTAAAAATTTATAATATACTCTCAGCTAATAAGTTTTCGGTGCTCTAAAAAACAAGTCGTGAAACTCGCCTTTCGCAAAGTTAAAGAGCAACTAGAATCCAAAGGGGCTCAAACAACACTCCTTGTTTTTTAGAGCACCGAAAACTTATTAGCTGAGAGTATATAGTATTAATATTTTAGGGGAAACTTAATGTTAAGGCTAATAATTATTTTTTTTATTATCGCTTTATTTAGTATGCTTTGGCGACTAATCAAATTGATAGCTCCTATTTTTAGTATATCTACTAAAAACAACCAAAGTAACAATCAAAAAAATAACATTAAAAACTCCATTAAAAATTTAACTAAATGTACTACTTGCAATTTATATATACCTATGGAAGATGCTGTTTATTACAATAGTAAAGTTTTTTGTTGTAAAGAACATGCCAACCAAGATCGATCAACATAAATATACCGCAAAATCTCTAATCGAATTATTATTATATTGTATGTTAGTTATAAGTATTTCAACAATAGGTTTTTATAATTATATTAATAAAACAAATGATTATAAAAATTTTTTAAAATTAAAAAAATTACAACAAACTATATATTTAGCTCGATCAGAAGCTATAAATAATTATGCTAAAGTAAAATTATGTCCTAGCCATAATATGCATACTTGTAGTCAAGATTGGACTAAATATTTAATAATTTTTATAGACAAGTCAGAACAAGGAAGTAATAACCAACAAATTTTACATCAAATACAACTACAATTTAGTGATCCATTATTAAGATTTAATTTTTTTGGTAACCAACAAAACCAAATAATAACATTCTTACCAAATGGGTTAACTAACAATAATGGACATTTTTGTATCAATGATTCCAAACAACATTGTTTATACCTTAATAAAGCTGGTAAAATTTATATACTGAATCGCACATGAATTTTCGGTATTATAAAAACTCATTAATCTAGAGTATACTACTCATTCTCTTTTGGACGTTCCGCGATAATTACAGAAAAAGTTATAAATTCACCTTTTCTAAAAATCTCAAATGGATAACCTTTACCAGGGGACAAGTTAGAAACAATGCTGATTGCCGCATTAACATTTTTAACCTCTTGACCATTAATCTTAACAATTATATCTCCGGATAATAACCCTGCTTTTGCGGCAGGAGTATTTCTAAATATTCCCTTAACATACACGCCAGATTTTTCTTTATAATTTAGGTATTTTCTTACTTCTTCATTAATATCACCCAAATAAGCACCCAACCAACCACGAACAATGTATCCAGTATCTATAAGTTGTTGCATAACAGTTTTAGCTAGATCTATGGGAATAGCAAACCCAATTCCGGTACTATGAACATCGTATTTATTAGTTACGATAGCCATATTAATACCAATTAAATTTCCTTCTGAATCAATTAAAGCCCCACCGGAGTTGCCAGGATTAATCGCCGCATCAGTTTGAATCAAATTATCTAACATTGGGCTAAACCCTTCCATACTGCTGTCAGAAGCCATCCTCTGACGTAAAGAGCCAGTAGCACTTACTATGCCAAACGTAACTGTATGTTCAAACCCAAAAGGATTACCTATTGCTAAAACCACATCCCCAACTCGCAAACTAGCAGAAGAGCCTAGGGTAATTTCTGGTAAATCTTTTAAATTATTAAGTTTTAGTACTGCTAAATCAGTATTAGCATCGGACCCAATAACTTTAGCATCGCTAGTCCTACCATCTGTAAGTTTTACAGATATGGACTTAGCATCTTTAATAACGTGATTATTGGTTAATACATAACCTTTTTTATTAATGATAACCCCAGAACCTAACCCTTGTTGTACTTGTTTAGGTAACTCATTACCACCTTTACCTTGTAAATTACCATTTGGATCATTAAAAAAGAATTTAAAAAATGGATCTTGCAGTAAAGGATGTAAGTCTAAAGGCATTTCTTTAGTTGTCTGAATACTAACAACGGCCGGTTCTGCACGCTCTACCGCATCAGCAAAAGAAACTATTTTGCCTGATTTTCTACTTATTGGGGAAGATGGAGGGGTTACTGTCTTATTATAGTCCCCATTATTAGTCGTGTTTGTTGCTGACTCTTTATCGCTGCTGCCACCAAAAATTTTAAACCCAAATGCTGGCTGCTGGAATAAAAATAAAGTTAGTATTACGATTAATATATTTTGCATAATCTAATCCAGTAATTTATTATACTGTTCGAAAATGAGTATATAAATATAATTCTTAAAATTCAAATAAATAAGATTTAAAATATAGCTAATGGACAACAAAAATAAAACTACCCAAACTAAACAAATCATTATT
Organism: uncultured Francisellaceae bacterium; assembly: GCA_903907935.1. Lineage (GTDB taxonomy): Bacteria > Pseudomonadota > Gammaproteobacteria > UBA6186 > Azoamicaceae > UBA6186. Next base: position 49,622 of record CAIVQA010000053.1, read on the forward strand.
ACTGAAAAAGATTTACCGTTATGCTGTCCTAAAGTAAACAATCAAGCTACATGGAATAATCATCCTAAAGTATATTTACCAGTAAAAGAACAAAAAAATATTATTTGCCCATACTGCGGTACAGAGTATATTTTTGTTGAGGAAAAATTATAATGCAAAAAATTTTAGTAATTGGCCCATCTTGGATAGGAGACATGGTAATGGCACAAGCATTATTAAAAAGTCTCAAGAATACCAATCCAGAAATAATAATAGATGTAGCTGCTCCTTCTTGGAGTTTCCCATTATTACAACGCATGCCAGAAATAAACTGTAGCATTAAGCTAGATTTTCAACATGGCCAATGGTCTTTTAATAAACGTTACCAATTTGCTAAAGAACTACAACAAAATAATTATACCACAGCTATTGTACTACCAAATACTTGGAAATCTGCTTTAATACCTTTTTTTGCTAAAATACCCAAACGTATTGGCTGGCTAGGAGAAATGCGCTTCGGGTTACTTAACGATATTAGATATTTAAAAAAATTAATTTATCCAACGATGGTGGAACGCTATATGGCTTTAGCCTATCCGCCCCACTATCCCTTACCAACTAAATCTCTTACCAAATTTTCCGATCAATTTTTTACCCCAAAATTAACCGTTGATCAAAAAAATTTGGAACAATTAAAAATAAATTATTCCATTAACACTAACTTACCTATTTTAGCATTATGCCCAGGAGCAGCATTTGGGGAAGCTAAGTGCTGGCCAGAAAAATATTACCTGGAACTGGCAACATTACAGTCTAAAAAAAATTGGCAAGTATGGATTTTAGGAATAAAAAAAGATTTACAGTTAAACGAGTTTTCTCCTAATATTATAAATTTTTCTGGCAAGGTAAGTTTATTAGACAGTATAGATTTGCTATCTTTGGCTGATCTAGTAGTGTGTAACGATTCTGGATTAATGCATATTGCTGCAAGCTTTAATAAAAAAATTATTGCAACTTATGGCCCAACTTCCCCAACATTTACACCACCACTAGCTGATTATGTTAAAATAGTTAATAAACATTTACCATGTAGCCCTTGTTTTGCTCGTACTTGCCCATTAGGACACCATAAATGTATGCAACAAATAACTGTAACCGAAATATCTAACTATATAGAACATTTATATAACCTATGAAAGTTTTAATTATTAAATTATCCTCTATAGGAGATCTTATTCACACTTTCCCAGCTATATTAGATGCTAAAAAAAATATTAAAAATATCACTTTTGATTGGCTAGTCGATGAAAATTTTCAAGATATTCCTAAATTATTAAACTATTCTAAAGATTATAAAATTATTAATCAGATCATACCAATCCCCTTAAGATCATTTAAAAAATCTAAAAAATTAAATCATTTAAAAAAAACTTTATCTAATCTTATTAAATTAAGAAGAGAATCATATGATTTAGTAATCGATGCTCAAGGGTTAATTAAAAGCGCAGTAATATCTAAATTTTTTACTAAAACAAAAACCATTGGCTTTACGTTTAATTCTTGTCGTGAACCCTTAGCAAGTTATTTTTATTATCGTAAATTTTATATAGATCGAAAACTACATGCTATTATCCGGATCCGCCAGTTATTTTCGTTAGCGTTAAATTATAAAATTAATCAAGAATCTTATTATACGTCTTTAAAGCAAACTTGTTTCCCTAAATTAAACGATTTAAACACCAAAAAAATTAATAATTATATAGTTTTTTTACATGGTACCACCTGGGAAACCAAATGTTGGCCAGAAGAATATTGGCAAAAACTTAGTCAACTATTATCTGCCAAAAATCTTCAAGTAGTTGTTACTTATTCTAATTTAAAGGAACAAAAATTTGTTGAACATTTGGCAACACATAATAACAATGTTGTAGTTATACCCTCAATGGATCTAGAAAAAATTACTTGTATGCTAGCTAATGCTATGGCTGTTGTTGCCGTAGATACTGGTTTTGCCCATTTAGCTGGGGCTCTTGGAATACCGGTCGTTGCAATATATGGTGCTACTAGTACCATTAAATCTGGGGTCAACGGACATAATTGTATTAATTTACAATCAGAATACCATTGCTCACCATGTTTATCTAAAGTTTGCTTAGAATATAAACAAAAGCTCTCGTTAACTAAACAACCTTGCCTAAAAGAAATTACTCCAGAAATAGTTTTTTCTAAGTTACATGCCATTTTGTAATTTTTTTTCACATTCTTTTATTTCTTGGTGGATACTTGCTAACAAAGTATCTAAACTTTTTTTAAGTTCTTCATGTGGTGTAGAAGCAGATGTATAATGTCTATAAACTAAATCATAATGTTCTAGTGCTCTGTCTAAATATTGTTTACCAAAAGTCTTTTCATTTTTATAAGAATGAAAATTATTATAACATATAATATTTTCCACTAAGATCTGCCATGGAGATGCTCCTCGACCACTACCAACCCAATGAGCTGCGCCACTATCATGAATAGCTTTTTCTACCAATAATAAATCCGTATAAACTTTAGATGGAATTTTTTTATCCTGGGACCGAGCCTCCATTTCTTTTAGTGCTGCTGTTGCTCTTTGTTTCATTAATTCCCAATTATGTTTTTTCATGGTTATTCTCCTTTTTTATTTTATCATAGTTTTTATCATAATTTCATGGATTTTTACTTACCTTGTTTTTTCTTTCCTTTTTTCCTTTCCTTTCCTTTTTGTCCTATGGGTGGACTCGGACTAGAACTGTGGCTTGGAGTAGGGCTACTATAACCTTGATGTTCTTCTGTCTGCAAACTACCTGGAATACTCTCTTGATTAGGAAGAACAATTCCACTACTAGTGCTTCTTCTAGCTAGTAGTGATCTTGTCTGTCCTGCTTCAGGAGAATGTACCGAAGAACTAGCACTATCTTGACCCCAGGATTTTGCTGCGTATGAATCTAAAACAGAAACTTTTTTCGCTATTGCTACTGTCGCCATAGCAGAAGTCTGGACACTCTCTATATAAAGATCATATGCTTGTCTAGTTTCTGGTGAAATTTTATGCCCCAACTCGATTTGTCTTGCAATAACAGGGTGCCATAATTCCATCTTAGATGCAGGATGAATATCTATAAAATTCTTTTCTAAAAATCCTTCCATTAAATGAAGCTGAACTCTTTCTTCTTCACTATGAGTATAAAAACAACGACCTTTGTAAATATGCAAACGTACCCCACCAGAATCTGGACTAATAGTCGCATTGCCTTTATACGGACTTCTATTTTCTGGCCCATGTTGTAATGGAAAGCAGCCAATTTCCTTGTCTACTCCCTTATTATAAAAATAATTTCTAGTTATGTTTTGTAAAAATTCAAATGGAGTTATATTACCAGTATAAGCAGCAAGAGATTCAATAGTTTCTTTTGTGAAAAAATCATTAAAATTAAAAGGTTCACTTCTTTCTACTTCTGCAGCAATTAAAGAGCCTAACCCAGAAGAAGTTATCTTATCATATTCAAGTTCTAATTTTTCATATTCTGGCGAATCTTTTTTTGCTTTACTCAACTCATCGCATAATGAGCTTATTTTTTCCATGGTTTGTTTTTTAAAATAATCGAATAGTGCTCCTGTTCTAGCGATTAAGATGTTTCTATTTTCTACACTATTCATAGTATTGATTGGTTCATATGCTGCTTCAGGGAATCCTGAATCAAGTGGAATAGATTCAAAATCTATATCCCAATCACCAGTAATTGGTTTATCTTCTTCTCCTACCTTAAGAGAAAAAACTTCTAAAGGTTCGCTAGTGGTGGAATCTTTACTTTGTTTATAATAAATTGGAATTTCCATATCTAAATTTTTGTATCCGTCACTATCTTGTAAAAATTCTTTTAAACACTTTTGTATTGTTTCTTCTCCTCTTTCTGAATCTAAATTTGTTGATGATAAATAAATTCCTATTTCTTTTTGTAATCCTTCATCTTTAAGTTTATTAGGATCTTCATCTGAATCATAAAAATGCTGTACTAATTGCCTAGACGGATCGTGTAAATTTACAAGAAATTCCCCAGTAAACCCTGCAGGACCTTTACCATCTCTGTATTTTAATACCAACGTTGATTGTGTATCATCACTTGATGGTTCAACCCTTACAATCTCCATATCTCTATCTTCTGTGTTTCCATTAAACGAAAGTGAACGAAAAATTTCTCGTAAAGTAAGCTTTAATTGAACCTTGCCATGTCCTGGTTTTTCAATATCTTTAAGATCAAGTGCACCTTCAACAATTTTTCTGTCTTGATCTATTTTAGCAAGATTTTCATCAGTACAAATATAGCCATATAAAAAACCATGATTAACAGTTTTTGAATGAACAGTTAATGGCTTAGATGCCCGTGGTCTATCATGGTGTGGATGTGTCCCAACCCTGATAGTTGTCATAGTTTCGCCCAAAAAACTATTACTTTCTTTTATTATTTTAGCAAGACTTCTTGGCATACCAGAAGAATCTATAATAGCATTATTGGCTGCAACTTCATCAATTGTTAATTCTTCTCCTACAGCCAAGATTTTTAAAAAATCCTTAAAATTTTCAAGCTTAACATCAGCTGCAGAAACAGCTAACTCTTTATCCAAATATGATGTTAAATAACCATCACTGTCTGAAGAAAACAATTGCGAGCTAGGCCTTTGTGCTTCTGTGATTGCGCTAACTGGTACAGGCATATCGGAAGAAATAGAAGTTCGCGGTGTAGTACTAGCCTCTACTCTCAAGCTTCCATCAGCAACACCTTCCGTTATTAGAGGACGACTAGTGGATAACAACGGATTTTTTCGTAGAACTGGCAGAGTTTCTTTAGCAACCGCCTCGAGAGGAGGAGGCCATGCTTGTGGTACAACAACTGTTGGTTCACTTCTTATATTAGGAAGAGCATCAAAACCTCTCTCTGCATCTTCTTCAGGATTAGCAGAACCATCTCTACTGTGGTCATCATCCGGCAAACCAGGATCAACTCTACCCATATTAAAACCTAAACCAGTAGCAATAGTATTAAAAACCCATCTTATACCATTTGCAATATAAACAAACGGTATACCAATATATCCAATTATTTCTCTAAAACTCGGCATGCTATTATTCCTGTACTTTGCCCATAAATATTAGACAAAGAACTGAAACAAGTAGTTCCTCAGATAATAAATCACTAGCTAGAAACACTATAAAATATTATGTGTAATTAATTATTGTATGATCACTAATAGCCAGAGGTAGTAGGTTTTTTACCAGCAGCACCATCAGTTTTTGGGATAGAAGGCGCGGCAAAACTTTGTAGTTTATCTTTCATTGCCTCAATAAGTTTATCATCAAAAAGTTGTATTTTTGGTAACACCGCAGAACCTCCTTTGAGTAGTTTAGCGTTGTGATTATGTTGTTCTATCATTGCCTTTAATTCTGCAGATTCTCTACCAGTCGGTTTTATTTCAACCGTACATTTATGTGCTGAATCAGGATCAGCATGTTGTTGATTAATTTTACACAAAATTTTGAATAAATCTTTTTCGCTACATTTTGGAAATGATATTTTATAATCTTTTCCACTTTCCCAATTAGATGCCGATAATGCATTTAATTGTTGTACCACCATAGCTACATTTTCGTCTGAATCTTTAGATACAAACCTTATAGCTTGTGGAAGTATATGCATCATTGGGATAGGTTCAGCGCTAACGCCAGTAGCACCTTCTTCTGGTTTTTTAAAAACCGTACCAATAGGACCATCCGTAGTTACTGTTTCTGCTTGTTTAAATTCAAGTCCAATGTTCCGTGGTGTAACATCTACTCCTACCTCAGCTTTTTCAACTTCTAATGTTCCATTTCTATTAAAATGTTCTGCAAAACCTTTTGGATCAAACCTGTTTTGATCGTCTATGAGTTTAGGGGTTATTTCAGCGGCTACTTTTTCAAGTGGGCTAGTGCTTACTGCGCTTGGGGCGCCTTCTGTTTGTGTTGCTACAGTTGAGTATATCTTCGGAACTGAAGCTGGCTCTAATTTCGCCACTATTTCTGGAGGATCTATCTTATCATTAAGTTGCACTATTTTTTCTGACAACTCTTGATTTTGAAGTACATTTGCAATCTGCTTTATTTCATCAAAACCACTTTTAAGATTTGCTGCAAAATTAGGGTTTTTACTTAATATAGATTCATATCTATTTAAAATTTTTATAATATTATCAACTATAGCCTTAGATACTTCTGGATCCTTATATATTGGATTTTCTATAATTTTTTTAAGCCCAGCTATATCGGAAATAGCTGCCATTTTTGTTAACATTTCTTGATCTATCAATGGCTCTGGGGCCTCTTCACCCAAAAAGCCATCCAAACGATCTGCATCTCTTTTCAAAATTGTATTAACTACTGCTGCATCAGCATTTTTGTTCTCTAATACAGCTTTCAACACCTCTAAACCAGCATTCTGGTTGCTAGCTACAACATTTAATACTTTTGAATCAGCATTCGGATGTGATGCAATTGCTTTTAATCCATCTACATCCACATTCGGATTGCCAGCTACAGCATTTAATACTTCTGAATCAGCATTCGGATGTGATGCAATTATCTTCAATCCTTCTACATCTGCAATAGTTGCTATTTTTGTTAAAATTCCGATGCTACCGTTAAATTTTGATAATTCGCCTTTATCTGTATCTTGTTTATCTTTTTCTAAAATTATACTAACTACTTTTGCATTAGTATTTTTATTGTCAAGTACAATTTTTAATAATTCTAAATCTTCGCTGTTCTCTCTAACTATCTTTTCTAATAATTCTGAACTAGCATTCTTATTTCCTGCTACAGCCCTCAATATTTCTGAATCCGCCTTAGGATCATTAACTATAGTTTGTAATAATGTTATATTTGCATTCGGATGTGATGCAATTTTTTTTAAATCGTCTGCATCAATATTCTTAAACTTAGCTAATTTTGATAAATATATTGATGTTAGCTTATCTTCACTTTTACTAACTTTGGGATCCATTATGGCTTTAACTACCCCTTTTACATCAGAATATTGGTAGTCGATTACAGCCTGTAATACGTCTACATTTGCTTTTTCATGATTTATTATCTTTAACAACTCATCGTTAGAAATTGTTCCTGCTAGTGTCAGATAAGATAATAGTGAATTAGCATCTGTAATAGGATGATCTGGATCGCCTAACGGTGGCATACTAAAAACCTTTAATTAATTTTTTATTAAATTAATAATTTTAAGTTACAACTCCCAACATCGAAGCCATTTGATGCATTTTATGCATAGCTTTTTCTATAGCTACCGTTGTCTTTGAAAGCTTATTTTTATTAAAAATCTTATGAGCTGCACGTTTATTAATTTGTGATAAAGTTGGATAGGCGCATATGCTATTAGCAAGCTCTGATACTCCAGCACCAACTTGCATAAGAAAACTATATTCTGTTATTAGCTCGGTAGCCATTGGACCTAATATTGAGGCACCTAATAACTTATCTCCTTTACAAATTAATTTTACTTCTCCACATCCTTTTTGTTGATAGACTGCCGCATCTAGATCTTTAAAATCAAATTGTAAAACTTTAATTTGATTATTAGAGCTATTAGAAAATTTTGATAATTGAGTTACTCCAACAGTCGCTAATTGAGGGCTAGTAAAAAGAACTCTTGGAATTATTTTATAATTTATTGTTCTAGGAATCTTAAAAATAATATTACTTAACACTAAATTTACTTGATGCTCGATTAAATGTATTGATTTAAATGGTGCTTTAACTACTGAACCAATAGCAAAAATATTTTTTTCACTAGTTTGTAACCTATTATTTACTAAAATACCCTCATGATCATATGGAATATCTATACTTTGTAATCCCAGGGCCACAACATTAGGTTGAGGATCTCGCATATCTATGATCTCATCAGCATCTAATGCAAACTTATCTCCTCTATTATCTTGACAAATTAACAATTTTCGTTTGTTTTGCCAATAAAATTGCAATACTTTCGTTGCTAAGTAGAATGTTATTTCTTCTTTTTCTAAAATCCCTTGTAATTTTGTTACTAATTCCTGATCTTCTAGTGGCAAAAATTTCTGTTTACAACATACTAAAGTGACTGCACTACCAAATTTTGTTAACGCTTGTGCCATTTCTAAACTTTCTGAACTAGAACCTAGAATTATGGTTTTTTTTGCTAAACTATTTTTATAAAAAATTTGACTATAGCTTAAAGATCCGCTTGCTTCAAAATCAACAATATTAGAAATAGGTTCTCTAGTACCAGTTGCAATAACAAAATACTTACTACTAACTTGTATGTTACCAACTAGTACTGTTTGATTATTAATAAACTTTGCTGTACCAATTAATATAGAACCACCCAATTTTTCAAACATTTCTAGATCATTTTCTTGATTAAATGTTTGCACTATGCGCTGCACATAATTATTAACTTTAGTTATGTTAACCGGTGCTAAAGTAGCTTCTAGACCAAAATATTTTGCTTGCTTTATTTTATCAACTAATGTTGAAGCATATATAAATGCCCTACTAGGAATAAATTCAGTTAATAGAGAGGATGATTTAAGTAAATCAGTATTATTACAAATTAAAGTAACCTTTAATCCATACTGTACTGCCCCCAAAGCACACATTACTCCGCTGGTACCGCCACCTATTACCACCAAATCCTGTTGGTTTAATCCATTTTTTGACATATTTGTATTTTAGTTTAAATTTCTACATAATACCTAAAAATATGAAAATTTTTTAGTAGACATACTAAATTTGGTTCTTGCTTTTTTATTTTAAAAAATAAATAATAAGATAATTGACTTTAACATTTAGTTATTACAAAATTAAGAGCACTCAATACGAGTAGATGCCTGTACTGATTTTTAAACTAAGACTCATATACAATTAGCATAAAATAAAAAAACTTTTTAAGGATATATTCTATGGCTCATCTAGCCGAAATTTCTGAACAGTCATTTGATCAAGAAGTTTTAAAGGCAAAAATACCAGTTTTAGTAGATTTTTTTGCACCATGGTGCGGTCCATGTAGATCTTTAACCCCAGTATTAGAAGAATTAGCGAAAGATTACCAAGATAAAATCAAATTTATAAAAATTAATGCAGATGAAAATCAAAAAATTTCTACCGAATTTAATATTCGTTCTATACCAGCTTTAGTACTATTTAATAACGGCGAAATGCTAGCTACTAGCTTAGGAGCAATACCAAAATCTAGATTAATAGCTTTTTTAAAAGAACATATACCAACAAACTAAGGAATTAAAAACTATCCTTCCACCCCCCACATATAAGTAAAAATGCGATAAAACATATGAATCTTACAGAACTCAAACAAAAATCTATTACTGAACTATTAGAAATAGCCAACGAATTAAACATTGATAATGTTGGCCGCTCCCGTAAGCAAGAAATTATTTTTGCAATCTTAAAATCCCAAGCAAAAAAAGGCGAGGATATCTACGGCAGTGGTGTCTTAGAAATTCTACAAGATGGTTTTGGATTTTTAAGATCGGTAAATGGTTATTATTCCGCTGGTCCAGACGACATTTATGTATCTCCCAGCCAAATTAGACGGTTTAGTTTAAGAACTGGCGATAATATTTACGGTAAAATTCGCCCACCGAAAGAATCAGAAAGGTATTTTGCTTTACTTAAAGTAAATACAATTAACGACGAAGCACCAGAAATTGCTAAAAGTAAGATCGCTTTTGAAAACCTTACTCCCTTACATGCAAACGAGCGTTTACGTTTAGAGCTAGGTAATGGTAGTACCGAAGATTTAACCACCCGTACTATAGAATTAGTCTCTCCTATAGGTAAAGGGCAACGAGCACTATTAGTTTCTCCACCAAAAGCTGGAAAAACCGTAATGTTACAAAATATTGCCCATTCAATAGCTATTAATCACCCAGAATGTTACTTAATAGTACTTCTTATTGATGAACGTCCAGAAGAAGTAACCGAAATGGAACGCTCAGTTAAAGGGGAAGTAATAGCAAGTACTTTTGATGAACCAGCTACTCGTCACGTACAGGTAGCAGAAATGGTTATAGAACGTGCCAAAAGATTAGTTGAACATAAACGTGATGTAGTAATTTTATTAGATTCTATAACTAGATTAGCTAGAGCTTACAATACTGTTATTCCACCTTCTGGAAAAGTATTAACAGGTGGTGTTGATGCTAATGCCTTACAACGTCCTAAAAGGTTTTTTGGTGCAGCTAGAAATGTAGAAGAAGGCGGTAGTTTAACTATAGTAGCTACTGCATTAATAGATACTGGCTCTAAGATGGACGAAGTAATTTACGAAGAATTCAAGAGTACTGGTAATATGGAATTGCATTTAGATAGAGAAATTGCTGAAAGACGAGTGTACCCTGCAATTAACATCTCTAGATCTGGCACCAGAAGAGAAGAACTATTAGTATCTAGTGGTGAATTACAAAAAATGTGGATCCTAAGAAAGTTATTAAACCCAATGGACAAAGTAGCTGCAGTAGAATTTTTATTAGAACATCTAAAAGATGCTAAAACTAATGGAGCATTTTTTGAAACCATGAAGAAAGCATCGCAATAATAATATACTGATCGCAAATGAGTTTTTGGTACTCTAAAAAACAAGTCGTGAAACTCGCCTTGCGCAGAATAAGAATTAACTAAAATCAAAGAGGCTCAAACAACACTACTTGTTTTTTAGAGTACCGAAAACTCATTTGTTGAGAGTATATAAATGTTTAAACCAAATAAAGTTGCCACTAAACAATTTGATGTCATTATAATTGGCGCAGGTGGTGCTGGCTTAAGAGCAGCTTTAGATTTATCACTTGCTGCTAAACATGTTGCTGTAGTATCTAAAGTATTTCCTACCAGATCACATACTGGATCAGCCCAAGGTGGGATCGCCGCAGCACTAGGAAATGTTGAGGAAGATAGTTGGCAACAACATATGTTCGATACTATAAAAGGATCAGATTATTTAGGTGATCAAAACTGTATCGAATTTATGTGTAAACATGGCCCAGAAGCTGTATACGAATTAGAACACATGGGGTTACCATTTTCCAGGTTAGCTAATGGTAAAATTTATCAACGACCATTCGGCGGGCAATCTAAAATTAGAACATTAGCAGCAGCAGATCGTACTGGGCATGCATTATTACATACTTTATACCAAAAGAATTTACAAGCAAAAACTGTATTTTTTAACGAATGCTATGCGATAGATCTAGTAAAATCTGCCAATAACGATATAGCTGGTGTAATAATCTTATCTATAGAAACTGGAGAAGTATTATTTCTACAGGCCAAAGCAATAATTATAGCAACCGGTGGTGCCGGGCAAATTTACCAAAATACCAGTAATGCCTTAATAAATACTGGTGACGGCATTGGAATAATATTACGAGCAGGATTACCAGTACAAGATCTAGAAATGTGGCAATTTCACCCTACCGGCCTTTATGGTAAAGGTATTTTAATTACCGAAGGAGCTAGAGGAGAAGGAGGTTATTTATTAAATAAACATAATGAACGTTTTATGGAACGTTATGCCCCAGAAGCTAAAGAACTAGCATCTCGTGATATAGTTTCTAGAGCAATCGCTACAGAAATATTAGAAGGTAGGGGCTGCGGTAAAGATGGAACATATATTGAATTAAAAATTGATCATTTAGGTTTAGATTTGATCAAAAAACGTTTACCAGGAATTTTTGAATTAGCAATGACATTCGCCAATGTAGATCCTAGTAAACAAAATATTCCTATAGTACCCACATGTCATTATATGATGGGCGGGATCCCGACTGATCAACATTCTAATGTAATAACTATAAAATCCACAAAAGAACAATCTATTACTACCATAAATAATTTATATGCTATTGGTGAATGCGCTTGTGTATCGGTACATGGAGCAAATCGTTTAGGTGGTAATTCTTTGTTAGAACTAATAGTATTTGGCCGAGAAGCTGCTAAAAATATAATTAAAAATTTGGATGATGGTTTAGCTTTTAACCAAACAACACCAGATTTAATAGAAAATGCAGCTAGTAGATTATATAAACTACAAAGTAAAACATCCGGAATCTCTTGTTGGCAAATTAGAGATGAATTAAAAAAAATTATGCAAAATCACTTCGGTGTATTTAGAAATGGCAAAGACATGCAATCTGGAATTTTAAAATTACAAGCATTATGCGAACAAGCAGAAAATATTGCCTTAACTGATGACAGTAAAATTTTTAACACCGAACTTATAGAAGCTTTAGAATTAAATAATTTATTAAAAACAGGAATGGCAACAGCTATTTCTGCAAATACCAGAGAAGAAAGTCGTGGCGCTCATGTTAGGAGCGATTTTCCTAAACGAGATGATCAAAACTGGTTAAAACATATTTTAGTATTTTCTGATCATAGTGTTAAGTATCGCCCAGTTAACTTACAGCCAGCAACTATGCCTGGCATTACACCAATAGAGAGAACTTATTAATATGCTAAAATTTTCTATTTATCGATACAACTCTGAACAACAAGATATCCAACCATATATGCAGGAATATTTATTAGATCCATCGATATTAAAAGGTAATATGTTGTTAGATGCTTTAATCGCTATAAAAGAGCATATCGATCCTAGTTTATCGTTTCGCAAATCTTGTCGTGAGGGAACGTGTGGCTCAGACGGTATGAATATAAATGGTAAAAATAGTCTAGCTTGTACTGTTCCTCTTAATAGCTTAAAAGAGCCAATTATAGTGCTAAAGCCTTTGCCAGGTATGCCAGTTATTCGCGATTTAATTGTAGACATGAGTAATTTTTTTAAACAATATGAAAAAATCCAACCATACTTACAAAACAATGATGCTTTACCAACTACCGAACGATTACAGACTATCCAGCAAAGAGAAAAACTAGATGGTTTATATGAATGTATATTATGTGCTTGTTGTTCCAGCGCTTGCCCGATATATTGGTCTAATCAAGAAAGTTTTTTGGGTCCAGCTGCAATTTTACAATCAACAAGATTTATTATGGATAGTAGAGATCAAAAATCCAACGAACGTTTAGCGCAATTAGACGACGCACATAGTGTTTTTGGTTGTAGAAATATTATGAGTTGTATCGATGCCTGCCCTAAAGCGTTAGATCCCAATAAAGCTATAGACACTATTCGCAAAAAAATTATTGATAACAACTAACTAAAAACACATTTTATACCTTTGTTTCTTTGGGGTGATGGTGCTTTTTCACGTTGAAGATTTTCAAAGTTATTATTCCCCATCTGATTAGTACAATTATAAAACCTAACATTATCAAAATTATCAGAACTACTAGAACTAGAATCTTCAGGGGCTTCCACACGAGATGGACTTGTATATAGGCAATGCTTAATATACTCCTCATGAAATTCTTGTAAACTTTCTATTTCATATCCTGATAAAAGTTTATATATTCCCATAATTTCGTTATGAAGAAAATGTTGTTTCTCATCATTCTGTTCATTATATATTTTTGAATATGGAGTTGCTAATAATTCTAATATTTCATACCTATTATATATATTTAAATCAATTGATTTTACCTGCCCCCTTATAACATCTAGTATTTTTCGTTTTTGCAACCTACGTAATTCGGACAATAGTGTTGGACGCATTAATTGTAATTGCCGATCCATAACCCACATGCATCCTATTTCTATCGAAAGATGATATAAATCCTCTTTATATTCTATACTCCCCATGTTATGAGTTTCGAGATATGAATAACTAAAAAGCAATTCTAATACTTCATAATCAGAATATTTATTTAAATTAATAGCTTGAACTCGTTGTTTGATCTGTTTTAAACATTTTTTCACTTGTGGAAGTTCGACCGGATAATCGGTTGATAATAAACTTTTTAGATAATATTTTGTGGTAATTGATAAATTTTTGTATAATTTTTTACATAATTTTATATAATACTTTATATAAAATTTTGTTCTAGCAAACAATGTTTTTATATGAGCCATAATTTTTACCATCCAAATGCTTTCTTTATAAAAACAACCAGGATATAATCAAAAATATGCATGATATAACTAAATTAAAAAAAACAATAGAACTTTTTTGGGATCATAAAGATTCCATAGGTAACTTATCTAAACTAGAACTTGATCAACAAACAGCTACAGTAAAAGAAATCTTAGAACTGCTAGACCAGGGCATATTACGAATTTCCGAAAAAATCGATGGTGTCTGGCAAGTACATGAATGGCTCAAAAAGACTATTTTACTTGCTTTTAGGTTGTTTCCAAATCAACTTATAAATAATGGTTACGATAAAATACCTCTTAAATTTACTTCTTGGGAAAAAGAAAATTTTAATAACGCGCAAATTAGAGTAGTGCCTGGTACTATTGTGCGATACGGCTCACACATAGCTAAAAATACCATATTAATGCCTTCTTTTATCAATATAGGTGCTTTTATCGATGAAAAAACTATGATCGATAGCGGTGTCACCGTAGGTTCATGCGCTCAAATTGGAAAAAGATGTCATATCTCTGCAAACGCTATTATCGGCGGAGTATTAGAACCTTTACAAAATAATCCAGTTATTATTGAAGATGATTGTTTTATTGGCATGGGAGCTATGGTTGCAGAAGGAACCATTGTTGAGCAAGGTGCGGTATTGTCTATTGGTGTTAACATAGGAGCTTCTAGCAAAATTATAGATCTAAAAAGTAATCAAATTTTTTATGGTAGAGTACCTGCTTACTCTGTAGTAGTTCCTGGTAATTATGTTACTTCAAATAATCAAGTTTCTTTAAACTGTGCTGTTATCATAAAAACTGTTGATGAAAAAACTAGATCTAAAACAGCTATTAATGAATTATTAAGAATGTAAATGATGAGTAGTAGAAACTAGATCCTTTGAATGCTATTGAACAATACAATATTGGTATAATGTATTACTACGGACTAAGAGGAGTATCGCAAAGCTATACTAAAGCTATTAAGTGGTTCACCAAAGCTGCGAATCAAGGTTATGCTGATGCAGAAAACACTTTAGGAATTATGTATCACAATGGACAAGGCACAACTAAAGAATACTCTATAGCTCGTCGATGGTTCAAAAAAGCTGCAAATCAAGGACTTCTTATCGCGCTAAATAATTTAGGGATTATGTATTGTTATAATGGCCAAGTAATAGCTGAAGAATATGTTAGGGCTGTTTTTTCGTTTCGAGATGCTGCAGAACAAGGATTACCTGCTGCCATGAACAATTTAGGTATGATGTATTACCTTGGAACAGGAGTATCTAAAAATTACAAAGTAGCCGTCAATTTACTACAAGAAGCTGCAAACCACGGACTTATTGCTGCACAAAATAATTTAATGATAATAACATCTAATAACAACGAACTATCACTTCAAAATAATATTACAGATCTTGGATCCTCAACCAAACAAAATCAACAAAACTCTGCTATTACACAATATAATTTAACAATAACAACATATGATGATTATCAAGAAACGTATCAAAATGATGTACCAGAAGTAACAACAAATGCTAACAAAAAACATTATGGATATTGGCCATAATTATCTAGTATACCGTCAACAAAAAAATCAATACAATATACTCTGAGCTCACATGAATTTTCATTAACGTTATACAGGTTAACTTACTTATGATTGATCCAGTTACTTTTAGCCGTGCATTAATAAAATATCCTAGCATAACTCCAGATCATGTAGGAACCATTGATTTTTTAGCAGACACTCTTAATTCTTTAGGGTTTAAATGCCAAAAATTTGTTTTTGAGGATCCAATCTACAATGCCCTAGTTCATAATCTTTATGCACGTTTAGGGCAAAATGGAAAAAATTTTTGCTTTGCAGGGCATACTGATGTAGTACCAATAGGAGATCCAGCCGCATGGTCCGTAGATCCATTTGAGGGAAAAATTATTAACGATATTTTATATGGTCGCGGCAGTACCGACATGAAGTGCGGGATTGCCTGTTTTGTTTCCGCAGTAGAAAATTTTATTAAAAAAAATCAAAAAAATTTTAATGGTTCAATTAGTCTTCTTATTACTGGTGACGAAGAAGGCCATGCTCAAAACGGCACTCCAAAAGTTTTAAAAATTCTTAAAGAACAAGGAGAAAATATTGATCTTTGTTTAATTGGTGAACCAACCAATCCTACGACTTTTGGGGAAATGATCAAAATAGGCCGCAGAGGAAGCTTAAATGCTACCTTAGAAGTATATGGTAAACAAGGCCATGTTGCCTACCCTGAAAGTGCCCATAACCCTATACCCGATCTTATAAAAGCATTTTACTCTCTTAAAGAACAACCATTAGATCAAGGTAGCGAATATTTTCAGCCATCTAATTTAGAATTTACCTCAATAGATGTTGGCAATAATACTTGTAATATTATCCCTAATAAAGCTTATGCTAAATTTAATGTTCGTTTTAATAATCATTATACCCCAGATAAGCTAATTAAAACTATAAAAGATCGCTTAGATCTTACTAAAATTAATTATAATCTAGTAACCGAAGCAGGCGAAGGGGCTTTTGTTAATCATCCAAAACAATTTTGCGAAATAGTAACAAGAGCTATTAAAGAAGTAATTAATATCAATCCAATATTGGGAACCGCTGGCGGGACTTCTGATGCTAGATTTATCCAAAAAATTTGCCCCGTTTTAGAATTTGGTTTAATTGCAACAACTGCCCATCAAATTGATGAGCATGTTGCAGTAAAAGATCTTTATAATTTAACCAAGATTTATGAAAACATCTTAGAATATTATTTTATATATGCTGCTCGCACATGAGTTTTAGGTACTCTAAAAAACAAGGAGTGTTGTTTGAGCCTCCTTGGCTATCTTGTTGCTCTTTGCTTTACGAAAGGCGAGTTTCACGACTTGTTTTTTAGAGTACCTAAAACTCATGCGCGATCAGTTATTTTATATAAACTTCCGGCAATGGCACAATAAATTTCCCACGATAGCCATTTTTACGAATTTTATTAATTAATTCATCGGCAATATGCCAAGATAAAATTAACGCATATTCTGGCTGTATTTTATATAATTCTTGTTCCTCTAATACTGGTATAATAGTCCCTGGCATATATTTGCCAATTTTTAACGAACCAGAAACTTCTACTACACAATCTAAAATGCCATCATCAATACCAACATAATTAATTAAAGTACTAGCACGAGAAGGAGCGCTGATCCCAAATATTTTTAAATTTTCTTGTTTAATAGTTCTAAATAATTCGTGTAACTTTAATTTACTTAAAATTACTTGGTTTTTAAAAATTTGTAATTTTGCTAATAATTTATCCCCTACTGGTTCTTGTTGTAACAATAATTTTAGATCAGCGCTTTTATCGTACATACCTTTTTTAGCAGCATAGACTCTAATTGAACCACCATGAGTAGGAATTTTTTTAGCATGAAAAATTTCTAGATTATGCATACCAAATAAATACTGTAAACTATTTAAAGAATAGTATCTTAAATGTTCATGATAAATAGTATCGTATTGTAAAGTATTTATTAGATCTAACAAATAATGTGACTCTGAAATAAACACTCCAGTTTTTTCAAGTAAACTAGAAATACCATCTATAATCTCGTGTACATTTTCTATATGAGCAAAAACATTGGCTGCAGTTATAATTTTAGCTTTACCGTAATTAGTTAAAATATCTTTGGCTAATTGTTTACTAAAATAATTTTGTAAAGTTGGAATATTCTGCTTTCTTGCTAATTCTCCAACATTAGTAGGTTCTACACCCAATATTTTATGTTTGTGTTGAAAATTAGCTAATAAACTACCATCGTTAGAACCAATATCGATTACTAAATCATTAGGATCTAATTTAATTAATTTTTGGCTTTCTAAATATAAATCAAGAAAATTATCACATAAAATTTTAGTAGTGCCACTTCTATACGGATATTCTAATGGAAATAAAATTTTTTGATGTAATATTAATCCTAATTGTACTAAATTACATTCGCTACACATTAGTAATTCCGTAGGGTAAGCAGCTTGTTCTTGTAATTGACTACCTATATTACCCATTTGATTTACTGGTGGCATAAAGCCTAAAAATATAATTGGTACTAATTTTTCTTTATTACAAATTTGGCAAGCAGTTATATTTAAACTACTGGTTTTTTTATGAGTCATATTGTGTGATCCCTAAAATAAAAATCTAAGCTATTTTTAATTCCTTGTTCTAAAGAAATTTTTGGTGTAAACCCCAATTTAGAGATTTTACCAATATCCGGACACCTTCTTAAAGTACTACCTTTGGTTAATTCCCCACCCACAATAGTTATTTTTTTATTAATAATTCTACCAATAGTCTCAATAACTGTTGCTATAGATCTCTCTTCCATGGTACCAATATTATATATTGCTAATTTATCCGAAGATTTTTCTAATAAAATAATTAACCCTTGAATTAAATCATCTATGTAACAAAAAGCTCTAGTCTCTTGTCCGCTACCTTGAATAGTTAAGGTGATTTCCGAACTATCATTTTTGTGTAATAAATCTTTAATTTTTAAGATTAATTGGGGTATAACATGTTCTTTACCCATATCTGGGCCATAAATATTATGAGGACGAAAAATTAAAACTTGTTCAAAATATTTACTATAATTTACCGCCATAATCTCGCTGATAATTTTAACTCCAGCGTAAGAATATCTACTATTTAATGGATCTGGAATAGTTAGCGCTACAGTTTCATCGGTAGGAATAGTAGCTGGGCTTTGGTACACTTCTGCGCTAGATGCTAAAACTAATTTTTTTACACCCTTTTTAACGCTAGCATCTAAAATATTACACATCCCCTTTACTCCGACATCTAATACTAAATCTGATTTAGAATAAAAATATTCTGTGCCATTAACACAAGCCAAATGGAACACACAAGTTACATTTTCCATAGCATCTAATACTGCTTTAGGATCCCGAATATCACCATTAAAAACCTCTATTTGCTCAAGAACTCCCTGTAACCTATCTAAACGACCTCTAGAATTATCATCAAGGACTCTAACTTTGTAATTTAAATTTACTAATTTCTTAACCAAAGCGGAACCTATAAAGCCACTTCCCCCTGTTACCAAGCAAATATTAGACATAATTGATTTCCAAATGATAAACTAAATAAAATTTGAATGTTATACTAATCGAACATGAGTTTTCAGTGCTCTAAAAAACAAGTCGCGAAACTCGCCTTTCGCAAAGCCAAGAGCAACTAGAGGTCAAATAGGCTCAAACAACACTCCTTGTTTTTTAGAGCACTGAAAACTCATGTTCGATTAGTATACCCAAAAACTTAAGCCTTATTATATACAGAACAATGGATTTATTAATTAAAATTTTTAGCATAATTGTTAGTTGGTTACTTATAGGTTTACCTATTAATAACTGCTTTAAATTAACCACCTTTAGTATCGCTTTAGTGTTTATTATTTATGGTAAATTTTGCCATATTAAACCGTTAACCATATTTATTTTATCCGCGTTATTAATTATAAAATTGGTTATACCACAAATAAAGATTTTAGAAACAAATAATGTATTTTTATTAGATGAAAATAATGCTGCAAATGTACATTTTTATCAATCTAATCTCCCTCCAACTGTATTTAATTATTTTAAACAAGTATTTAACGATAACTATTTAAAAAATGCGGATTGTTCTTCATCTCAAAAAAATTGTTGGCGAAATTATCTACCAAAAACTGAACCGTTTAATGCTTTTTCAGCAGAACAATTTTGGCAAGATCAAAAAAATCCAAGTTATTCTAGAATAATTCATGATATAGATATAAGTAACAGAATTAACGCTAAAATTGGCACTTTTAACGACATAAAATATAATTTTTTTGATCCGCCGACCAATAATATTTATCGACAAAATATGCCTTTTTTTATTGTATACCAAATACCTAAAGAATTATTGGGTATGCAATTATATTGGCATGGTGAAGTATTATGGCCATCTAAAAACGATTATAGAGTTATAAATCACGAACAATTATTTTATAAAACCATTACTACTCTTGATTTAAATAAAAAAATTTATATACCTGGAATTAGCAACCATAACAATATTAAATTATTTTTAAATAAAACTTTTTTTTATAAATGTTGCGATTTTTTAAATAATATAATTACTATTATTGGGCTTTATTTATTATTAAGTATGTTTCAATTTGCAAATAAACTCAAAATAAGCTGGGTATTTGCGGGTATGCTCTGGCAACTATTAAATATTCATTTTTTTGCTGCACAATTACTACAAGGCTCTCCTATTTTAGAAGGTGGAGGCGATGGACTAGTATTCTATGGTTATTCCAGAATTATGCTACAACAACTTATAGCTGGTAATTATTTAGAGGTTTTAAGAGGAGCGGAAGATACCTTTTATTTTATGCCAGGTCTACGTTATTTACGTCTAATAGAATTAATTATTTTTGGTGATAGTGCTTACGGTTATTTATTATTTTTATTATTTATTCCAGTTATAATGTTTAATTTTTTAAGATCGCTATTTTCGCTTAAAACAACTATCGTATTAATTAGTTTATTTTTTATTCCTTGGCTTAAATACTTCGGTTTTGCTAACGATTTATACATTAAATTCACCCTAACTGGCTATAGCGAAGCCTATGCTTATGGATTTTTCTTATTAGCAAGTACTATTATTTTAAATTCTTACACTTCTTTTTTTGCTAATTTATTATTAGCTATAGCAGTATTTTTAAGACCAAATTTAGCAATTATATCTGGGATAATAATTATTTGGGGATTATGGAAAAAACGAACCACAAATCCAAATATATTTACTATAAAACAAATTTTAATTAATTTATTGGGCTTCTCGCCCGTATTATTCATGTTGTGGCATAATGTGTATTTTGCTGGAGAATGGTCGTTATTTACTGGTAAAACAAGCTTTAATATTAATTTAATGACCCCACCGTCTACCTATATACAGGCAGTATTAGAAGTATTAAACGGCAACTTCACTAATAGCCTACCAAAAATATATGAACAACTACATTTATGGAATCGAGGAGTCTATTTTTTTAGATGGCCAGCCATTTTATCGGCCATTTATTGTTTATATTCAAAAACTATTAATGACCCAAAAATAAAGTTAATCTCATTACTTGGTTTGGTTATGCAAAGTCAATTTCTGTTTTTTAATGCAAAATTGCGTTATGCTGCATTAGCCTGGAATTTTTGCTTTCTAGCTATGGTTTACTATTTTATTAAACTTTATAAACATAAAGGTGAACAATATATACTTGCTCGTGCTGAATAAGTATTCGGTGCTCAAAAAAATAATGAGTGCTGTTTGAGCCCCTCGCCAGCTGCGCGGGGCGAGTTCAGCTAATTATTTTTTTGAGCACCGAATACTTATGTATGATCATTATAATAAACAATGGTACAAAATATGCATAAAAATAATATTGATCTAACTATAATAGGTGGTGGAGGACACGTTGGGTTACCGCTAGCGTTAAGTTTTGCTAATTGTGGCTTAAACGTATTAATTCAAGATATTAATCAAGATACCTTAAATATAATTAAAAGTGGTAAATTACCATATATAGAATATGGTGCGGAACATTTACTACAAAAAATGTTAAAAGAAAAAAAATTATATTTCTCGAATAGTCTAGCCGATCTTCCAAAAAACGGACCAATTATTATTACTATTGGTACTCCTGTAGACGAATTTTTAAACCCGGTACACAGTCATTTAAAAAAATTTTTTGTTAATTTACAACCATATATTAATTCAAATCATTTATTAATTTTAAGATCAACAGTTTTTCCAGGTACAACAGATTGGTTAGCAAAATTCTTAAGCTCACAAAATATTCATACTAAATTGGCATTTTGCCCAGAACGCATTATCCAGGGATACGCACTACAAGAATTAACTAATATGCCACAAATAATAGGAGCTATAGATCATCAATCTGAAAAATTAGCAATTAAATTATTTAAATTAATTTCCCCAGAACTAGTATGCGTTAAACCAATAGAAGCCGAATTTGCTAAATTATTCACCAATTCTTATAGGTATATTCAATTTGCAGTTTCTAATCAATTTTATATGATAGCAGATAGCGCAGATGTTGATTATAATAATATTATTAATGCTATGACAAAATGCTACCCTCGGATGCAAGGGTTTCCATCTGCAGGTTTTGCCGCAGGTCCTTGTTTGTTTAAAGATACTATGCAATTATCCTCTTTTGCTCAAAACCAATTTTCTATTGGTAGCTCTGCTATGCTAGCTAATGAAGGATTGCCATTATATGTAATCGAAAAAATAAAAAAAAATTGGAACCTTGAGCAACTTACTGTTGGTTTGTTAGGTATGGCATTTAAACCAGAAATTGATGATATTAGATCTTCTTTAAGTTATAAACTAAAAAAAATATTAATACTGTATGCTAAACAAGTGTTAACCACCGATCCTTTTGTAACTTGCGATCCAGAATTAATTGATCTCGATACTACCATAGAAAAAAGTGATATTTTAATTTTATGTACCCCACATAAATGTTATAAAAATTTAGATTTTAAAAATAAGCCAATTATAGATGTTTGGGGTATTATTAATGTTTAATTTAGATATTATAATACCAGTATATAATGAAGCAGAAAATATAGTTAAAATTCTAGAACATTTTAAATTACATATTAAATCTACTTATAGAATTTTAATTTGTTACGATTTTGATGAGGACAACACCATACCAATTATTAAACAATATCAAGATCATTTTAATATAAAACTAGTAAAAAATAATTTAAGTGGTCCTTTAGCAGCTATTGTTACTGGCTTTAAACAATCTACAGCACCATATGTATTGGTATACCCTGCCGACGATTTTATTAATGCACCTATAATAGATCCTATGCTCGCCATGGCAAAGCATGGCGCTGACATCGTTTGTCCTAGTAGATTTATGCCAAACGGCACAATGAAAAATGCACCAATAATTAAAGCTTTATTGTTGCGTTTGGGAAATTTTTTATTATACCATTGCTTTAAAATAGGTACTCATGATGCATCTAATGGATTTAGATTGTTTTCTAGAAAAGTTTTAGACAACATAGTTATAGAATCTAAAAAAGGTTTTACTTACAGCATAGAATTATTAGTTAAAGCTCATCGATTAAACTATTCAATTCAAGAAATTCCATCTACTTGGATAGAAAGAACTAATGGCAATAGTAGATTTAAAATTATTTCTTGGCTTCCTACTTATATTAAATGGTTTATGTATGCTTCTATAACTGCCATTTTTTATTAATATAATACTCTATTTAAATGTTCTTTTAATGCCGGCAAAGTAAATGGCTTTAATAAATATTCATCTACTCCTGCTTTAATAGCGGCAGAAATTTGAGATTGTTCTTTATTTGAAGTAACCATTAAAATTTTAAGATCTTTTAATTTATTATTATTCCTAATAGCAATAGTTAACTCTAGCCCGTCCATATTAGGCATCATCCAATCTGTTATTAGTAATCCAAAATTATCTTTAATCAATAAATCTAAAGCTATGCGGCCATCTTCTGCTTCGATAATATTAAAAAATCCTAGCTGATTTAATGATTCTTTTATTAAATCACGCATGGCAGGTAAATCATCAACTACTAAAATTTTAATTTGGAAATCAATGTTTTTACTCAAACTCTAATCCACTAATTTTAGATTTTAATTTTAACATTGCCTGACTATGAATTTGACTAATTCGCGATTCGCTAACTCCCAACACTTCGCCAATTTCTTTTAAATTCAACTCTTCATTGTAATATAAAGTTAACACTAAACTTTCTTTGGGACATAAATCAGAAATTAATTTTGCTACATATTCTTTAAAGTCGGTCTTTTGAATTTTTTCTAACGGGCCAGGCAAAGGATCGCGTCCACCATCTACTATGGTATCAATTGTTATCCCCATATCATCAAATCCAAAAATTTTCGCCCCCAATGAATCTTGTAACAATTGATGATAACTTTCTAAACTAATGTCTAAAGCCTTTGCGATATCTCTATCTTTGGGATCTCGACCAATTTGATTTTCTATTTTACGTATCGCACTAGAAATTCTTCTAGAATTTTTATGTACTGAACGTGGCACCCAGTCACCTTTGCGGATCTCATCTAACATAGAACCACGAATACGGATCCCTGCATATGTTTCAAAACTAGCACCTTTATATTCATCATAATTACGATAAGCTTCTAATAGACCAATCATCCCAGCTTGAATTAGATCTTCTGCTTGAACACTAGGTGGTAATCTACCCAACAAATGATGCGCAATTTTTTTTACTAAATTGGCATATTTTTGAATCACTATATGTAAAGAGCCTAAATTGTCTCTAGAGTATACTAAGCTGTTCATAAACTGTTCGCTAATTTAACTTACTGAAAAAAGCTCATCTAATTTAGTAATTATTAAAATTTTCTTTACATCAGGATTACAATTAATAATGCTTATACTAGCGCTATCCCCTCCAGCATAATCACGTAATGCCAGTAACATGCCTAATGCAGAGCTATCCAAATAATCAGACTCCTTTAAATCAATAATAAATTTACTTGGCTTAGGACTTACTTTTTCATAAGCATTTCTAAACAATTGCAAGGAACTAAAATCAAATCTTCCTTGTACTGCAATTGTTAAAGCACCTCCGCTTTCACTAGATGTTATAGCCATAAATTATGCTCCAAAATATAAATGCTAATAATTAAATAATAGCCTATTTATAAGAAAACTAAAAAGTTAGATGAAAAAAACTTAAAAATTTATGACCTTTGGTTATTTATTAGTATGTAGATATAGACCATCTAATACTGGACGGATATTTTTTTCCCAGACATTATTGGTTATAGTTCCTGAATATCTATATTGAATTTTATTGTAACTATCGATTATAAGGAAATCTGGTAATCCAGTTGATCCTAACTCAGCAACCAGCACACTCTTAGGATCAAATAAATTAATGCTATATGGATCACCATTTCTGTTTAACCATTCGATCGCTTGCTCCTGGTTATTGCTACAATTTAGCCCAACAAAATGAACATCTTTATCCTTTAAATACTTAGCAATATTTAATAACGCTGCATGCTCGTGCCGGCAAGTGCGGCAGTTAGTAGACCAAATGCTCATTAAAGTAACTTTATTCTTAAAAAAATTTTGATCTACAAATGAATCTAACCCACCCAATATTGGCAAATTAAAATCTGGCATTTCCTCGCTTATAAACATTTGACCAGAATTATAAAAGTTTTTATGATTAACGTGTAATAACCTATACATGAGCCCTAAAGCTAATAAAAATATACTCAATCCTACCGCACAACTAATCGCTATTTTTTTAGATATTGTCATAAAATCAATCATTTAATAGTTACCCCTGCTCAAGTATACTCTCAGCTAATGAGTATATTTGTATATTTTAGCAATAAATGTAAACTAAGTACTTTTTAAAATTCAAAATTTAGGAGCAATTTCGTGAGCGATTTTTTGTTTAATTATGGATTATTTATAGCAAAAGTTTTAACTGTTGTCCTTGGGATCCTAATTACATTAGTGTTTTTTATAGCAATAATTTCTTCTAAAAAAAAAGAAAAAGAAGAAAGTTATCTTGAAATAGAAAACATTAACGATAAATTAGAAGACTTACAAGATAATTTAGAATCTGAAATTTTAACCAAACAAGATTATAAAAAATTACAGAAAATAAGAAAAAAAGAAAAAAAACAAGAAGAAAAAGCTAAAAAGAAATCCTTTAAACAAAAAATAGCTGGTAACGAAGAAAAACCTAAAGTATTTGTATTAAAGTTTCATGGGGATCTAACCGCATCTCAAGTAGAACATTTACGTGAAGAAATTACTGCAGTTTTAACCGTAGTTAAAGATATTGATGAAGTTTTAATATTATTAGAAAGTCACGGAGGAATTGTCCATAACTATGGATTAGCCGCTGCTCAACTACAAAGAATCAAACAACAAAATATTAATTTAGTAGTAGCAGTAGATCTAATAGCAGCAAGTGGTGGGTATATGATGGCCGCAGTCGCTAATAAAATTATTGCCGCCCCTTTTGCAATAGTGGGCTCTATCGGGGTACTAGCACAATTGCCTAACTTTAATAAACTACTGCAAAAACATAGTATAGACATAGAACATCACACCTCTGGAGAATATAAGTCTACTTTAACTATGTTAGGTAAAAACACTGAAAAAGGTAGAGAAAAATTTATTGCGGAACTTGAAGATACTCATAACCTATTTAAAGCATTCGTTAAAAACAATAGACCACAAGTTGATTTAAAAAAGATTGCGACCGGTGAATATTGGTATGGTCTACAGTCACTAGAACTAAATTTAATTGATGAAATTACAACTAGTGATGCTTATTTAATAGAAAAATGCAAAGATCATGATGTTTTTACGGTAGAATATAAAATTCATGAATCATTAAAAGAAAAAATTAGTAATGTTTTATCAAAAACTG
Organism: uncultured Francisellaceae bacterium; assembly: GCA_903907935.1. Taxonomy (GTDB): domain Bacteria; phylum Pseudomonadota; class Gammaproteobacteria; order UBA6186; family Azoamicaceae; genus UBA6186. The sequence continues at coordinate 76,292 of CAIVQA010000053.1, forward strand.
CTCAGAAAATTTTAAGCCGTTTGACATATAATCAAATGTTAGTATAGTTTTACGATTTCTTTAGCTCCGGTGGCACAGTGGATAGCGCAGTCCCCTCCTAAGGGACAGGTCAGAGGTTCAAATCCTCTCCGGGGCGATAATAAAATCTAATCTTCAGTTTTTTGATTGGACAAATATAATTGCAAAAAATTAATTACATCTTGTGGAAATAATTTTAACTCAAAATTATTTGTGTTACGACAAAAAACACTCTTTTATTTTTCAAATTTAGCTATACTACTAGAACTTGGTCGTTATGACCTGGAAATAATGCCTAATGATTCTACACAGCTTAATATAATCATTGAACTTAAAGCTACCAATACCAAAACAAATTATTGGCAATTTTTATTTATTTGAGCATTTTCTTCTTTTTCTTTTCGTACTTCAGCTAAATATTTTTCCTTTTTTTCAGAAAATTTTGCTTTATTCCATGCTTCCTCAGGGTCTAATCCTAACCTTAAATTTTTATATAATTCAGTATTCATAAATTTACAGGCCCAATAATCGGCATTTTTCTTATTACCATCTTCTTTATACATAATCGCTAATGAATAAAATGCTGGAGTATAACCTTGATCTACAGCGCTAAGTAATAATTTATAGGCTTCTTTGCGAGTTATCCCAATTTTATAACCTTTAATAACAAGATTTGCTAATTTGTACTTAGCTCGAGGACTATCATTTGCAGCTGCTTTTTTATACCAATGCCAAGATTCTTTATGCTTATTCTGTATTTTTAACAACATAGCATAATCACATTGCGCTACTGGGTCATTATTAATAGCAGCTTTTTTTAACCAATACTCTGCTTTGTTTAAATCTCGCACACTACTATCTTCAGCAACATAATATATGCCTAATTGACTTTGCGCAGTAACGGATATCGGCAACTGTAGATTTGCAATTTCTTCATACAGACGCAATCCTTTTTCTAGATCTTTAGTAACACCAATGCCATTCACATAATGATCAGCTAACCCAAATAAAAATTCTTTATTATCAGAAATTTGTGCTAATTGTTCTGCTAAACCAAAACATTTTTTTTGTATTTCAATATTATCATATTCCCGTATAATAGCGCATTCATTATTATGATATTCTTTTACTAACTTACATTCCAATGAACACTCTTCATTTTCGACATTAGCAAATAAGGTATTTATTGAAAAGCTTAAACCAATTAATAAAAATATTTTTTTTAAAGTGTGCAAGTTAATCTTCATAAAAAAAACCTTTTTTAGCTAAACGTGGGTCCGCTTTTTTTTATTACTTTGCAAGCACCTTTACTTTTGACAGTAATTGAACTTTCAATATCAGTAGAAATTTTTCGTATATCTTCAATATCAATGCTAATTCCTGTATTTCCAAACATTGCATCAACAACCCCCTCACATACCAAACAGTCATTTCCAATACACATTGGATTTGTTTTTACCATAGCATTTACATTAAGCAAAGAACATCTACCTTGAACAACAGCATCTACAACACCTTTGTCTGCATGCGAAACATTAATTTTTGCATTTGCATGACAACTAAGTACATCTGTATTTAATTTAACATTACCTAAATTTACTTGTGCAATATTAATACCGCTACCAACACTACCTTGCACATTAGAATTAAATGTTGAGTTTTTAAATTCAACAAATTGAAGAGTACTTTTAGTTGTTGCATAAGGAGTTATTCCCACATTAATTTTTTTATTACCTACACGTACAAAATCTACAGCTTTAGTTAACTTCCTTTGGCTAGGTGAAAACACCACACCAAACGCATTAGACCAAACTGGATCGCTAGGATTAAAATCGTCTCTATATTTTGCAATTGTCAAATGATCAGCTATCAAATCTTTTCTGGTCCTATGTATATAAAGATCAACATCAAAATCATTCTCATCATAAACACTACGCGCTTCTTTCCACTGACTATACAATAATTTAGATTTATCTAAAATCACAGTTGATTGCGTATTATGTAAATTTTGTTCTATTGTATCAACATCCAGAACAACCTTAACGTACTCTTCTTTAAAAGTTTTAAATCTTTGCCACCAATCTTTTCTAGGTTGCTTGGAAGCATCTCTACTATCTGAGGATTCTAAGCCAGCCAATTGCATCTTAATTTTAGGTTGCTCAAAACTGGTTTTTAAATCAAAAAATGTAAATGCTTTATCAAAATTTTTAAGTTCTTCTCTGTTCATTAAATTAATACTATTATTAATCTCATCTAAAAATTCCTGTACGTTAATTTTATTTCCAACTGCAGCTTGTTGTTTTGCCTCTCTCATTAATCTTTTTGCTATTTTATTTTTCAGCTGTTCTTTATCATCTTGCAACAATATTTTTTGTGATAATGATTCTTCACTGTTTTGTTTGTTAGTTAATGTTGTTGGTATTTTTTGTTCGCCTTCGCTCCTTTCTTTAGGTTTAACTTCTTGTTGCTTAACCTCTTTTTTAGCTAGCTTTTTCTCATCAACCACATCATGCAACACTGCAGAAGTTAATCCTTCTAATGCTCCGGCTATCGCACCATCGTGTCTTAACGCTCCTCTTGCTGCTCCTAAAATAGTATGCACAATTTTATGATTGATAGAACTGATTTCTCCTAAATTATGCCATCCATCTATGGTACTCGTCATTGGAGCTATTGCTGTTCCTATTGCAGCATCGACTAAACCATCTATTAAAGCTTTTTCTGAACTTTGGCCCTGGATGCTCATGTTTAAGGTAGCGCTAACACTAGCTCTAGCTAAGTTATATTGAGCATGTCCTAATAATTTTCTTTCTTCA
>CAIVQA010000054.1 GCA_903907935.1 uncultured Francisellaceae bacterium
AAACTTGGTGGCAGGTGTGCCTAATCCAGGATTAAATCCCAAGTTATAGGCAACATATTCAGTAGCAACAAATAGGCTACCCAAAACAAATAATACTAATATGCTAATGCAAATAAACCTATATAGTTTCACAAAATCCCTTTTATAAAATACTCGGTAATGAGTGATACGTTGCTTTTAACAGTACCATTAAATCTAACTGGATCAAATTTGTTAATTTCCATTTGGAAGTTTGAACGTCCATCATAAAAACTTACTCCAAAACTTACCCTAAAACTTGCTTCAAAATTTACTTCAAAACTTGCTTTAAAACTTACTCCGTTACGTCTAACTTTGTTTTTTCACCCTGTGCCATTATTTGGAACGAATCCTGGCACAGGGTGCTCTTATTTATATTGTTGTTCTGGTTTTATAACTAACTTGCTTAACAAATATATTACAAACCAAATAATATTTTTAGTGTAATTAATATTTTTAATATATGCAACTTTAAAGTTGCATAATGTTTTGAAATGATTTACATATTGTGTGATACTTAAATAAATGAAGAATAAAAACTAGAATCCTTTGTAGAACCATGCTAAATAAACATGAAACTTTAAACTTTTACTATTTTGGAAACTTAATTTTGACCAAATCACCATTAGATCTACAAACAAGAATTCGTGATGGATTTTCCAAACGATTAATTTATATACTAAAAAAACGAGGATATACTTCCACTAAAGCACATAGCGGGGCTAGTGCAAAAGCAGTTTCTGAAGCTTTAGGATGTTCTTTTACTATGGCTAGAAAATATCTTGCTGGTCAGTCTTTACCAGAAAACAAAACCATGGAAACACTATCTAATTGGCTTAATGTAGACGTTTGGTGGCTACTTTATGGAGACAAAGATTCACCAACTATTTCTACTATTGATAAAGATCTATTAATTGATATATTAAAAACTTCTAAACATGTTTTTATTCAACATCAACAAAATTGGGATTATATAGCAGATAATATTATAAAAATTTATGATAGTATTTCTGAACTAGAAGGCACCAAAGAAAATAAAAAAAATTCTATACAACTTATGCTAGATTTTCTAACTAAAAGCCTACCTATCTCAAACTAATTTTCAGTATATAATAATGTTTTTAAGTTAGACATTCTCTCAGGAAACAAAATACCATTAATATGATCTGTTTCATGTTGAACAATTCTAGCTTCAAACCCATCTACCATTTTTTCTATAGCATAACCATTTATATCTTGAGCTTTCAGTTTTATTTGAGTAGATCTAGAAACCATGCCTCTAATATTAGGTAAGCTTAAACAACCCTCATGAAAATCATTAGTCTCTTTAGAAAAAAAATAAATTTCCGGATTAATTAAAACAGTTTTTTCAATTGGTTTCACATTAGGATAGCGTGAATTTTTACTAAATCCATACACAAAAATTCGCCATTCTTCTCCTATTTGAGGTGCAGCAATTCCAACTCCTTGATGATGTTCTAAATTAAAAAACAAATATTCTATTAATTCACTTATTTCTTTCGTTCCAAAATTAATTACCATCTTAGCTGGTGATTTTAAAATTGGATCGCCAGCTTTAATTATTGTTGCTGCTTGCATATTTGCTTTACACCTTCTAATAGCGGTTGCGATTTCAAATATTGTAATTTATGGTTTTTGTAATAAGTAATATATAAAATTACTATTCCAACCATACTAGATAAAGAAAGGTATACTCCTGGAAAAACTTTATTCCCGGAAAATTCAATTAAAGCAATAGATATTACAGGAACAGTGCTACCAAAAATCGCCATGCTAGTGTTAAACACAAAAGAAACACCTGTATATCTTCTATGGACTGGAAAAACTTTTAATAACACGCCTAACATTGGCGCAGCTATAAACGACACCACGACCCCAAAACAACATTGTCCCATAATAACACATAATGGTTGGCCACAAGATAATAGTACAAAAATTGGATACCCAATTATTAAACTTGCAATTAAACCTACTAGTAATGTTTTTTCATTTCCAAATTGATCAGAAATTTTACCAACAACAGGCACTAATCCTGAAATAAAACATAACGATATAGTTGACAAAAATAAACTTTTTTTTAAATCCATACCTATAGCATCAACCAAATAATTAGGTAGATAAATGGTATACATATATATTGGAACAGCCAAAGACATTACGAGTAATATCATTAATATTGTTTCTTTCCATTGATTACTAAATGTATCATATACCGGGTGTTCACTTAATTTATTGTGATTTTTAGCAACTTTAAATTCCAACGATTCTTCTCCATTGACACGTAAAACTAAAGATAAAAACCCTAAGATAATTGATAATAAAAATGGTATTCTCCAACCAAAACTATTCATTGATTGTTCAGGCAAGCAAAAAGAAACAACAAAGCATGCCAATGAACCTAATAAAACTCCAAAATATGAACTACCAAGCACTAACGATCCAATAAATCCATTCTTATTAATACCAACATTTTCCGACAAATATACAGCTACTCCACTTTGCTCTCCACTAACCTCAAACCCTTGAACTAATCTGCAAACAATTAATAATATAGGTGCTAACAACTTTATTGAATTATAAGACGGTAAAAGACCAATACATGTTGTTGCTGTAGTGATAATTAAAATTGATTGCACTAGAGCAGTTTTTCTTCCAAATTTATCTCCAATATAACCAAAAATCACTGCCCCGATCGGTCTTGTAAGATATCCACTAGCAAATACACTAAAAATTAATAACTTAGATATAAACTGATTGTTATGTGGAAAAAAATTTATAGCAATATATTTAGATAAATATGCATATATAATGAAATCAAAAAATTCCATTATATTGCCTACCAAAGCTCCTATAATGAACCACTTTTTCGTTCTAAGATCACACGGCAAAATCAGCTCCTGGTTTTTGGAAAATTATTTTTATTAATAGTTGGCAATTGATAGCCACCAGAATATTGTTCATAAATCGGTTTTATTTCCGAATAACAATAATCTCCCATATCAATAAACGTATTTTTATATTTTTCTATAACTTTCTTTATCTCTGGATCTTTTTCTTTAGTTGCAAAAGAATATAACAAATAAAAATTTTCTACTTCTTTTGAAAATACAAAACCAAATTGCAGATCGTTTTTAATTTCTTTCTCTCTTTTAAGGATTGTCCTCATTTTAGACGCATAACAATCATCCCACCAATAAAAATCCTTGTTTTCATAGGTGCTTGGATGAATTGATGAATCATATAACCAAAGATCACTATTACATACATTAATACCAGTATATGGAGTAGAAGATAAAAAAACCATTTCACCAGACGGATTAACAATATTTATAGATAAATGGTCGATTGCATTTAACCCTAACACCGCAGAATAAGCTTTTTTAATATACGTATACTCATAGAGAGATATTGATAAAACATCTTTATGTAGTTTAGGTAATCGTTTATCATATTGTTTAAAATAATCTGTAGTTATACTTTCTCGTTTAATATCCATATATTTTATCCCTAAAAAACAAATACCTTGAAAAAATAATCAATATCCATTTAATAGTTAAATATTTATTAAATCTAACAAAAAACATATAACTAAAAATATCACCACAAACAAAAAAACACTTTGCGTGTTGGTCTAAAATATCAATTCTAACAGAAAATAAATTCATACTAACAAATTTTGAGATCTAACCAGCTCAATCAATTTATAATTATCCATGATTCCTGTTTTAAGTTTGATAGAATCAATATGTTTTCTTGCTGTAACAGGAGAGATTTTTAAAATTTTTCCGATCTGCTTATACGCCATACTTTGAGACAGGTAGTATAAGCATAATAACTCTTGATGAGTAATGTATACATTTTCTAAACTACCACTTAAAAAATAGCGTTTAACATTTGCTTGCTCATAAATATTAAATAATTTATTCGAATTATCATTAAACAAGTTCTCATGAAAAAACACTCCTTTGAAATCTCCATACACTTCGTTATTTATTGCTCCTATACTTTTTAAATTATGTTGAAAACAATTTATAAAACTCAAAAATACATTTTGATCATTTAAAAACAGAGAACACAATTCTTCGTTACTGTTAGCACCAACAAAAGCCCAGGTTTGGATTGATTTTTCTGTTCTTCTTATAACTGTTAATCCATTACGTAAATTCACATCATGCAAAGCTAAACCAACTTGATCTCTAGGATTACTTGGCCAAACAAAAAAATGATTGTTATTTAACTTGGCTTGTTGCATAGACGTATAAAAACAATCACTAAATTTACCTAAAGATAGAAACAGATCAGCAAGGTTTGGTTGATTAGACAAAAATTCTGCTTTATTTTGATTGGCCAATAATTCAATATAAATAAATTTTTCAATTGGATGTTTGGCTGTTAGAGATTTTAATGTATCTTGTACTAAAGGTATATTTTTATCATGAAATTCTACTGCTTGATTATTGCTATTGCTCACTAGATAAAACCTCAATATTAGAAGGATCAAATGGCGGAGTACAAGATATAAACATAGTACAATTTATTCCTCGTAAGGTATGCATTTTACCTGGAGATGCAACATATATATCCCTCTCCTTTAATTCATATTTTTTTTCATCTTCTTCTATAACTAAAGTACCAGAAATAATAAAAAATAATTCTGTAAATGTTTTGTTGATTTTAGGACCAAATATACCATTCAATTCTGCTATGGCACCATCTATAGGTAAACCATGAGAATTATGGCATATCTCATAAATCACCAAATTTTTATTTATATCTTTTTTACCAGCATTATTCCATAAAAATTGCATTAAATACTCCGCATGTTTCAACTACTAATAGATTAAGATAAAATGATTCTTTCCTTATACACCAACTAAAACATTGTTTACATTTGTTTAACATTGCTTTCCTCACTTAAAACTTTTTTACGTTCTTTCGGCCATATAACTGCATCAAAGTATTCTTTAGCAAGTGCAAGTGCTTTTTTTCTTCTGGATAATTGGTAAAGTTTTTCTGGCATTCCATTTGGACAAGATTCATTATCCTGATTAAATTCTAACAACGTTTCATCTGTTAAGTTACAAATCCATTCTTGCAAGGCAAGTTCTTTAGCTTTTATTTCAACTTCTAAAGTTTTGAGATTCTTCTTTTCTTGCGCTAAAAGATATTCTTTCATAGCTTCTTCGCGAGGGCTTAAACATTTTTCTGGCGTTACACTTGAATACGGCTTTCCTTGCTTTAGTAAAGAAATAAATACCACAATAGTAGGACGTTTAAAAGTGTTTGCAATATTATTGTGTTTCAAATCAAAAGCTAGCGCATTTATTGAATTTTGAATAATTTCAGCAGATAAGGATAATTCTGGTTTTTGAATATATTCTCTATGAATTTGTATTATATGTGACTCATCGAAACCTATTTCAACTAAAGGAGAACAATCAATTTGTTTAAATGCTTCCGGAAGAGTAGTTGTAGTATTTTTAATATAATTACTACTATCTACAGAGCCTTCTGTTGTTAGTTGTGTTGCCAGTTGTGTTGTCTGATTGTTGCCGATTTGTTGTCGGTTTGTTGCTAATTTATTATTGCTTTCATACTGTAATAATTCTTGAAACAATAAATCTGGGATGGCGTACTTTGACCAACCTCCTCTGCCATTTTTAAAAACAACACGTTCAATAAATCCTTTTGCTTCTAAACGTTGGATCGTTGTTTTTATGCATCCTTTAGAAGCTTTCAAAGCCATGCTTATATGTTCTAAAGTTAAGCTTTCCGTTATTTTGGAACGTGCAATTTTACATTCATTATATATAAAAACAATAATAGCTCGTTGAAGTCCAACAAGAGATGAAAAAGAAGCCTTTATTGCTGAATAGTTGTTGGTTTGTTGTAACTTTGTTGTCGATAGTGTTGTCGGTTGCGTTGTCTCTTTGTTGTCGGTTTCATTAATTATTACCTTGGCCTGTTGCTTATTTGTTACTTGTTTGTAGTCGCTTTGCTGGCTGTTTGTTGCCACTTTGTTTTCAGTTGTGTTGTCGGTTTGTTGCCAGTATGTTTCTTGTATTTTGGTATGGCCAAATAAAACACTTTCTTGTTGCCATGGTCTAATAAGTTGGCCAAGAGAGTTGTTTGTATGTGAGGACGTTATTCCTTTATCTTTTGCTTTCTTAATTAAGTCATTCAAATTTAAAGGCATTTTTTAGTTTCCTATATTTTTTTAAAAATATTAAATTCTTGTAGGAGAGAAGCAATTATTTCATAAACCTCTTTTCCCTGTTTAATTTCACATATAGGTGTTTTGTTGTTGATTATTTCTCTAATTTTTGCACTATCTCTAATAATGGTCTCAGAAAGCATTTTATCGTATTCTTTTCCCATTTTAACTAGCATTTCTAAATTGTTTTTTTGGTTTTGAAAAAAACGATTCATAATTATCGATATTTTGGGTTTTGATGTGATTTTATAAGAGTTGCGAATTGATAAAATGTCTTCCAAAAACATTTCTACCCCCATAATAGAAAAGTCCTCTGCACAAGCAGGGATTGCTATATGATCGTTATTTTTCAGACATAAGCAGAATACAGAATTTAATGTAGTTAAATGAGGTGGAGTATCAACAACAATTACATCATATTTAGCTCGCAAATAATCTAAACATAAGGAGTTAAACCAAGTTAAATGATGTTTTGGTGCCTGCATTGATAATGATTTTTGGATCAAGCTGTTTTTTAATGAAGATGGTATAAAATCTAAAGTTGGAGTGAGCTCTATTATTATATCTTTAATATCAAGTTTGTTGTCAATAACATCGAAAAAAACAGGTTGATTAACATCTATAGCTAGAAATTGTCCGGTTAGGTTAGATTGCACATCTAAATCAATGGCGCAAGTTTTTAAGCCGAGGGTGGATAAAGTATTTATAAGCAAATAAGCTATGGTTGTTTTTCCGACTCCACCTTTTAAATTACCTATGTAAATTATCTTACCCTTAAAGTCATCAATACGATCTGCTATAAGTTGTCTAGCCTGTTCTGGTTTCAGTAGAATTTGATTTCCTGCGCTTCTTATTAATTCTTCATTATTGAATGAAGTTTTTGCTCTAGCGTTTATAGCATGTCTTTTTAATCCAGTAAGAGAGGCAATTTGAGAAAAACGTAACATTTCGTTATTCATGAGGTGTGATCCTTTAACGGTTATCATAAAAAAACAAAGAAACTGTTAAAATTGTAATATTAATTTTTTAATATGTAAAGAGGGGATATAAACTTTATTTTTATGCACCATTGCTGTTTTGGGTAACAATATAAAGGCTTTAATTTGATTGTTGTCGGTTTGTTGCCGGTTTTTTTGGATTAAGCAAACATTTTTTTATTGTTATCTTAACATTATGCGAGCAGATCGGACATTACATAAAGATGATGCGCTATATGTTTTATTAATAAGGGTTTATTCTTTTTTGTGGATTGTTGCCAGTTTTTTCCCAGTTTGTTGTCGGTTTATGTTGTCCGTTTGTTACCTGTTTGTTATCTATTTGTTGTCGGTTTTGAATAAATACTTTCTTGTTTGGGCGACAAATGCAAGATATTTATTTAGTAGTTTGATTTTTTTTATGTGTTGTTAACAAAATCTTTGGATAAAATTGTAGGTAAGTTAACAATTAGCTGGATTTTTTAGGGGTTTTGCTGAAGTGTGTAATGATACAATCAGAACGTTCGGCTTGTATATTAGAAGAGCAAATATTTATTTAACATTATTCTAATGCTGTCATTTATCTCCGTAGAGATTTCGCCGAACAGCATTTAATAGATATTCACTTAGCTATAAATTAGGGTTCATTAATTTTGCATTAAATCTAACTATGGTAGTAGATATTCACATTTTTACTGGAAAAGGTTGTGGATAAGCAATGGATTTGCTGGTTTTTATAGTAAAATTATCATTGTGCAAATTTTGCACATTTGGTGAAATAGCTTTAGTTGGTTGCAGGCTTGCTTAGTAACGAAAACGAAAGTAATTTGAGCAGAGTAATGTGGTTTGCAGTCAAATGTAATGATTTTTACCGAATTTGTTGTCCAAGTTTTAAAACATAGTCGGATCTTCTTAAGTGAACAAGGTAGGGTAGAGTTATTGGGAGACAATAAGCGATGAGATCAAGATTAAACATTAAAAACCTATTAATCCAACCATTATTATTGTCTCTCAATTATAACTATTTGATTTATAAGCACTTTTTTATCTAATGCAAACATCTGTGATAAAAATCAAAAAAATTTCCACGTGGAACCTATAATTTCTGATAATTAATCTTACCAGAAATACACCTTTAACTGCGTAGAAATACTATGTAGTTTCACCTAATTTTAAGCTATACTAGGCAGGATAGGTTATTTAGTGGTAAAAATGTTACTTTTTATGTATGAAATATTAAAGCCACATTAATAAAACAAACAAAATAAGTACTAACAATAGATTATACTTAAAATATATGTTATATTAATATAATGATAATTTATAATATAAATAAAGTAGCGCCTAATTCAAAAAAACTGATGGTGATCCGTGAACTTTTTAAAGAGGGGATCAGGGTTTTTAATCGAGCTGAGTTAGAGGAGCGAGTAGCTAAAGAGTTAGGGTTAAGTTACCAATCTTTTGGGGTACTCCTTCATACCTTGGTTAAGGAAGGTTGGATCTCGACTCTTCGCAAAGGGGTTTACATGGTGGAATATACGGCCACACCAATTTATGAGCAAGAAATCGCCATGGCTTTGGTAACTCCTGCTATGCTGAGTCACAGTTCGGCTTTCCGTTATCATAATTTAACCGATCAACCATTAAATAAGGTATATATAACTACCACCAATACGATCTTTGTGCCAACTGAAGGTAAGGAGGGCAGTAAGAGAACTGCGATAGAGATCAAGGGGATCAGCTACGAGTTTACTAGAATTAAACCAGAGAAGTTTTTTGGTGGGCAAACTGGTTGGTGCGGGGATGCTAAGTTTACGGTGACCGATCTAGAACGAACTTTATTAGATGGACTAAGTCAACCGCAATATTGTGGTGGATTGCAGGAGGTAGTTTATGCCTATCAAGAGTACTTTAATAAGATCAATTTAAATAAAATTATTGATTATGCCATACGGTTGGATGTAGCAATTAGTCGTAGATTAGGCTGGATCTTAGATCGACTGATCGGGGTAAGATCTGATCAGATCTATTCCTTGATCCAAAAGGGTAGCTCAGGATATAGATTATTAGATCCTGGTAGAGACGATATGGGTTCATACGATCCTAAATGGAAGTTAAGATTAAATCATCATGGAAGTTGGCAGCAACAATGACTAAAAGGCTAAATTATGAGTGATTTGTATAAAAAGTTAATTAATATTAGAAAGCAAAAAAATGTAGTTTGGGAAACCATAGAACTAGATTACGTATTATCTTGGATCTTGGCGGCAATTAGCGAGCATAATTTATTAAGAAATAATCTAGCATTTAAGGGTGGTACGGCATTAAAGAAATGCTATTTTGGTGAGTATAGATTCAGCGAGGATCTGGACTTCTCAGAAATAGTGCCATCTAATGATCAAGATTTAGAACAAGCGATTATAGATGTGGTTAATAATGCCAAAAAGAAGTTAGAAGAGTTTGGATTTTTTAGTTTTGAAGTAAAACGTTATGTAGAGAAAAATCCCCATCCATTTAATCAAATAGCTTTTATGATTAAAGCACAATTACCATGGCATAGGCAGCCAGTTTGTAATATTAAATTAGAGATCTCAAGGGATGAATCAATTTATTTTAAACCAGGCTTTTGTAAGTTATTACATGAATATGGGGAACCATTTGATTATCAAATTTTAACTTATACCTTAGAAGAAATTATCACCGAAAAATTTAGAGGGATTTTACAAAACCAAGCGCAATTATTAAGAAAAGGTTGGGTTCGCTCTAGAGTAAGGGACTTTTATGATTTATGGAAAATTTTTAGTGAACATAGATCTAAACTGCAAACCAGTAAATTAAAAGAAGCTTTTTTAGTTAAATGTAAGCATAAACAAATTGATTTTATAACGCCAGAACAGTTTTTTAATGATGAGTATTTAACGTACATCCAAAAAGACTGGAATGAATTTTTAACTAGGTTAACTCCTAATATTCCAGGATTTAATGAGGTAATAGCCCAGTTAAAGAGACATGCTTATGAGATTTTTTAGTGAGGTTGCATGAATAGAAAAATCGTTACTAAAACCGATGTTTATACAGCTGCTAATTTTATAGCATCAAGCGGGGAAGTTCCAACTATTGCGGCTGTCCGTGGCGCGATGGGTGGTCGAGGAAGCGAAACGACCATTTTAACCCATTTGCAAACCTGGAAGAAAGAACGATTATTACAAAGCCAAGGAATAGTAGTTTTAGAGGGTAATACTACATTAGAGACAGCTGAGGAAACTAGGCAATTACGCTTGGCTCTTAAACAACAAATGGATCATAACGAAAATTATGCAGAAGAGCTAATTAATGCAGAAAAAGAGCTAGCTAAACTTAAAGCTGAAAATCAAGAGTTACAAACCAGTAATCAACAATTACAAGAAAAATTACTTGAAGTAACTAATTTAAAAGATCTTTTAGCTACCTTATGTCATGAATTAAAAACTAATTTTAGTAACGATTTAGAAAAAGTAATTAATGATAAAAATAAATTAATTGGTGAGTTACAACAAGAAATTAGAGATCTTAATCAAGTAAGCATTCAGATGGTAAGGCAAACTAGTTCTGATGGACATGATGCTCTAATGCAAGAAAAGGTTAAAGTCTTAAATTTGGAAGAAAAAGTAGGGCAGATCCAGAGACAGTTAGAAAAGCAAAAAAATGAAGTAATAACCATGCAAAAACCGTTGCTACACCAACTAGCTTGGCACAAGAAAATCATAGCTGATCTAATAGATCCTGAAGTATTAAAAATTTATGAAAAAGAGCAATCTCAAGAGGTAATTAGGTGAATCAGGCTGGAAATATTTTAGATCCAACGAAGTTGTTAGCACCTGTAACTTGGGTGCCAAAAATTGATCTGTTAGTGGTGAGCCGACCATTTAGTGAGTACTGCCAAATTAATAGTCAAAATGATTTAGAGGCCACAAAATTATGGTTAGCACAATATAAAGAGCAACCAGCCACTTTGCGAGCATACACTAAGGAAGTAGAAAGGTTTTTATTGTGGTGTATTTATGAAAAAGGATCAACTATTGGCAACCTAAAAGTCGATGATTTTAGCGAATATTTTGATTTTTTAAGCGATCCGCCAGCAAGTTGGTGTACATGTAAAGCAGCATTGAGGCAAGGTCGAGGTAAAGGTGGTTGGCGACCATTATTAGGACCATTAATCAGGAACTCGCTATTATTTGCCGTAAAAACCATTAGTTCTTTAATGAATTATTTAGTTGATGCGGATTATGTACGTACTAATCCGATTAAATTAATTAAAAAGTACCGAAAACAGGAAGCTAAAAAACAAGATCTAGCTAAATACCAAGTATGGCAAAAAATGTTAGAGCAAGAAGAGTGGCTTGCTGTGCAGCGAGCATTAGATCATTTACCAGAAAGTAATGAAGACGAAATTGATCATAAAATGCGTACCCAGTTTTTATTTGGGTTACTATATTTGCTAGGGCTTAGGATCCATGAAGTGGCAAGCCATGGTTGGAATGCGTTTAGAAAATTAAATGGTCGGTGGTGGTTTTTTGTGTATGGCAAGGGAGATAAATTGGGGCATGTGCCGGTTAATGAGCAACTATTATCTATGGTCAAAATTTATCGGTTACATTTAAATAAAAAATCATTACCTGAGCCTCATGAAGAAGAGAACTTTTTTATTTCCGAAAAAACTAAGAGACCATTAGGGATTAGACGATTATCTACTATTGTAAAAGAGGTGGGTATTTTAGCAGCACAAGAATTTAGTAATGATTTAGCCAAAAGAAAAAAGTTGATGAAATTGTCTCCTCATTGGTTACGACATTTATCGGCTAGCCACCAAGATCGAGAAGGAATTAGTGGCACTATTATTCAAGCTAACCATAGGCATAGTTCTTTTAATACCACTCAGATCTATTTACATGCCGAAGACACTTTAAGAAGTGTGGAGATGGAAAAAATAAAAATGCAGCTTCAGCCAAGAATTATTACTGCACCTACATCTAGACCAGAGGCCATGGTAATTACTTTAGAATTAGTGGGTGGGCCACTTAGCGAAATAGACGGGCTAAAACGGTTTATGGCCTCTGTTGAAAATAATGTGTTGATTAATTTTGAGTGGTCTAAGCATGCAACCGATGAACAGTTAATTACTAGGTATAAAAAAACAAGGATTCTGAGAACACCATTGAAAATAAGTTATTTATTAAATACTACTTTTGTAGAATATGAATTAGAAAAGCTAACACGAAATATTGTAAGAGAGGCTGAAATTAGATTGTTTGATTGCAAAGTTCAATGTGCAGCAGCACGACCTGATTTTGATCTAACTTTGTTGAATGATTACCGTCATGATAGCTATCGATAAACTTAGTCTCTTGTTACCAATTATATTTATGATACATAACATGGAAGAATATTTATTCTATGAAAAATTTTCTAATTGCTTTGCATTAATAAAGCCAAAATGTAATAACTCAAAAAGATCTTTTGGATGGGCTATAGTTCTATTAAGTGTATTGACTATATTGATAATCGGAACTGATTATTTTATCGCAAATAAAATAACCACATTTCTGAAAATAATTACTGCGGTTGCTATATTTGTTAATGCAATACAGCATGTTACATATACCGTCTTTTTTAGAAAAATATTACCTGGTACGATTACATCTATATTCTTAATCATCCCATATTCAGTAACATTTATAATTACCATTAAAAAGGAACTAATGATTACATATAAAGAATTTTTATTATATGGTATGTTATCCATCATTATTACACGGATTGTAATCATTACAAGTTTAAAAATCGGAAATTGGTTAAGTAATAAGGTAGTAAGTTGATGAAAAAAGAGTTAATAGGTAATAGTAAAGATTTAATTAAAGATCTTAAACAATTAATTGAAGAAGCTAGGCAAAAAGCTGCTATTTATGTAAATTCTTCTTTAGTTTTATTATACTGGAATATAGGGAAGAAAATAAATGCAGAAATTTTAAAAGAAGAACGTGCTGAATATGGAGAAAAAATAATAAACCAGGTTGCCGAACAACTTACTATTCTTTATGGTAAGGGATTTAATAGTAGATCTTTATTCAGGATGGTCAAATTTGCTAAGCTTTATCCAGAAAAACAAATAGTGTCGACACTGTCGTCACTATTATCATGGTCACATTTTATAGAGTTAATAGCTTTTGAAGATCCTTTAAAACGTCAATTTTATGCTGAAATGTGCCGTTTGGAACATTGGAGTGTACGCCAATTACGGACAAAAATAGATGGTATGTTATATGAGAGAACAGCATTATCAAAAGTGCCTGAAAAATTAATAAAACAAGAACTGCAAAATTTACAAGAACGTAATGAGATAACCCAAAACATTACTTTTAAAGATCCATACATACTAGACTTCATTGAATTGCCTAATGAGTTTAGTGAAAATGATTTAGAAAATGCCATTTTAAATGAACTTTGCCTTTTTTTGCAGGAGTTAGGAAGTGACTTTTGTTTTATTGCTCGACAAAAAAGAATTACTATTGATAATGAAGATTTTTATTTAGATCTACTTACATATCACCGTGGATTAAACAGAATGATTGCTATTGATTTAAAACTAGGTAAATTCGTTGCTAGTTATAAAGGACAAATGGAACTTTATTTAAAATGGTTAAATAAATATGAACGTAAAAGTAATGAAGAAACTCCTTTAGGGTTAATATTGTGCGCAGAAAAAAAGCAAGAGCATATAGAACTTTTAGAACTGGATAAATCGGGGATCCATGTAGCACAATACCTCACTCAACTACCACCTAGAGAAATTTTTGAAGCGCGTCTTAGAAAAGCAATTGAAGTAGCTCAGGAAAAACATGCAAAATTGCAATTAAATAAACGAGATCACGAAGAAGGATCTGTGTAACCAAATAGGCGAGAAAGGAATGGAAAAACACCAATGAATAAAGACCCAAAATACACAGGAGAATTTCCAGCTATATACTACAGAACCTTTGGTAACAAGGATAATCCCTGTATTATTTTAATAATGGGACTAGGTGGTCAATTAATTCATTGGCCTAAAGAATTAATCGAAGGATTATCTAATAATGAATTTTATGTGGTTATTTTTGACAATCGTGATGTAGGATTATCTCAACGTTATGATTATTTGGTTGGCAGCCAACAGTTTAACAAACTTTTGCCTTCATATACTTTAGAAAATATGGCAACAGATGTGATTGTACTTATGGATCGATTGCACATTAAGAATGCTCATATGGTAGGTCTTTCTTTGGGAGGAATGGTTGCCCAAATTATATCTATCTTGTATCCAGAACGCATTTTGAGTTTAATATGCATTTCTACTAGTAGTAGTGATCCAGGGTTACCAGCTATGAAGCAAGAGGTATTAGAGTATCTTGTGTCGCCTAAAAGATTAACTGAAGGGTTAGAAGAATATTTAGCTAATAAAATTCAGATCTATAAAATTGTTAATCATACCAAGAATATTCCATCTAATGATATTCTTCGTGCAATTTATATAGATACGTATAAGCGTTCTCATTATCCTTTAGGGATACAACGACAATTATTAGCTCTGATCAATGCAAAACCTCGTGGAGACGAGTTAAAAAAATTACAAATCCCTAGCCTTATTATTCATGGTGACTATGATGTTGTTTTTCCTATAGAACATGCTAAACAATTAGCAAATTGCTTACCTAATTGCCGTCTTGAAATTATTCCTGAACTGGGGCATGGATTACCAGTAAGACTATGTAGTGTAATTATTGATTTAATTAGGAAATTTTGTGCGGATGCTGGTTGATTTAGGTTTAATACTGAACTAATTAATAGATCAAAAGGATATTATGAAAAAACTGTCGATCACCATTATGATACTTATATCTATTATTACTATAAGTATTTTTGTGTATAAGAAAACAATAGTTACAAAACAAGATAAAAAATTTACTCTAAATGGCAAACTCACAATTGCAAGTTATTTACCAGAAATATTAACTAACCATGAAAAATTTATTGGCCGAGAAAAAGAATTACAGCAAATAGAGCATAACTTAAATAAAGAAAACATAGCAATAATTGCTGGTCGTGCTGGCATTGGTAAAAGTAGTTGTGCTATCGAGTATGGAAAACGTAATAGAAATATATTGGTACATTATTTTGATGCTGATCAGCAACAAAAAATAGAACAACAATATCGTAAATTAGCTAATTCAATGGATCTTAATGTAGATCAACAATCTAATGATTTTGTGATCAGGCTAGTGAATAATAAACTTGGTTCTCTAAAAACTAAAATATTATTTATTTTTGATAATGTTGATAGATCTGAAGATATAAACGTATATATGGTAAATTTGCCAACTAATGTTCAAGTTATAATAACCACCAGAAATCCAAACTTGATTGCTAACAAACGATCTATTGTTCTTGAGGAATTTAATAGTGATGAAGTAAAGCAGTATTTAAAAAGTAGTTTACCAAATAGATCATTTAGTGAGGCGTTGTTCAATAACATAGTAGACAATATAGGCACATTACCTTATGACATAAAATGTATAGCTTCTTATTTATTAGATCATCCATCAATAGATCCTAATATAGTGTCTAACGATATAGGTAAAAAAATTAAAGGCAAACTTTTCCAAGAATTTGCTGTTGGTGATGAACCACTCAAACAACATATTTGGAAAATATTGCAGTATACAGCTTTCTTAGATCCAGACTTTATTGATATAGCGATTATAAATATATTGCTTCCTCAAGATCCGGAATTGTCGCTTACAGCACTTAAAAAAATTGGATCTTTATCCTTGATTTCAATGATTAATAATCAATTTGATCAAGCTGGTTTTAAGATCCATAGAAAATTACAAGATAATATCCAAGCTTTAATAAAAAATCACCCTGAATATAGTATGTCTAAACAAATAATAGTTGATACTTTGCTAAAAAGATTAGATCAAACATTTCCAACACTAACGTTCCAAAGGACTGATAACTGGCAAGCTGCAATTAGTCTACAGCCTCATGTGGAAAAATTATTAAATGCAGATTCTATACAAACAACTGAAGAAAATGAGATCAATTTAGCTAATCTTTATTATAAATTAGCTAGATATTATTCTGCTGTTAGCATAAATTACCAACAAGCCTTAAAATACTCTAAAATAGCACTAGATCAAAGAAACTCTATATATAAAGATAATCATCCACTCCTTGCAGACTCTTATAACGTGACTGGAGTTATTTATAGAAAAATCGGTGCTGTAGAGGAAGCATTAAAACATTTAAGTAAAGGGTTAGAAATGAGGCAACAGTTGTATTCGGAAGATCATCCTGATTTAGTAGGTTCTTTACATACTATTGGGTGCGCATATAACCAACACGGAGAAACTAAAAAAGGATTGCAGTATTCACAAATGGCTTTAGATATGATTAGAAGAATAGATCCTAATAACTATTATGAGATCGGTAGTAATTTAAATTTAGTTGGAATAGGTTATCTCGATTTAGGTGATTTTGAGAAATCTTTAGAGTATTTTAAAGAAGCTTTAGTAATGTTCTCTAAAGCAAACCCAATCAGCCATGAAAAAATAGCTGCTTTACAAAGCAACATTGCTTACAACTATAACAAGTTAGGCAAACATAAAAAAGCACTCAAATATTCAACTGCTGCCATTAATATTTTTAAAAAGAATTATCCTGATGGACGTCCACGGACAATTTATGCGTTGGATGATCTTGCAGAATCTTTAATAAAAACCAATAAAATTAAAGAAGGATTAGAGGCTTTAAATCAAGCATTAGATCTTGTTGAGAAATTTGGTATGAATAACCATTGTATTACTGGTTTTGTTTTACATGATTTAGGAGTTGGATATTTTAAAAATAAAGATTATAAAAATGCCTTAAAATATGCTGAAAAAGCAGTAATTTTACGCAAAGAATTGTATTCTGCCGTAAAATATCATCACGAATTGGCTGGATCTTTGCATAGTTTAGGAGATATTAACTTGGCATTAAACAATAAAGCTCAAGCATTACAACTTTATCATGAAGCTTTAGCTATGTATTCTTCTTTATCGTTAGATCATCTTCCTGCAACTATGAAGATTAAACAACAAATTAAAGAATTAATATAAGAATGAAAAATCAAATATATTTTTATTATAAGAAAAGGAGACCTTTTTTGATGAAAAGGATTAATTTTATTATGGTAGTAGTTATAAATTTTATTAATATACCAGCAGCTATAGCTGATCATAATTTTTCATTTTTAAAGCATGAAAAACCTATATTAACTTCGGTTAATAAAGAATTAGGTAAAATATCTGTTTATTCAATTCGCCCAAATAATAAGCACTTTTCAGAAATTATTGAACAAATATTGTTTTTACAAAAAACTCTTTTAGTAAATAAAAAGCCTATACAAGAAATTACTGATCTTGATATTAAAGACGGATTTCTTGTTGAAGAGATGGATAGTATTCATTTAAAGGAAGCATTAATACAAGAGCATGGATCTATTATAATAGCTTGTGCAGATCAGCAAGAACATTCACCCAACCAATTAGTTGGGTATGCCATTCTTAGATTAACTAGATATTTTTTTCAAAATAATAAATCAGGAAATGTAGAATATACTCTATCAATCTCAGAGAATGAATGGAAAAATATTGTTTCCAACTCAACTTATATTTATGAACTTGCTGTTAGTCCTCAACATAGAAGAAAAGGAATTGGTAAACTTATATTAAATGCTTGCCAAAAACAATGTAAAAATTGGCTATATGTTGACGTGATTTATTGGCCAAAACCATTTGTAAATGAATTATCTTATCAATTCTTTTTAAGAAACGGGTTTAAAGATATAGGTAGATTATATGTAAAAAAATCATCAGGATTTAGACCATTTAAGTCTATACTGATGGCATGGAGTTCTTGAATTTGGTACATAAGCTCAGTGTTTTATGGAACATGATGTTTGCCACCATTAGTAACTAAACCCATACGTTTTCGTTACTTGAAAGGCCAATTTTATCTAAACCTTAAACTGTTATATGGAATCACCAAAAGAACTTAAAGAAAAAATTTTTTCAATCTTCAAGGATTAAATTATGCCTACTCTTACAATAGCAGAACTTATAACAAAATCACCAGATGAATTAAGCACATATGATACGCTGATCTTTAACGATTTTCATGATGGTAAAGATTTTAATGAAACAATTAAGACAGGTGTTCTAAATCCAGCTAAATTTATAGGTTTTTGCAATGCCATAGCAGCATGTTCAAATTTAAATCATATAGATCTTAGCGATTTGAGCTTTTATTTTTTAACTAAAGAACAAATTTCATTATTATGTAAAGCAATAAGCCATAGCCATTTAAAATTAGAAATTATTTCGCTTAAAAATGCTCTAGCAACCAAAAGAGAGGTGTTACACTATGGTACAATAAGGTGTCGTATTTCAGAAGAACAAGCACAGCCAATAATTAACTTAATTCAACATTGTAAAAAATTAACATCAATAAATTTAGCTAATAATTCAATGGTCCCAATACACTGTGCTTCTCCGCTATCGAAAATAATTGAAGCGTTAAAGTACAAGTCTTTAAAGTATTTAAACCTGGAAGATTGTGATCTCGGAGTGAGTGATTTTTTAATTGAAACTTTTTGCGATACTGTGCAAACTTTATTATCTTTAGAATGCCTGAATTTATCAGAAAATTTTCTTGGTTGTAACTATCTGTCTAGCTCTTTAAAGCAAAAAGTGTTTAACTCTTTAGTTTGTTGTAAACAGTTACAAATGCTGGATATTTCTGGTAATTTCTTTCTTCCTATATTGGAAGGACTTGATCTTATGGATGATCAAACATTTCAGTCATTGACAACCATGTTAATAGAATGTGTATTTTTAGAAAAGCTCATTGTTCTTAGCTCACATAGATATCCTGATAATGATGATTTTTTTAAATCATGCAAGAAGGAAGAATTATTAAATGATGAGATTGTAAATTTGCGAATGCAAGAACAAAAGAAAAAAGACAAAACCACTTTGCTTTGTTTCCAATATGGAGATAAACCATTATTACCAGTAGATGAATTAAGACGGGAAGTATTAAAATGGATAAGTCGACCAACAACTTTGAGGCTTTTTGGAAGAAGCTTAACGTTCCCGTAACTATCCTATATGGAGAGCATCCAAAAGTGGGGGTAAAGTTTATTAAGGATGTTGCTTAAACCAGCATAAATTATGGAAAAATAAATTGTTATGTTTAGCTAAGAACCGAGCAATGAAGTATGAGGTTAAAGGCTACTGAAGTATATCAATTTAGATTGTGGCTCAAAAAAATTAGTCCTTTAATGTGGATTATTTCAACAGCATTTGTAGAATCAACTGTAAATGAGGTAATTAGTAAACGTATGGTAAAAGGTCAACAAATGAAATGGACAAAAAAAGGTGCGCATCTATTGTTAAAATTAAGAATAAAGAATTTAAATAACGAGCTTAGAGATCATTTTTGTAAATGGTATCCTGGATTAAATAATATTAATGATAGTAGTTGTAAAGAACAAAGGATGGTGGCGTGATTGAGTTGCACAACATCACCCCACTTTTGACTGGTCTCCTTTATGCTTACTAATTATAAAAAATTAATTTTAATTGCTAACGATTGCATAAAAGCAGTTAAATCCCACTGTACTGTTGGATCTACCAACAAACAAGCAGATCTAGATAAATTGTCAGATTATTATATGAGCTTTAAGTGTCAAAAATTGGAAGATGCTAATATTGGTGTTACTAAACAGTCATTAAAGCCTCGTACTATGTATCTAAAAATAACAAGCAAATATCCTAGTGAGCAGAAATATTGCTATTCGGTAGATGATCATCCTGGGAGATATGAGCTGCATTATAAATATTTAGATCATAATAATAACCTTAGAGAAGTTAATAAAATTTTATACAAATTCTGGGATAAAGGATATGAGGTAAGTCATACACATTTAGACGGTAATAATGGAAAACTAGTTAATAAAGTTTTATACAATTGCTGGGACCTTCGCTTAGTAGAAACTTGTCTAAATGAGACTAGATGCTATACACACGAAGCATCTAATTTATTAATAACTCGTCTTAACAATAATGACAAAGAAAGAAAAGAATTTTTATTAACATTGTATAAACAAGATCCGGATAACTTAGCTTCGGAACGTTTTTGCACAACAGATATTGCTACAACTGGCGGTTTTGACTATAGATTTTTATACCTCTTAAACTTTGAATCAGGTTTTATGCCATATTTATCGCAAGAAGAAGTTAAAACTTGGCAGAATTATGCTATTAGAGCGGCTATATCTCAAGCAAGTAAACTTGGAAATTGTGGAAGTAAAAGTATTTGGTTATTGTACTATTTATCTAAACAAGAATTTTATAAGAATAGCTTACCATCGTTACATTTAGAGCTAGTTCAACTAAAAGAAATTGATCATGTTTTTATAAAATTAAGTTGCAAAAAAAATGATGTTTCTACAGAAATAGTTTCAATTTTTTGTGATCCCTGGCTGGAAGAAGTATTTTCCGATGATATAGAAAGTTTTGATTGTTTTGCTGAGTTATTGCAAAAAATCAAATTAACCTCCGGCAATAATTATTCACCAACTGTGTATGAGGCTGAAGATCAGTATTTAGAAGAATTTAATAGGAGAGAGTTTCCAGCAATATGGAATAATAAATATTATCATTCTGCTAATAGTGATGGAATTTTATCATTTGAGCTATTTAAAGAACATGCAAATGATTTTATACGGTTAGTAAACATGCAGTATTCGATAATTTTAAATTACAATAGCAGATTATACCAGACAGCTTATGCTGCGTTATCTCACTTGAGAGATTATTTAGATAATACCTATGCGATACCATTAACTTGGATGCGTGATCTTAATAGTAAAATTTATTGGGATAAGTGGAAATTTGAATATGAAGCTAATCACCAGCAAAAACTAGCTAGAGGTTATGGAGCTGGGGCGCTTATCCATTTACCCAAGTTCATAGTCAAGTAAGAA
Source organism: uncultured Francisellaceae bacterium (assembly GCA_903907935.1). Lineage (GTDB taxonomy): Bacteria > Pseudomonadota > Gammaproteobacteria > UBA6186 > Azoamicaceae > UBA6186. The sequence goes on from CAIVQA010000054.1 coordinate 21,332, forward strand.
GACACTTTGGAGAGCATCAAATTGTTGGGGCTAGCATCCAGCATTTGATGCTCTCCTGTAATGGGCCCAGCGCTAACGAACGTGCGTTTTGGGGCCACATCGAAATCATTTTATAAAAAAACCACTTGAATATTTAATAAACTCGCATACAATATACCATTATATCAAATAAGGGACAATATGTATGTGGACAAGAACCTATAGTAAAACGTTTCAAGGGATAAAAAAGGAGGAAATTTGGCGTATTTGGATAGATGTAAATAATTGGCCAAAATGGCATGGTGATCTTGATTACTGTAAGATGGATGGTGTATTTAAAGTAGGCAATTATTTTATGTTAAAACCTAAAGGTGTGAGCCCAGTGAAAATTATATTAACTGAAATTGATGATGGGCATAAATTTACTGATTGTACAAATTTCTTTGGAGCTAAAATGTACGATACTCATGCCTTAGAAGACACACCGGATGGTTTGAAATTAATTAATACTCTAGTAGTTACTGGACCATTAAAATGGTTATGGATCAAGCTTGTTGCAAGTAACGTAGCTAATTCTGTTCCTGAAGAAATGGAAGCACTTGTTACATTGGCGCGGAGTTTGCATGGGTAAATTATCATTTTGTTTTGAGAGACCAGACGATAGTCCTGGATTTTTGTTATGGCAAACAACGATAATATGGCAACGACAAATTAAAAAAGCATTAGAGAAATACAATATTTCTCACGCACAATTTGTAATTATGGCAACTTTATTGTGGTTTGAATCACATAACTATGATACTACTCAAATTCTTATCGTAAATTGGTCAAAATTAGATAAAATGACAGTTTCTAAGTCTTTAAAAAAGTTGGTAGCTCTT
>CAIVQA010000055.1 GCA_903907935.1 uncultured Francisellaceae bacterium
GATGCGCACGATCAAAAGGTAGCTGATTTTGAACGAGATGGTGGCGCTATTATAGATAAGCTTAGAGATCCTAATAATACAGAAGATTTAACTGGGCTTGCCCAACAATTTGGTGCGTTAGATGGAGCTACGTTATTAACGCAAGTACCTGACAGATTTAAACCAAGAGTACAAGGGATATTAGATGGATATCAAACCGCTATAAATACGCTTATTGTTGTGTTTGAACAACACGTAAATTTAGGCATACAAAAACTTGAAGAAAATCCAGAGTTAGTGATAGATGGTGTTTTTAATTTTGAAAAATCAATTGAAGCTAAGTATAAAGAATTTGACGATATTACATTAACACCTGCTCAACGCCAAAACGTAGTCAAACTTTTCCAAGACTGGCAAACTGCTTACGCCACCGCCACTTCCCCAAAAGTAGGCGTTGGCGACATCCCTGCTGAGCGAACACCTCCTGACCCATTAGGCGAAAAACTTAAAGTTGGTGTTCAAGTTGGTGACATTATAAATCGTAAGAATATAACATTTAAAGAAGAAGAATTAAAGAAATTATATAGCGAAGAAGAAATGGGCAAAACTGTAATATTGGCTGAGGATAAAAAGTTTATTACATATACAGATCCAACTAATCGAGTAGATTCAATTGTAAAAGCTTTTCAAAATGTAGCAGAACATAATAATAACCAGAGCGGTGCTGCACGGAATCGTCCGTTGACTGTAGAAAATTTTCGAGATAAAGACTTGTTAGGAGTTTTAGATAAATTTAATGCTGATCTTTTTGAAAATCATGAATCTGGTGATAGATCGCTTAGATCGGTTCCAATTCAGTATAAAGATAAAAATAAAGATCCACTTTTTGAAAAGTTAATTAATAAGCATAATGAGATTCGTGATGCATTAGAAAAAGATGGGGTAATAGATCCTAAATTAAAAAAAGAATTTTTGGAAATAAAACAACAAATTGTATCAGAAAAAGGTATAAATTTATCGCCTGCTCCTGGTGTTTCTGATGATAAAACAGCTAAAGTGGATGAGCATGCTGCTGGGCCAGGAAAACCAGGATTAGCCTAATAATTTATTTATATTGTTTATTATCAATAAAACCACCATAATTTATATAACAAAAACGCTATAAAACTTATATAAATATTTTATTATATTAGTTTAATGAAAAAACTACATAATCCGCACGATAAAATCTTTCGTCAAAGTTTAAGCAATATAGAAATCGCAAAAGATTTTTTACAAATTTATATACCAGCTAAAATATTAGCAAAAATAGTTGGTTTGTTAGAATTCATCCAAAAACATATTTATGATCGCGACTTATATTTAGTGGTTGATGAGATTAATCAATTAATTACAAGATACAAGGGAAAGATCAATCTGCTATTGTGATTCTTAATATTTCCTTGACTATCCACAAATATTTTTGTTTAATTACACGTAATAAATTTTTAGTAAAAAAACGTTGAGTAACCATGATTAATTATATTTGTTTGTTTGAAAATATATCTCAAGTCCCTAATTTTAGATCAAGTACTTCTGTAGTAACGTGCTTTATAGAATATGAAGATACTATTTTAGTATTAAAAAGATCTAGCAAAGAAAATCAACCTTTTATTTGGGGAACTCCTGGTGGAGAAATAGATCCTAAGCAAGATGTTAATGAAGAATCAGCATTAATTAGAGAAGTTTTTGAAGAAACTGGTATTAATGTTAATGTTGAAGAATTATGCTTTGTTGCAAAGCGTTATGCCCGTGTTCCTATATGCGATTATACGTTATATATTTATTATTTAAAAATGAATGAAAAACCAGAAATTACATTAAGCGAAGAGCATACTGAAGCTAAATGGGAGCATAAATCTACATTCAAGTCGTTAGATTTGCTTAAAAGCCAAGATGAGGCATTTGACATTATTTTTGACGAAAGAATTTGTAATATTTCAAAGTTAAGATATTTCGTATAATTTAAATTTTTATAAACATGCAGACTTTAAATTTAACTAGTAAATTAGAAAACTATAATAATGTAAGAGAAGCATTAAAGAAACAAGGGTACGTTTTAATAAAAAATTTTTTTACAAAAAGTGAAATATATTTAATTATTAACCCTGTTATAAAAGTATTACAAAATGAAGGTTGGGGATATAAAAATAATAACCATATAATTCCAACAGGACCTGCTAACAGAATAGGTTCTTTAAAATTTTTAGAATGTATTAAATTAATGATGCAAGAAGAACAATTGCATTTAATATCATTACAAGGTAAATTACCTATTTTAATGAAGGAGCTGCTTGGCGAAGAAGTTTTTGCTCATCCGAGAAAAATGGTAAGAATTTGTTATCCATATAATATGAATTCTAATGATCTTGTGTCGCCACACCAGGATCTTTTTTATATTAAAGGTGAAAAAGATACTTTAATTGCTTGGATTCCATTAGGAAATTATTTACCAAGTTGTGGTGGCTTAGAGGTTGCTCATGGGAGCCATAAAATGGGTCTTTTGCCAGTTCTTCCTAATAAAGAAGGACGGTTTAATTGTGCTGCTTCTAATATAGAAAAATATGAACTTGATTGGAGAGTTGCTCATTACGAAATTGGTGATTTATTAATTATGCATTCATTAACTGTACATGCTTCTGGCAAAAATTTGTCAAATCACTTTAGATTATCTTTAGATTGTAGATTTTCTTGCTTAAACGGTGCAATTAACGAGGAACAACTTTTACCACCATATTATCCAAAATTACCAAAATGGAGCGATTTGTCTAGTCGTTGGAGTTTTAAATCATTTATTATTCCGTCTTCACTACAAATTGAATCAAGTAGTAAGTCTTTAGAAGATATTATGATAAATAGTAGATTTTCTTTTA
>CAIVQA010000056.1 GCA_903907935.1 uncultured Francisellaceae bacterium
TATAAAGATTCTGGTAATTTTTTTATATTTTATATGTAATTTATTATCAATTAAATATTGATATCAAACACATGTACAAATGTCAAGAATTAATTGTGAAAATTTCAGCAAAAATTTTTATTTACGCTCTAAGAAATAATTAAATAGCGGACTAGTTATCTTTCTTTTAATTCCTAGTTCTTAGTTCTCTTATACTTACATACTTACAAATTTGATTAATTTGTACCAACCAATTTAAGATTATCAACAATTATATGATCCTAAAAAAACTTTATTATAAAACATCGTTTACATAAAGTTGTTATAAGATCAGATCACTTGAGATAAAAACTCTATAACGATCAATCTTAACTGGCCACACCAACTCCGTCTGTAGCGTCACCTTCAGCCCAGATAGTAAGTTCCTGGCCTCAGGTAGCAGTGACAATACAGTACGCCTTTGGAGCTTAACTGACCCTACTAATAACCAAACCCTAACTGGCCACACCGGCTCCGTCTTTAGCGTCACCTTCAGCCCTGATAGTAAGTTCCTAGCCTCAGGTAGCTATGACAATACAGTACGTCTTTGGAGCTTAACTGACCCTACTAATAACCAAACCCTAACCGGCCATACCGACACCGTCTTTAGCGTCACCTTCAGCCCTGATAGTAAGTTCCTGGCTTCAAGAAATAAACACTTAATATTGTACTACCCTCTTAATGTTTTCATGTTTCTAATTTTTATATATTTTTGACAGTATTAATGATGCATCCTATTTAAAATTTATAACAACCATTATGCTTAGAGTATAGGTGATAAGCACAAATCATATTTTTTCCAGATCCCTCTATTTCCTCCTTATACTTTTAGTCAAATTAATAAAAACATAATCTACACTCCCTCTTTAATTCAATTTTAAATAAATCTGATTCATTTTCACCAACTGATTTGCGGTTACTAACAAAATTATATTACCCTAAACAAACTTTATTATAAAACTTCGTTTATATAAAATTGTTGTGTAGATTCAGATCAATAAAAATAAGATCCTTTACTAATAACCAAACCCTAACTGGCCATACCTACTCCGTCTATAGCGTCACCTTCAGCCCTGATAGTAAGTTCCTGGCCTCAGGTAGCGATGACAAGACAGTACGCCTTTGGAGCTTAACTGACCCTACTAATAACCAAACCCTAACTGGCCACACCAACTACGTCAATAGCGTCACCTTCAGCCTAGATAGTAAGTTCCTGGCCTCAGGTAGCGGTGACAATACAGTACGCCTTTGGAGCTTAACTGACCCTATTAATATAATTACTATTAAAAAAACTAAGGATTTAAAAGTAAGTTTTAAAATTAAGGAGATACACTATAAATTAATTATAAATTAAAAGTATAACTCCAAATCAATATGGTTTTTCAGTAGTGAACATAAATCAGGAATTGTGTTAATATTATTTTGCATTCTTAGCCTCCAATTAGGTTAAGGGTGAAGTGACACGGTAGGTGTTTACCAGACATCTCCGTGTTGCGCCTTTATTGACGCTCCAATAGTACCCTACTATATTTAACAACATCTGTCAACCATGTTAAAATACTTGTAATTTTTTTATTACATAATTGACATCAAACTAATAATAAAATAATCTTCTATCATGTCAAAATTAAGAAAAAACTTTTGGTATAGTGCAATAAAAAACGATATTTTAAAAGAGACCAGAGGTATAGACTTTAAAGATCTTATAGATGAGCAGCCAATAGCAGCCTTTAAACATCCAGATCAATATAAATATTCAATGCAAGAGGTATTTATCGTTGCAATCAGAGGGTTTATATATTTTGTTACATATATACCGTATAAACAAGGATTTTTTCTAAAAACTGCTTATAGAAGCAAAAAATGGGCAAAAAAATATTTAAAAAAACATCAAAAGGCAATTACCATGCGCAAACCAAAAAAAAGATCACCAAACTTAAAAAAAGAATATGCCTCTTTAAATAAAGAAGAACAAGAAATGTTAGCATCGCTTGAACTAGGAGAATGGCTGCCAGTACCTAACATGCAAAAAAGAACAAAAGAATTACAAGTAGCAGCTAATAACTTTTTTAAAAAAGATGCTAGTGTAAGCATGAGGTTATCAAGCATAGATTTAGATTATTTCAAAGCTAGAGCTGCTGAAGAAGGGATCCCGCATCAAACATATATAGCTAGCATATTACATAAAATTGCTATGGGAAAATTTGATAATATCAAAAAACCTGGTTAAATAGACAATCCTTTGTCTACTGGTTTTATTATAAATTTAGCCAATCCGTTGCTAAACTCTTTATAATTAATTGACACTTTTTTTCCCTGTAATTGCATAAATTCATTGTTGCTCATAACAATAATTGCTAAATTTTTTTGGTTACCTTCGATTAACGCATAATCAATACCAGATAATTTAACCATAGTTTTAACCTTACCAACAAAATTTTTAGGGGCATCATTATGCACATAATATCCTTGTCTACGTAACTCATTTTTAAAATTATCAAGCTCTGCTTTTTTAAGTTCATAAAATAAATTTTTATTAGCAATTATTTCTTGACCAATAAATTTTGCTAACCCTCTATTAACTAATACTTGCTTACGTTGTTCTAGCGCATCTTTGATTTCAGCTCCTACACCATTATTACTTAATATCGCTTGGAAATCTTTATTTACTACGCATCTGTCTAATATGGTTAAACCAGGGACTGTAGTCATAGTTTGCAATGATTCAATTGGCTCAACATGTAATTTACTATGATGTTCATTAACCTTAGTTTCTTTAGTTAATTTTTTGCACTCTAAAATCACTAGTTGCCCTACTTTAAGTTGTTCAACATTTTTATATTTAGATAAATCCACATACCACTTATGGCCATCAACCCCATCAATAACTACATAATAATCACCTACTAAGTCGTCTTGTAAACCTTTATTAATAACTCGTCCAATCATAGAACTATTTTGTATATACTGCCTTGCTTCTTTAAGCCCACATCTTGCAATTTTTTTATAAATATCATAATGCGCTTCTAAATCTTTTAATTTCTCTATTAGACTGGAGTCAATTTGATAAAAATTCTTCGGCCAACTGTTCGGCTGTGTAACTAAATTAAGCTTTTGTAAATGCTTAATTCTTATACTGGCAGCTTTAACGTCAGTTTGAAACACCAAAGGACTAAATTTCCCATTATGCTCTCTAGCTAGTTTTGCAATTTTATAATCTATGGCTATCGCTCTATCTTGTAATAATGCTCTTTTCCTAGCTTTAATAATCGATAATTCAGATCTTGGCCCTAATTCTAAGGTTAATAAATCTGAGCTTCTAAACCTAATACCATGAGTAATATAATCTGGCTTTATAATTAAATCGTTACCATTATTTTCAGTTCCCTTAATAACCAAATGTAGATGAGGATTATCGGTATTTTGATGTACTACGCCCAGCCAGTTGAGTTTCAATCCTAAATCTTGTTCCATTTTTTTAACTAAATTTCTAGCATGATTTATTAAATCAACTTGTACGCCATCCTCCGGTGATACAATAAATCTAAAATAATGCCGATCTTGGGCTATAGAGCTAGCAAACTTTTTGCCATCTACATTATCGCATTCGCCATCAAAAAATTTTGCTTGATTACCATCTAACCCTGCTTCGTCACGAATTAAATATTTAATATGTTCGCTAACTGCTAAAATTTTTTGGGCTGAGTCATGCCACGGTTTATTTTTTACAATTCTTGATTTAATAATTGATAATCTATAATAACTTGGTGGCTGTAGTATATAACTATTGCCTCTGACATGTTTAGCCATAGCTCTATTACCGGTAAATTTATATTTTTTGGGTTGGTTAATTAAAATCTTATTAGACAAATTTTTAATAAATTTTGTCATACTGTTTAGTTGGTAAGATTCATTATAATTGTTTTTGCGATCATCTTTAAATATTTTGCTATACATATAACTCCTTTCAAAAAAATAATACCCAAAATAGGCAAAGTAACTATTAAAAGCTGAGGGTAAAGGTTATGGCAAGATTAAAGGTTTCATGTCGCTACAGTGGTTTTTGTGATATATTTATTGACTTTTTTAGTGCTATTAGCCATACAACTAATAACAGTGTTTAACCAAAAATCACTAATATTTAAGGCTTATTAAGTGCTACCTAAATCAACATCTTTCACCTTTTTAAAAAAACTCCTTATTTTTACCCTAATTTTTAGTATTATTAAAAATAAACAATGGCCTAACCACCGCCCTAATATCTTTGTTAGTAATTGGTCCAAAATACCTAGAATCTAACGAATTAGCTGTTGCAGTAATCGCCACAAATAATTCTTCCGGCTGCAATTTCCGACAAATCTGATACAACTGTATTGGATCTTTGCCTGATAACTTAATATTTTGATTAATGAGTATTGAGTTCTGATCATTACAAACATAATCACCACCCATAGCTATAATTGGTTTTAATAATAAACCTTCAAACTTTAATGAATCTTGCTTACCTAAAAGATTTTTATGTGCAACTGACAAATCAATAATTACCAGGTCACCAATTTGAGGAGTTACTTTTTTTACTAGATACAATCCCCTGGGTAACGATTTGCTGATATTTAAATAAACCTTACTGTTGAACTTTTTATTTGATCCCATATTAACCACTAAGCATGATATAATTAAAAAAATAGTTAGAACTTTAAATTTTTTACACATGGTAAGGAAGGATTAATGGTTTGCCGGTTTGGATCCTGGCATGTTGGTGTACCCAATATTCATTACTAAGAGCTTTAAACTCTATTCCGGATTTATGAATTTGACCAATTATTTTTAAAGTCCTTTTTACTCTAGTTGCTCCATAACAAAAAAATAATAAATCTACTTTTGGATAAACCCCGGAAAGCGTATTTTTAACATTACTCATATTGCCGGTTCTAAAAACGTAAAAGATCCATTTGCTGATACCATAAAAACCACCTTCCCAACGCTGCATCCCAATTAGTTGCTGTGGTAATATTAACCGTATTTTGTCTTGATGATTAAGATCTACAGTCTTATCCCAACTGCCGGCAACTATTTTATTACTCAGGCAATTTTCTAATCTTGTCTCTTTGACAATCGTATATGCTAGCTGCTTACTATTTGGCATAACTTCATCTTTTTATAAAACACTAAATCTTAATAAGTTAAATTTTTACTAAAATTGATCAAATTTTTTGCTAAATTTTATCCACAAATTAATTGCTTTTTGGTTTTAGTGATCTAATAAATTTGGATTGTTGACTTTTTGGATCCTTGGCAATTGCGGCAGCCTTTGCAATAGTAATATGTTTAGCAATTAATGCTTGAATTAATTCTTTACTGCCATTTAAATAAACTTTTTTAGCTCGAATGTAAGAGTCTTTACCACTAAAGCCAAGAATACTAGCAATTTTATGATCCGTTCTGCCAATAATACCGTAACCAATGCTACCAGCTTGCAATAAATTATTATCATTAATTTTGTCAATTGATGCTTTTAAATTCAAATCATTTCTCCGGCCTTGCCTATTTCCCAATAATTGCTCCAAACGTAAACCTATAGCAACCAATTCAGTAATTATGAATTGATTACTAATATTTTTTATTATATTTGTTTCTAAAAGTAATTCTTTTACGTTCAACATTACAACTTTGATCTTTGCTTTTTTAGCCTTTTGATCTGCCTGTAATTCTACTAATCCGGAAATTAAGATCCCATCAGCATCAATAATAATATGACGATCTGGTTGCTTAAAGCTAAGATATGGTAAATTGGTAACTACTATTTTGTCTATTAGTACTTCGGATAATTCATTGGTACAAACTCGTTTATAAAGATATTTATTTATAGGATGGTTTGGTAATAAACGTTCAATACTAATATGGCCAATTATTTCTTCTACTGCTAGCGCTTTATCATAAGGAATAGGTATTTTAGGATTATGGATCCATTTACTAATGGTTGGTTGTCCTACTCCTAGAAATAAACCGAGTTTCCTTTCGCTGCCAAAAAATCGAGCAGCTTCAAGCCAAGCAGCTTTTCGGATCTCATTATATTCGTTTTTGGTATACTTAATCATATCATTATATCAACTAACACTTAACCTAATAAACCCTTTATAATATATAATCTGCATAAAACTCAATACTAAGTACTTTTTTTTTTTACATAATCTTCTTCTCAAATGGATCATGCTTACTATTTTAATAATTCCACCTAACAATTGCCATATAATTATTTTTTAAACTAGTAGCTTCTAATACATATAATCTACCTTGATTAGTAGTTACTGTAATACTAGTAGTAAGCCCTGCTTTTAATGGTTGGATCATTAAGTACTGATTGCGAAACTCTCCTTGAGCATTCCATATGGTACTAATTTTCCACCTGGTTAGATCACCACAAACCGGAGTACCAATTATCTTTTCTCCCGGAGCAAAAACTATAGCCGTTGCTTTATAAGGAGCAGTATAAATCTGATATAGTTTATTAGGATTAAAATTATAGGTAGTAATTGGATTAAAAGTTTTGCTTTGATTTCTGTGCTTTACCTTAAAGTTTTCTTTATGGCCACGTATGTCAGGATAGATAGCACGGTTTACCAGTTTTTTTAACAATTGCTTATTATAATTACCCAGATCTAAGTTGTTACCAACCTTAATCTTGGTATCTTTTTTTGACCGTCCTTCATTTGGTAATTTAGGATTTTTAGCATTGGATTTGTATGCCACCATAAATTCAGCCGCCATGGATGGGGATGTTTTAGCTAAACCATTAGTAATTTCTTCAGCTAATTTATAACTATCCGGTAAATTGCTTAAGCTCGCTACTACCTCGTTAATTCCGGCAGAGCGTTGAACAGCATCGGCATCTTGTAATCCTTGTAAAAATAATAATGAGTTATTTTCTTTAGAATTTCCGGTTGCATCAAAAAAAGTATTATGGCCGGATGCACTTGACTGTTCTTTATTTACTAATTTAGAACTTTTAGCATTGGTTTTATATACTGCCATAAATTCAGCTGCCATATCTGGGGAGGTTTTAGCTAAATCTTTAGTAATTTCTTCAGCTAATTTATGACTGTCTGGTAAACCACTTAAACTTCCTACTACCTCATTAATTCCTGCGGTTCGTTGAGTAGCATCGGCAGATTCTAATCCTTGTAAAAATAATAATTGGTTATTTTCTTTAGAACTTCCAGTTACATCAAAAAAACTATTATGACTGGATGTGCTTGACTGTTCTTTATTTAGTAATTTAGAACTTTTAGCATTGGATTTATATGCTGCCATAAATTCAGCTGCCATGGATGGAGAGGTTTTAGCTAAGTCTTTAGTAAATACTTCAGCTAATTTATGACCATCTGGTAAACTACTTAAACTTCCTACCACCTCATTAATTCCTGCTGTTCGTTGAGCAGCATCGGCATTTTCTAATCCTTGTAAAAATAATAATGGATTATTTTCTTTAGAGCTTCCTGTTGCATCAAAAAAACTATTACGGCTGGATGTGCTTGACTGTGCTTTATTTATTAATTTAGAACTTTCAGCATTGGTTTTGTATGCTGCCATAAATTCAGCTGCCATGGATGGAGAGGTTTTAGCTAAGTCTTTAGCAAATTCTTCAGCTAATTTATGACTGTCTGGCAAACCGTTTAAACTCCCTACCACCTCATTAATCCCTGCGGTTCGTTGAGTAGCATCGGCAGTTTGTAATCCTTGTAAAAATAATAATGGGTTATTTTCTTTAGAACTTCCAGTTGCATCAAAAAAAGTATTATGGCTGGATGTACTTAACTGTTCTTTATTTTCTAATTTAGAGCTTTTAGCATTGGCTTTATATGCTACCATAAATTCAGCTGCCATGGATGGAGATGTTTTAGCTAAGTCTTTAGCAAATTCTTCAGCTAATTTATGACTATCTGGCAAACCGTTTAAACTACCTACCACCTCGTTAATTCCAGAAGTTCGTTGAGTAGCATCGACATTTTCTAATCCTTGTAAAAATAATAATGGATTATTTTCTTTAGAACTTTTTGTTACATCAGAAAAAGTATTATGGCTGTATGTGCTTGGATGTGCTTTATTTTCTAATTTAGAACTTTCAGCATTGGATTGGTATGCAGCATTAAATTCAACTGCCATTGATGGTGATATTTTAGCTAAGTCTTTAGCAAATTCTTCAGCCAATTTATGACTGTCCGGCAAGCTATTTAAACTTCCTACCACCTCTCTAATTCCGGCAGAGCGTTGAGTAGGATTGGAATTTTGTAATCCTTGTAAAAATAAAAATGGGTTATTTTCTTTAGAACCTCTGTTTACATCAAAAAAAGTATTATGGCCGGATGCATTTGGTCTTCGATTAAAAGTAGTACTGTTATCAGAAGATCTAGCAAGATCAAACCTTTGCTGCACACTTCGTTCTAATTCAGCGGCTGTCATTATATGATTACTGTTGGCAACTTGTACTTGTCGCAACATAACAGCCTCCATATTTTTAGCCCTGGCAATTTCTTGCTCCATAGCTTGTTGTTCCTCTTTTTTACGATTTGCTTCATCACGATAAAATTGATTAAACCGCTCATTCACTATCCTGGTAGCCTCTTCCCTGGCTATACTATGTCTTCCGGCAATTGCCATGCTTGGAACCAAAATAACTGTAATCATAATTAATAAGATCTTGTTACGCATTATTTACTCCTATAATTGGTGATAATAATAAATCTTTAGCTACTATAACATTAAATGGTACTCCACCTTTAATAATAATCGTAGGACTTTGCTTAAGTTGTTTGTCTGCAATTTTATTGGCTATTTCACTGATATTATCACTAGCTTTATTAATTGCCCGATAGCCATATGTTAAATCTTCTCTTGGCTCTTTAGAGGCCGCTGCTAGTAAGGATGATAAACTAACTCCCATCGCTACTTTACCATAATGATGATTAACCTGATCTTTCATGCCGGCACTTCCTGCTAAATCATAACCTGACAAATTATTTAGGGTAACACTATAGCCATTAGGATGTTGGTAACTAGCTGGCATATCAATACGCTCAAATTCAATTTGTACTCGTTCTTGACCAAAATTCACATTATTATTGTAATAACCAATCAGTATTGCTCCTTGCTGGATCAATAAAAACTTACCGGTTGCAGTATCAAAAACATGTTCTCTAACTCTAGCAACCACCATGCCTGGTAAATCAGAATTAATTGCAGTAGACAATACACAAGGAATGATACTACCAGCTTTTAATAATTTATTAGATTCATTAGTTGTTAATGGTTGTTGATGTTCAACTAAACTATTGCTTGTTGCTTTACTAATCTCTCCTATTTGGATCCCAAATGCAATTGGGGAAATTCTAGCATCATCTTCTTCTTTAATTTTAATCAAAGCTTGCTGTTCAAAATATTCTTTCAATAGACTAATATTATGTTCACTATTAATAGAGTGTTTGTTGTCGGTGATATAATTAATTGGCGGCTTTATAACTGCTTCAGAATTTTCCAAATTATGATCCCGAGTTTTATAGTAAATCTTAGGCGTTATCTGCTCAAAACTTAATTGTTCTTCCTCTTTAACTGGTGCTTCAACCTTTTTTTGCATAACTAAAAATATTGAAGATATAACTATTACTATGCCGATTATGATAATTTTTTTAATTAAACTACGGTTATACTTAATAACATTAGGTAATGTTGCAGTTAAATTTAACGACTCTGCCGGCTGCTTGATATTTAAATTATTGTTCATCGTTCTATCCTTTTAATCCGGATAATTTCAGGGTGAGAAAGTCCCAGCCTTAATTCTGCCGTCTGAAACAGCCGATCTACCATAAATAAATCCCCTTGTTGCCTATAATTTACTAGCTGAGAACTGGTTTCTTTAGTAACTATAAAAAGACAAGGTAATTCATTTTGATTAATACTAGCCGGAAATTGAATAAAGGTTTTTTGTCCATCATCAAATACCCGGCTAGGACGCCAACTAGGCTTACCGCGTTTATTAATTATCTTATAATTAAAATTAAGTTTTTTAGTTAATTTTTCTTCGGTATTATTTGGCTCTGAATTATTAACGACTATTTGTTCCGGTGCATAATTCCAGATAATTTCCGTCATATAGCTGTGTTTCAGGCTAATTAATTCTAATAAATACACCCTACCTTTATTGGTAGTTATGATCATATTATTAGTAAGACCATCTCGTAGCGGCTTAATAACTAAATGTTGCCTGACGTTCGCTCCAACTCCTGACAAAATATTATTAATTTGCCACCTAACGGTATCGCCACTTTGCGGTGCGGATCCTATTACTTCTCCCTGTTCAAAACTAATCATACTAACCCTGTGCGGTGCGGTATAAATTTGATATACACTTCCCGGAATAAAATCATATACTGTAGTAGCATTTAAAAACTGCTCTTCTTGGGGTCGTTGTTTAGCCTCTCTTAAAGCATGGTTTAATACTTCGCTAACATTAGTAGCTTTATTAACCTTGGTTTCATCTATTAATTTAATTTGAGAAGGCGCGTCATCGACCCCGGCAGTTGCCTTAGTAATATTAAATAATGGTGTAGTGCTAAAAGTATCAATGTTTACAACTTTTCTGGTACACCCAGCTAACATAATCAATAATAATAACCCTATAGTTTTATTCATCTGTCATCACCCTAGACCAAGAAAAATCAGTGATCCAAATTCCTAATGGATTTTGTAAAATAGATCCTTCATTAGTCGGCGGTAAAATTTTTATAGTAGCAAAACCCACAAATTTTTCTTTAGCAATTAATTTACCGCTTCGATCATGGGTTTCTTCTACCCACTGTAATTGATATACATTGTTTGAGATCGGCGTAAATGCAGTAACCACCACAAACACCGATTGTTGTTCTTTTAGCTTATTAAGCATGGTATTGTCCGGTGACATAAAATATTGATCAAATTTATTGGCAGTTTTAGGAGTTAAAAAACTGTACGATTCACCCAACCATTTTTTATTAACTTCATTGTCTATCGAAACACTACGAATTTTTTCCACAAATTTAATTAAATAATGCTTAATTTGTGTGTCTTTTGGTTGATATGCAGCTAAAGAACCCTTGGCAATATTGGTAACTTGGGTTTCTCCTACCTCTACAATATACGGAATATATTTAGGCTGCATGTTGCTAATAATTAAACCAATCACCAATATAACCATCACCCCAGCTAAAATAAATGCTATTTTACGCCAATTATACGCCTGGATAATCGAACTACCAATCCTATTATCCCATTCTTGCTTGGCTTGCAGGTATGGTGTCTCTGGTATTAAATCTAAACTATTAGCCATTTTATTCATTAATTCAGACATCAAGATCTCCTGGACGGTTATTAAAACTTTGTTGCTCTTTAAATGCTCGGGCTATCCTTTGATATATTTTGGCTTTTTTAATAACATCCATTCTATGTGACTCATTTGACTCGCAATTAGTTGGATCTGCCATATTATCATCACCACCTCCACTCGATATATACCCCTGCCTTATGCCGCTAGTTATGCTGTCTTTAAAACCCTGACTAATATGCTTTATAGCCTTTGGCGTTAACATCCCCGCCGCGCCTTCTGCTGCCCCATAAGCCATACTAGCTAATTTACTAGCACCGGTATGATTTACCCCTCTTAGCGCGGCTCCGGTTATCGAGGCTGCACCGGTAGCTATTGCACCGCTAGCTACCGAGCCGGCAACTTTTTGTACCCCTTTTAGGGAACTGCTACCAGCCATAGTTACACATGCTCCGGCACTAACAACCCCAGCCGCAGCAGTTACTAAATCATAACCACTGGCAGTCGGACTGCCAGAAAACATTCCAGCTGACCAGCTACCCGCTTTTAACGATAATGCAACTATTATAAGCGCAGCAACTACCAAGCTGGCTATTTCTGTAAAATCTTGTAGCTTACCTGTTATTATTAACGATCCAATCCAAGGTTCAGCTAAATTGATAATAAATGCCATGGTAAACAACTTGACTGCATGTTGTATTGGTCCTCTAATTGCCCCAAGTGCCATCCAAGCAGTTGGCTCAAACAATTGAAACGCTAAAAAAACTGGGGCTAACACTGAGGTAAAATAAAAATCCACTAGCGCCATAAACATTTGATATGCCAAATAACAAAATGCAACTACTATTAAAATTACAGCGATTACCCCAAATAAAATATTAACTACATTGCTACCAATACTGTTAACCGACCACGACAAATCATGCATCCATACCCTAATAGGAGCGGCAACTTTTAACCCATAGTCAGCTATTTGCGAAGGGTTTAAAACTAAATCCATAGTATTGCCACCAGCCGCTCGTATTCCAAGCTTAATCGCTCCGTCTCTTAATACTTCATGTAAATAAGGTAAATTATTAATTAACCATAACATCAACCCCATTTTAAACAATTTAGCTAATAAAGCGGCTAATATATTACCATCTTGAAAAGCATAGGCTACACCTAATTTTACTAAGGTGAGTGAGGCCAACGCATAAAAAAAGTAATACGTAACCGGCAACAAATTACCATACCCGGTAGCTATTTGTTCTAATAAACTTTGTAACACGGTATTTAACATCTGCTCGTGCATATTAAATCCTATTTTTTTAAATTTGGTAATTTAATAGTTTTATATTGGGGCATAGGCTTAGCCATTTCTTGCTTAAACCTTTGCTGAGCTATAACTTTAGCAATATTTTGTTCAAAAACGGCAGCAGTTCTTAGTTCTAAATCTTCTGCAATTAATATTTTTAAATCCTGCAACTGTTTAATTTGTATTGCCGCCAACTGATTAGCTGCTTGCAGTGCTTGCAGCTGACCAGCAGCTTGTTGGGAGCACTTAATCAACTCTTGAGCTTTTTGTTGCTCTTGTTGCTGTGACTTTAAAATTTTAAGTGCATTTATTGCCCTTCGGTTCGAGGCAATATTTTGTTTTAACTGCTGCTCTATCAACAAGTTTTGGGCTTCATCCGGTAATGGCTTATTAGTTGTATTAAAAAAATCACCATATCTTCGATCTAAATCACTTAAAAGATCGGTAATACTAGCTATATGATCTAAGGTGTTTCTCGTTTCATTATAAGTATTATATAAATCTGTGAGCATATTAATATTTAAATGTTGCATGTTATTTTGTTGGAGCTTAAGCTGCTGAGCTATAGCTTTATATTCTGCTATATGATATTCAGTTTGTTGTTTTAATTGGTTTAAACTGTTAAGATGCTCTCTATAAATTTTTATGTTTTGCTCAAAATTTTGTACATCAAAAGTTAACATTGCAAAACTACTTGATGAAAACAACATAAGTGTTATAACTAAAAATTTATGCATTAATCCCCTCCGGCAAAATTTCTGCTGCCCAATCTAATTTTTTTAACTTTAACCAGTGGTACAAAAAATTGTCTTTACCATAGAGCGAAATAATGGAATCACACTGGTTAGACGCCTCTTGACCTGCATTACAACAAATAGCAAGGGCTAGCTCTCCCAGCGCTAAATCAAATAACCTAACCCCAATGCTACTATGATAAAAATATTCTTTTTTACCAATTGCTTGAGCAATCATATTAATTTGTGCCTCATTTAACCCTATCTTTTTATACATAGAGCTAATGGACGGATTAAGTGCTTCTTTATTAGGCAGTAAAATCTTGGTTTGACAAGACTCTAATAACAATGGCATCAACGGAGTATCAATAGCATCAGCTAAACTTTGCGAAGCAAAAATCACCGCTACTTCGTTTTTACGCAGTTCTCGTAGCCAAGTTTGAATTTTTTCTAAAAATAATTTATTTTTAAGATAAGTCCAGGCTTCATCTAATATTAAAAGTGTTGGTCTACCGGTAAACCTTTGCTCTAATTTATGAAATAAACAAGTAAGAACCGGTTCAATCGCATCTTTATTACTCTCCATTAATTTAGCCAGCTCGAAAGTGATCCAAGCTGCATTAGATAATGAGCCTCCGGCACCATCTAATAAATAACCATAAGATCCGCCTTCAGTAAATTTGCTAAGTGCCATCGCCATTTTTTGATCTCGTTCTTGTAACGACAGCTTTAAATTTAATAAAGTCCGATATTTAACTTCACGACTCGCTAAGCTTGATAACGCTCCTCTCAACTCTTTTTTATGCAACATAGTAAGTACCACCCCTTGTTGCTCAATAATATTTTGTAACCAATTTTCAGCCCATTCTCTACTACCTGCTCTATCGATCTCACTTAAAGGTTGTAAACTTAAACTATTATGATCTTCAAACTGATAATACGCACCATTTAATCCTAAAGCTGCAACTTTTGAGCTATACCCTTTATCAAAGAAAAATACTTGAGCTTTAGGGTAACGTAAAAATTGTAATGCCATTATAACTAACAAGGTCGATTTCCCCTGGCCGGTCGGGCCTAATATCAAAGTATGTCCCACATCACCTTGATGTAATGATAATCTAAATGGAGTATTGCCTTCAGTTTGGGTTATCATGAGTGGCGCGTCACACTGAAACTTTTTAGCAAAATGCTGGTTTTTTCTATAACCTGACCAAGCCGATGAAATCGAAATAAAATGTGCTAAATTATTAGTGCTAATTAATGGATAACGAAGATTAGCATGGGTATGTCCTGGCAGCGCACCAAACCAAGCATCTACTGCATTTACTGTTTCTTCTTTACCAATAAACCCTTTATCATTAATGAAATTTTTAATTTTATTAAACTTATTGCGACAAGCGGCTATTTCATGATCATAAACCATAATAGTTGCCGTGTAATAACCAAATCCAACTTGATCATCAGTTAATGTGAATTTAGCATCTTGGGCATCATACTGATTAACCTGAGCATCTACATTATTACTTTCTTGACTGGAAAAGTTTAACATTTGACCAACGATTTTCATTAAAGAAATTCGTTTACTCATCCAGCTTTTAGCTTTTTTATTAAGTTGTGCCATCGCATCATTTTTGTCTAACGAGATCCAACGGGTCGTCCAACGAAACTCAATATTTAAATAATTTAAACCATCTAATATCGATGGCCAGGAACTATTAGGAAAAAACCTAATCGTTAATACTTTAAAGTATTGTTCCCCCAACTTTGGCTCTAACCCGCCCACTAACGAAGTGTCAGCTAACATATAATCTAAATATACCGTAGGTAATGGCATACTGATGGGATGATTACAGTTAGATATTAACCCATGCAAATACCCTAAAGTTTCTTCATCAGTTAAACTTTGTACTGATAAAAATGAAAACTTTAATGCATCAATCAAACTATCGGTAGCTTTTTTGAAAGTTTTAAGATGTTGATCGCAATCTGATTTATCACTATTAGACTGCTCTATAAATTTCTTCGATAAACTAACTGTAGCATCTTTTGGTGGCAACCAAACAAATGTTAAATAATATTTTGATTCAATAAAATTATTTTCTGATTCAAATCGATCCTTTCTTTCTAGATCTATTAACAATGCTAATTGATTGCTAAACGTTGATGTAGGATAATGAATAGTATTACTACGTATTACATCAAAATATAATGCCCAATTAGAGCCAATTTGCTTGAATATATGATTTAATTTATTACAGTTAGCGGCTAACAACTCGTTGGAAGATGTTGCTAAATCAAAACCCATTAACTGCACTGTGCGTTGTAAACTACCGTTTTTATTTAAAATGATCCCTTGATCTATCAACCCAAACCATAACAATTGATCTGCCAAATGTTTTTTAACAACTCTATGTTCAGCCAAATTAAACATCTTACCCTTCTAAATAATCACTAGATCTTAAATAATAATTTATTAATACCTCAAAAAACTCCGGATCTTGATCACAAATATACCGAGCAGCTAGATGAATGGTAACTGATAGTACTATTAGCCACCAGGCACCAAAAAATACCAGATCCATAGTAATTAAGGTATTAGCCCAAAAAATATTACGCGCCACTCCCATGATCATAATAGGCTTTACCAATGATTGATGCACTATGACAATCATATTAACAACCCTTGGGCAAATCCCAACAATGGCAATAAATGTGAGGTTGCATTAAAAGCTATCGATAATGCCGTACCAACTTTAGCTCCTTTTTGCACCATATCGTTACCAATCCCAAATGCCCAAGCCAATCCGGTAGCTGTTAACGCTACTACCCCGCTAGCTTTAGCAACCGGTCCGGTAATACTTCTAACCACTTTATCCATTGGCGCTTCCCAAGGCAACCCGGTCGCTAAATTGCTAGCTGATGCACAATCAATCATTAACATGCTTACTAAAATAGTTATACCAAAAAAACACAGATCTCGTTTACTCATTAACCCTTACTCCTTATAAAAAAATTAACAGCTAGTACTTAACAACTTTATATGGTGTAACTTCTTGCGTCAATCCTTTAACCTCTAAGATTTCTTGTACCACTCTTTTTCTTACACTATTTTTAGCTAAAAAAACCACCACATTTATCGCTTTGGAAATTAAGTGACGTTGACAATTAGGCGATCCTTCTAATATTAATTGTTCTAATCGATACAAAGCATCTATTGCTGAATCACTATGGATCGTCGCAACCCCTCCAGGATGACCGGTATTCCAAGCTTTTAATAAATCAAGCGCCTCTACTCCTCTAACTTCTCCAACTACAATGCTATCTATATTCATGCGCAAAGTATCTTTTAATAATCGCTGCATATTAACTTGTTCGGTGGTTTTAAATTTATAATTGTTAGGCGAACTCGACTGGAGTTCACTAGTGTCTTCTAAAATAGCAATTCTAACATTTAAAGTTGCCACTTCTTTTAATACCGCATTAGCAAAGGTAGTTTTACCGCTACCAGTTGCCCCGGCAATTAAAATATTTTTTCTGGCTAATACCGCTTTTTTTAGATAATAATACTGTTCGTTGGTTAAAGCATGATCCTCAAAATAGTCCTCTAAAGAAAATATTTTTATTGGCTTTTTACGAATAGTGAAAATAGGAGCCGTCGATTGCGGCGGCATCACTCCTTGAAATCTCTCACCGTTAGCAATTAACTCGGTTGCTACACTAGGGTTTACCTCATCAAAATACTTACCACTCATACCGCTTACTACCCTAATTATTTGCTCTGCTTGTTCCCAAGATAAATATTCTTCGGTTTTTATTGCTCCGTCTGAAAAAGTATCTAACCAAATACTACCGTCCGGATTTAACATAATGTCTGTAACATTATAATCATCTAAATATTTTTTTATAACTCCCAACGCATTATAAAAAAAGTCTAAAGTTTTTTCGTTAGTATTATGCATGGTTATATCTCTTAAACTAATTGATCCATAATGTTTTTAGCTTCTTGACTTGAAATAAATTCTTCTTTTGGCAAATCATTAAATAAACTGTTTCCCGCTAAACTAGCTTCATACACTTGTTGTAAAAACTGACTAAACAAATTATTTGCTCTAGCTAACGCTGCCTCACTTTGTTCTTTAGGAATAGACGGCAATCTGGCAAAATAAGTTTTAATATAAATAGCAAACGCTTCACTTAAAATTGCTAAATTAGTATTTAACTGTTCTATTTTTCGATCTAGTTGATCTAATCTTTTTAATAAAATAGCCTCACGATTGCGAGCTGAATCTAAATCAAAATATTGTTCTAACGCCTCATTGACTAACAAACCATATGGCTTGTTTAATCTTTTTGCTTCTTCCCGTAAATAACGCTCAACATCCAAATCTACTGATGGCTTGATTTGGATCTTAGTTTTTCTCATCGCTCAACTCCTAAGGCAACATGTCTGGTTTGAGAATTACTATTAGTTGGCGTTAAAGTAGCTTCTTTGTCAGTGTTAACATCTGCTATAACATCAGTTAATATGTTATTAACAGCATTTTCTTTTTTTATTAAAGATAATTGTAGATAGTCATTTTCAAAAATTATATTATCTTGACATTTACACTTGTTAACTATAGGTTTATCCCACTCATTGGTTGCTTGTGGTGGTAAATCTATATGTTGTTCTTTACTTAATTCGGCGGCTTCCAACCATCTACTTTTAAATGGCTCTTCGTTATAATAAACAATCTTATTAGCTATAATTGGATGGTTGTTAGCCACCATAAGTATTATTTTGTCTTTAGGTAATTTTTGTACTTCATCGGGATTTAATAAATTACGGGCAGTTTCTTGATCCGCCACTGAAATATTAGCTAAAAATGGTGCCAATCTTTTACCGGTAAAATTCATGTGGTGACTTTTAACGGTAGTTTGGCCTAAAGATAACGATATACTCTTGGCAGTATCCGGATCATTAGGAGCCATGGTTGCTCTTATATGACAATTATCAAAAATAGAGTTTTTTAAACCATAATGTTCATAAATATTACTATAAGATTGGCAAACCAACATACATTTAATATTATATCCAGCCATAAATCCTAGTGACTTTTTAAAAAAATCCATACACCCTAAAGCGGCAAATTCATCTAGCAATAATAATAATTTATGCTTATGTGGTGAACCGGTATCACCAATTGCAACTTCAGTAAGCCGCCGACACATCATATTAATGATCAACCGATGCAAAGGTATTAATCGATCTAAATCACCGGCCGGTACTACTAAATATAATGAAACCGGGTATACTGCATTCATTAAATCATTGATCTTAAAATCTGACTTACTAGTATTTCTAGCAACTATTGGGTCACGGTATAATGCTAAAAAACTCATCGCCGTAGATAATACTCCTGATAATTCAGGATCACTTTTATTTAACATTTCTTGAGCAGTTGATGCAATTACCGGATGAGTTTTATTATCCAAATGCATCGTTGTTTTCATATAATTTAGAGTTTTTATAATATCACGGTTAGGATCCGCTAAAAAATTAGCAACCCCGGATAAAGTTTTATCCGTCTCGGCATACAATACATGTAATATAGTTGCAACCAATAGGGTGTATCCGGTTTTTGCCCAATGATCACGTGCTTTAGCGCTACCACTCGGATCAACTAATACATCTGCAATATTTTGTACATCTTTTACTTCATTGTTTCCCTTACGTACTTCTAACAACGGATTCCAACAAGCACCATCTTGTGAGGTTGGTTCAAAACAAATAACATGAGAAAATTTTTTACGAAACCTGGAGGTAATTGACCAATTTTCTTTTTTAATATCAAGCACAACTACCGATCCCAACCAAGCAAATAAAGTTGGAATAATAAAACCAACTCCTTTACCACTTCTGGTTGGAGCATTTAATAAGATATGTTCCGAACCATTATGGGCTAATATGCCCAAACCCTGGAACTTACCTAAAACCACTCCTTCGTTATGGTTAAAACCCATTTGTTTAATTTCTTTTTTAATCGCCCATCTTGCAGTGCCATGAAGGCTGGTAACATTGCTATGGCGTAACAAGATCATCGAGGTTAATACCATAACAACAAACCCGCTTAATAACCCACCTGAACAAATATATAACGCCACTCTAAACACATCCGGATATTTATTATAATGTTTAATAGTCCAACCAATAATCGACCAGGGAGGATACCAAGGAATAATAAACTTTGTTATAGGATCTCCTAAACCAGCATTAAACCCTAACTTACACGCCACATATTCAGTTGCTACCAATAAGCTGCCAATAGCAAAGCATATTAATATGCTAGTACAAATAAATCTATACAGTTTCACAACGCTTTTTTTCTTTATAAGTTTTTTCTAATGATGATGCATTAAATTGGCTAAGGTGATCAAGTTTTTTAAACTGTTCAAGCCAATGATCTAAATCTTCTATCAAATATCTTACCGAACGCCCTATTTTAATAAATTGTGGATAATAGATCCGTTCAAAACGGTTACCGGTAACACGGCCATGCCGTAACCAAGACACGCCCATACCTATATATAAACTTGCTTCCTTGTCTGTTAACGCTCTTTTAATATTAGTTTGAATAGCTTTAACAGGATCTCTATTAGCAATTAATTTTTTATCATGCTTCATAATCATACCTATGTTTTTTATTTAACACCATCACTATACCACTAAAAGTCTAAAAAAGTGATGATTTAAAGAATCACTTTTTTAGACTTTTTCGTTTAGCATAAATAAACCATTAAACAAAAAACATACATAAAAAATCATGTGTTAATTGATGTAACGAGAGAATTAAAATGCTTTTATACACTCAAAATCAATGCAATCTGATCCGAAAAGCAGCTTGGCTTGAAGCTGTTCGATTTTTTGGTAGCGAAAGAAAACTTGGTATATTCTTAGGAGTAGAACAATCAACCATTAGTAAATGGATCAATAACTCAAAAATAGCTATCCCTCATGATAAAGCACTAGCAGTAGAAGAGGCAATTGGCCATATTAGTATTGAACGCTTATTGCCAAATCATCCAATAAATAACTATCTTTATAAACGATGTTCTATTAATAATTTGACAGAAATATTAACAAACAAAATAGTACTTACCGATTTACCATATCTTACCTTTCAAAGATCAGATCGCAATATTATCGTTGGCTCTAATAACATGTTAATTTCTGGATTAGTAGAATTACAAGCATATAAAGAGGCAAATACCAATAAAATAAAAGTTATCTCTTTGGATCTAGTGAGATTACTGCTAAAAACAACCTCTAAATATATCCAAGATCAATTTACAATAATGGAGTTAGTGGCCATCGGTTGTGCTTTAAAACAATTATTAGGCAATCGACAAGGTCAGAGAAGTGATTTAAAACACTCAAAAAGCCAAATTAATAGTAATAATTTTAGATCACTTGATACAATTTTGGATCAAGTAACCGGTAGAAACAACCATATAATCGCCAAAATTTTTGAATTTAGCATAGGAACTTATCTTAATGCTGAACAAGTTTACTTAAATGGCAGTAAAGAATTAATTATTGCTTTAGAGAATAAAGAAATTTCTATTGCAAGAGCTGCTACAGTTGCCAAATTTCCAAAAAATCAACAATCCAATTTCATTAAATTAAAAACAGGAGAAACATTATGTCCAGGATCAGAACAGTAAAACCAGAGTTATTTAAACATGAAGATTTATTTAATGCAGAAATAAATAGCAAGTTACCTTTAAGATTAGCATTTATTGGATTATTAACTTGTTGTGATCGCGAAGGCCGCTTTAAATGGCGACCACAGCGTTTAAAATTAGACATGCTACCTTATGATAATAATGTTGATATTGTACAAGTCTTGGATGCGCTAGCAAAGCATGGCTTTATCAAAAAATATGAACATCAAGGAGAGTGGTATGGGTATATCCCTTCTTGGTCTAAGCATCAACAAATTAATAATCGCGAAATAGAAAGTGATATTGTGGCTCCAGCAGAATCAATCCCACTTACAACTAAAATATCAGAGCTAACAATTGAAACAACAAATGGTTCTGGTGTGGCTGACGCGTGCCTCACGGAAGAATCACGCGTGATTGACGCGTACTCCACGCGTGAGGCACGCGTGGCTGAGCCGTCACAACTTTGCACGGAAACGCACGAGGGGAATATGGAATATGGAAAGGAATATGGAAGGGAAGGGGAAGGGAATATGAATATTGTCGCGTCAGTGACAGGACGGCGACGCTCGGATGATCTCTCTCAAGAAATTTTTAAACATTGGAAGACAACAATGAAGCATCCTGACGCTAAACTGGATAGCAAACGCAAAATGCTAATTGCCAAAGCTCTAAGCCTTGGTTATGACATTGAACAACTTTGCAATGCCATTACTGGTTGTAGCGTTACTCCACATAATATGGGAGATAACGATCGAGGACAACGCTATGATGGCTTGCATGTTATTTTACGAGATGCTGATCAAATCGATCGATTCATTTACCACTACCACTATCCACCACAACCGATCCGTGATGCAGATAAACGCACTCAAGGCAATATACATGCTATGCAGTGTTGGGTTAATAAAAAAATGCAAGAGGAGTTAGAATAATGCAAAACCATGATTTAATTAAATTTACTGCAATGCTAATTGGCATTGGCGAACTTTACGGTAGAGCTATTTCAGAAATGCTAACAGATATTTATTGGCAATCGCTAAAATGTTTTGAGTTGCAAGATGTAAAGCGAGCATTTGAAGCCCATATCAACAACCCTGATGGTGGTCAATATTTTCCAAAACCAGCAGATTTAGTTAGATTTATCGAGGGATCAGGCGAAACTAAAGCATTACAAGCTTGGGCTAAAGTTGAAAAAGCAATTACCCATGTTGGTGCATACCAAAGCATTGTTTTTGATGATCCTCTTATTCATGCAGTACTGGATGATATGGGTGGTTGGATCAAATTATGCGCTACACTAGCCAAGGAGATCTCTTTTCGTGCTAATGAATTTCAAAAACGTTATATGATTTTTGTGGATAAACCACCAGAACGTTATCCCAAATATTGTTGTGGTTTTATTGAAGCTGTAAACTCTAAAAATGGCTATCCAATTAAACCACGAGTATTTGTAGGCGATTTAAAAAAAGCCAAGCAAGTTATGTTTAATGGCAGTAATATACCGATATTGATACATTCTGAAAATAATTTAAACTAACATTTTATTTAAAAAATAATAATTCTATAATTGAGTTAAACGCTATATGAAAACATGAAAAACGAAAAATACTTGCATCGCTCCATCTATGATGGGATTATAGTAGCTATGGTGTTAATGCAAACAATATGAAATATTTTAGTTAATAGAAATTTCTAATAACTTTAAACTAACCACTGGTCTAGATTTATCTTAAACAAGTCTGGTAAGAACAAAAAACTTGAGAGAGGCATTATATAAGAGCATATGAGTAGAAACACTATAATGATATAAACTACTAATTATTATTATTAGACGAAGTAAAATCAACTAATCGTGCTACAGCTTCCGCTTTATGTTCTGGCGCTAGGTGAGCATATCTCAAAGTAATTACTAAATTTGAATGCCCAAGCAACTCTCTAACTGTATTTAAATCAACACTAGCCATAACAAGTTTTGATGCAAAATGATGACGTAAATCGTGCCATCTAAAGTTATTTATATTAGAATCTTTTAATAATCTATTCCAAGATTTACGAATATTATACATTTGTTTACCTTCTTTATTTGGAAACACCAAACCTTGATCTTGAAGTGAACATTGTTGATGCCAGTTTTTTAGAGCATACAAAGCATTGCTGTTTAATGGAACATGCCGAGTCTTGCCGTTTTTTGATTTATCGCCTGCAATCGTAATTATTGCTTTATTCAAATCAACATGATCCCAACGTAAACTAAACAATTCTCCTCGTCTTAGTCCAGTATTTATAGAAAGCAATACCATGGGAGTTAGGTAATCTAAAAACCTATTTTGGTTAACCTTTGCCATAGTTTGCTGATCTCTTTTATTTAACTCTATTAGTAATCTATTTTCTTCATCTTTACTTAAGTAACGTACCTTTGGACTATTATCTATTTTAAGTGGTTTTAGCTTTGCTAATGGGCTTACTTCTAACCAATTCCAAGTAGCTGCCTTAGAAAGAGCTGATTTTAAAGTTGTTATATCTCTATTAATTGTTGATGCATGTTTACCTATCTTTAATTGTTCAGCTCGCCATTTTTCAATTAACATAGTAGAAATACTCTCTAGAGGTAATTTCATTAAATGAGAAAAATTAAAATTTAATCTATCAATAGTACCTAGTCCTGTTTTACGTTCTTCTATAACCCATGGCGCATAATGAAGCTTTATAAATCCTTCTAGTGTACGACTGCTTATTTTTTCTTTTTCAAGGCGTGCTATTTTTTTCTCTTTTTGTAAATCTTGTCCTGATAAAGATTTAGCAGAAAATTGTTTAGCTAAATCTCGAGCCTGGACTACGGTAATTGCACCATGTCTTCCTAATTTGTAACGTTTTTTTGTTCCATCTAAGGTTCGATAAACTAAATAGTAAGTCAATACTCCACTAGGTTGAACGCGTAAAATAAATCCATTGATCTCAGAATCTACAATTTCATACGGTTTCTGTTGTAGAATAATATTTTTAACAGTACGCTCAGTTAATTTTGATTTCATTTGTTTTTACCTACCAGTTTATTTTAAAAATTCATGATACCATAAGTCCAGCGTAAGTCCAAAAAACAAGCATAACAATACCATCCAATATAATTCATAACACAAACAATTATTAAAAACATTAAAAATACCTAAGTATTTACACGATAACTTCGTGTATAATGTTGCATTAAGATATATTAAAGTGCATATTAAAACGCCCTTTCACGGCGATAACACCGGTTCGAATCCGGTTGGGGACGCATTTTTAGGATCGTTTACTAAAACTAATATTTAATTTTTCACCAGAGGCTGCGGCAATCCTCAATAATAGCCCTAACGATGGTATACGAGTATCTTTACCACTTTCTAGTCTAGCAATAACAGATTGTGTAGTTCCTGCTTTTTTTGCAAGTTCTTGTTGAGTAAAATGTTTATGTTTTCTTAATTCGACAGCAAGTTTAGCAATAGAGTTTATTAAAAGTTCCCTATCATAATGTTTAGCAAAAGTTTTACTTTTTGTATATTGTTCTTTAATATGATCATCTAATGTATATGGTTT
Organism: uncultured Francisellaceae bacterium; assembly: GCA_903907935.1. Classification (GTDB taxonomy): domain Bacteria; phylum Pseudomonadota; class Gammaproteobacteria; order UBA6186; family Azoamicaceae; genus UBA6186. The sequence continues at coordinate 24,683 of CAIVQA010000056.1, forward strand.
CATTTTTTAGTACCTCCGTCATTCTGTTTTTAGCTATTTCTATCTCTCTAGTTGGCGCTTTTTGTGATTTTTTCTTATAACCATGTAACAGAACCATAGTATATTTTTCTATCATCACATAAAATATTCTATATCCAATAGAAGCACTTATTTTAATTTCCCACAGCTTACCCATAATTTGCCTACACACTACTCTAGGTGTATCAATCCCAATATCTTCTAAACTTTTTAAACAAGCAAAAATCTTTGCTCGATCTTTTAATGGTAATTTATCAATAAATTCTTTTACTGGTTGTTTGCCTTTACCATAATACATTATTTTCATATACAACTACTTTTGATACTCCCCTAATTTTTAATTATAGCCAATTGGATATAACAATACAACTTCGAATACGGTTGGGGACGATTTTAAAAAGAATTTTTATATGAATTGTGGGAAAATAGTATTATCTGTTAAATCCTACCAAAAACCCCTAACGAAAATGTATTAGCATCTCTAAATGGCTTCAAGCCAAATACAGCTGGATCGGATCTAAGACTAATTTTAGAATTTTTATCAAAATGCCACATACCTCTTACTCCAAAAGTATCAGTAAATAGATAACGCAAACCTAATCCAGCTCTCGGTACAGCAGTAGTTTTATCGACAATATCACGTAATTGAAAACCTATACTAGAATTAGAATTGCTGGTATATATAGTAATATGTGGTCTTGCAAAACTAATTCCTATAGACGTTACCACATCAAAATTACCAAAAGCGTTAGAGAAAAAATTTAAATCAAAATGGGTACTTCTAAATCTTACTTGTCCACTTATTACAGTAGCAGCATCAGCCCCAGGATTAATAGGATTATTAGTCTGACCAAACAATGTAGCCAAATCATCTAGAAAAAATTCTTTAGCCCTTCTGCCTGTCCAGCTATAACCCATCTCTAGCATAATATATTGCCAATTATAGCCAGCATAAATATTAACACCACCTTGGTTTTTTCTAAATACTTTATTCCAATCATTTTTATAATGCGAAATCATATATAAACCTTCTATACCAACACTAAGATTACGTTCTACTTCGCTAGAAGATCTAGATAATTCTGATAGATCAGATAAATCTTTAGCATGAGCATATTGATTAATGATGTTTAGGCTGATAAATGCTAAGCCTACTAAGAAATTTAAAAAATATTTATAAAACTTAAAATCCATAAATATTAATTTTAAATTAAAAAGGCGGGTATGCAACCCGCCTTATAAGAATAGTAATAATAAAGTCTAAATTACCATCTTACAAATGCACCTAAAGTCCAAGCAAAACTACTCTTGAATGGTTTATTAGTAACATTTGGTAAAGCATTTCTATAGCTAGCAGGATCTACTCTTAATTGAGAAGTACCTTCCCACATTACTCTAGTACGTATACCAAACATACCTTGAGTGTATTGTGCACCAACTCCTAAACGGGCAACTGTTTTAGTTTTGCCTACAATAGATTGAACAGTAGAATTACTAGCTGTATTAAGATTACCAAGATATACAGCTTCTACTTTTGGCTTCATTGATGCAAGACCAATAGTACCAATCCATGCAAAAGCATCGCCAGCAGGATATTGGCCGTTTAAGTCTAAACTCCAACTACGGTAACTCAATTTAACTTTTTGTTGAGAACCAGGATTATCGATAGTACCAAACATATTAAAACCACTAGTATCGCTATATTTAGTATGTTTAGTAGATTGAGTGTAACCAAGTTCACCAGCAAAACAATCATGGAACTTAAGACCAGCAAATACAGTACCATTATTGTTTACTTTATTAGTTGGCAATAAACGCTGCCAGCTATCTTTAGCTTTAGTGTAACTTAATTTATATTCTAACCCTAAATATGGGTTAGCAACCCAATTGTAGTGCGCGTAAGTAGCATTAGCTGCAACACATACTCCGGTAGCAACTAAAAACTTAAAAACAGGTTTCATGGCCATGTTTAATTACCTCTTTTAAAATTAATATTATATACCCTTGTACTAAAAATTTTTGTACAGCAATTTTTTAATACAATCAAGATTGATGTCGGTAAAAAAATTATTTACTTGAGTAGATCTTAAAGACTTATATAGACATATTTATAATTTTTTTACATTTTTAGCGACTACTGCTCTATCTAGACCAGATAGGTCTTTAAGAAATTTTAGTTCTGTAAACTTAGCAGCTTTAAGAATAGTAGCAATTTGTGCGATTTGATTATACCCATGCTCTAATAATAACACACCATCTGTAGCCAAATAATTTACACTATCAAATATTATTTTTTCTAAACAAGCTAGCCCATTATTAGCTGCAAACAATGCTAATTCTGGTTCATAAAAAATTTCCTGATCACATAAACTTATTTCGGATGTAGAAATATATGGTGGATTACTAATGATGATATCGAATTTAAAATTTAATGGTGGCAAAGCGTTAAACCAATCTCCACAAAAAAATTTTATGTTATTAATATTTAATTTTTGAGCATTTTCTTGTGCTACTTTTAAGGCAGCGTTACTAAAATCGGTAGCATAAACTATAGTGTTAGGACGATGCTTAAGAATAGCTAACGCCACTGCTCCACTACCAGTTCCTAATTCTAAAACTTTTGCACTACTATCTATTGGTAGTATAGCTAAAGCTTGTTCTACTAAAATTTCTGTTTCTGATCTAGGAATTAATACATCTTTAGTTACTAATAAATTTAAATCCCAAAAATCTTTGTTACCAGTTATGTAAGCCAATGGTTCGTGTTGCAATCTTCTTCTAACTAACCCTAAAAATTCTTTTATTTGATGATCAGACAATATTGTTTCTGGATGTGCTTTTAAAAAACTACGTTCGACTTTTAATACATGGCACAATAATATTTCTAGATCTAATTCATAGTTTTTCGGAAAAATCATTTTGGTAAGCCATATTTAATGGATCGATAATTTGATCTAATTCACCATCTATTATATTTGGCAAATTATAAATAGTTAAATTAATACGATGATCAGTAACTCTACCTTGTGGAAAATTATAGGTTCTAATTCGTTCTGAACGATCACCGGTACCAATTAAAATACGTCGTTTACTATCTATTTCATTTTGTTGTTTTTCTTGCTCTTTAGCTAAAATTTTAGCTTGTAATAAACCCATAGCTTTTGCTTTATTACGATGTTGAGATCTATCATCTTGACACTCTACTACTATACCAGTTGGAATATGAGTAATTCTTACTGCAGAATCGGTACGGTTTACATGTTGCCCACCAGCTCCTGATGCCCTAAAAGTATCAATCCGTAAATCACTACTAAGAATATCAACACCCTCCACTCTTTCTAACTCTGGTAAAATCGCTACCGTACAAGTTGAAGTATGAATTCTTCCTTGTGCTTCAGTAACTGGTACACGCTGTACTCGATGTACCCCAGATTCAAATTTTAATCGCGAAAAAGCACCTGCTCCAACAACTCTTAAAATTACTTCTCTATAACCACCCTGTTCAGCAAAACTTTCGTTTAAAATTTCTATCTTCCATTTATTTCGTTCGGCATAACGACAATACATTCTAAACAAATCACTGGCAAATAATGCTGCCTCGTTACCACCTGTACCTGCACGAATTTCTAAAAATACATTACGGCTATCGTTTGGATCTGTTGGTAGCAATAAGGTTTTTAATTGTTGTTCAACTTCTTCTTGTTGGATCTGTAAAATTTTTAATTCTTCTTGGGCCAAATTTCTAATTTCTAGATCTGGGTCTTTAGTCAAATTAATTGTTGATTGTAAATTTTCAGCAATAAATTGATATTTTTCGAATAACTTAACTATTGGTTCTAAACTAGAAGATTCTTTAGATAAATCACGAGATTTATTTTGATCAAATATACCACTATTGTAGTCATTAGCTAATATTACACCTATTTCAGCATACCTTTTAGCTAATATCTCTAATTTATCTAAAACTGATTGTCTCATAACAGAATATACACCACTTAATCTTTATCAAAATTGGTCGATATGTTGATTGCGTTTTTAATTGTTTCTGGGAGATCAATCCTCTTGCGCATCATACACCCGGTAGTCCCAACAGTATTTACTATATTGGCAATGTTTAATATTAGTAGTGATGCTACAACTAAAAATGCTATATTACCAAAAATCAGATCAGATCAAACAACCCAAAATAGCAATATTAACCATCAACATGCCAATAATATTTATAAATTCTTATTAGCAGAATTAGCAATTTATAGAAATTACCCCCAAATTGCTATAGAAAATTTAGAACAATTATTAGCTACCCATCCAGATCCACAAATTGCTAAAATTTTAACAGAATATGCTATCGAGTTAGAAAACTATAAATTATCTGTATCGTCCGCTAAACAATGGGCTGAACTGGATCCTAATAACTTTAAAGCTCAATTAATAGCAGTAACTATGCTGTTAGAAGATGATCCTTCTTTAGTAGAAAAATTTCTTGGACAAGCAATAAAGGCTAATCCAGATCAAGTAGATAGTCAACTATCAAATGTGTTGCCAAAATTATTAGATCATCATCAAGAGCTAATCCTACAAACTCTTAAAAATTTAACAATTAAAAATCCTAACGATCCTATTATTCAGTTATGCTTAGCTCAAGTTTCTGCACAATTAGGTGATTTAGATGTCGCTAATATAGCAGCTACCAAAGCTTTAGAATTAAACCCAATATTAACTCATGCCATATTTTTAAAAGCAAAAATAATCCGGTATAAGGCAAATTCGGACGAACCAGCTTTAGCTTACTTAAAAACCCAAGTAACTAAATTCCCTAAAAATGAAGAATTAAGATTATTTTATGCAAATGCACTATTAGACAACGATAAACCCAAAGAAGCATTATCTCAATTAAAGAGTTTACTTATAAATAATAGCAATAATCAAAACTGCTATTTAGAGGCAACCTTATTAACCGCAGAAATTTATTTACAAAAAACTACTTTAAATTTAACAAAAGCTAAAACATATTTAAATAAACTAATTAATGAAGATTTCGCTACTAGTAAGGTTGCTTTTTTATTAGGACAAATTGCTGAACAACAAAATAATGAAGAAGCAGCGATTAATTGGTACCTTTCTATTTCTCAAGAACCGTACCATATTGTTGGCTATTTACGAGCAGCAACCTTATTAGCTAATAAAGAACAGATCCCTCAAGCAATCGAAGTTTTAAATCAAGCAGAACCATCTACCGTTTTAGAAAAAAAACAGCTACTACTTTTTAAAATTGAATTAGCTATTAGTATTAAAGATCTTTCTTTAGCTCTTCTTGCAGTTAATAATGGACTAGAAATGTTACCAGATGATGTAGATTTTCTATATGCTCATAGTGTAATTGCAAGTTTAAACAACCAAATGGCGACAGCTGAAAAAGATTTAAAACAAATTTTATCTTTTCAACCAGATAATCATAGTGCCTTAAATGCTCTTGGTTATATTTTGGCAAATCATACTAACAGAAAAGAAGAAGCCCTACATTACATTCAAGAAGCACTAAAATTATCTCCAAGTAACCCAATATATATGGATAGTATGGGCTGGCTATTATACCGTATGGGTAGGATTACAGATTCATTAGAAATACTTTATAAAGCTTACAAAATTGATGAGGCACCTACTATAGCTACCCATCTTGGTGAAGTATTATGGGTAGATGGACAACAACAAAAAGCAACAGCAATCTGGAAAAAAGCTTGGCAAACAGATCCCAATGATTTAGAATTGTTAAACACTCTTAAACAATATAAAATAAGTTTTCCAAATAGAGGTCATTAATTATGGATAATAATATAAATATTAGTATAAAAAGAATTTTTTTATTAATTAGCTGCTGCAGTCTTTTAGTTCTTTCTGCTTGTGCCCCAAAACTAGGTGGGGATGATTATGATGTACAAGGTGTTGGCAAAGTTAGCACCACATCAAAAGGAGTAATAGTAGCAAGTAGAAAAGTCAAAATACGTGCAGATAATTCAAATCCAGGATCAGGAGCAGCAATTGGTGGTATAGGTGGTGCAGTCGCAGGTTCTACTATTGGTGGTGGCCATAAAATGCCCCTAGTTTCTGCAGTAGTTGGCGGATTAGCAGGTGGTACAGCTGGACACTTAATTGAGCAAAAACTAAAAGAACAAGATGGTATAGAATACCAAGTAAAACTAGATCGTGGAGATGTAATAACTATTGCTCAAGGTATCGAACCAAAATTAGTTGTTGGACAGCGAGTATTAATAATTGAAAGCTACGGCGCTCGTAGCAGGATTATATCAGACAATACTAATTAACATTCCTAAAGAATGTACACAAATTGTGTTTTGTGTACATTCTTTTCTTTTACCAACCAAGATGTTTAAATATCGAGAGTATATATACTAATTACACATGATTTTTAGTATACCACGCCTGAAACATCAAAACTCCCCATAAATCGTACTGATAATTTCTAGTACCTACCAAATGTTGCTGTAATTTTTCGTTAACAATTTTACTATTAAATAATCCTTGTTCATCTAATTTTTTAGGATCTAATAACTCTACTGCCCAATCGCGTAATTCACTCCTAAGCCATTTATCTATCGGCACACCAAACCCCATTTTAGGTCGATTAATTAATTTTTCTGGTACATATTTAGTTAATATTTTTTTTAAAATCCATTTTTGTTGACCGTTACGAATTTTATAATTCATTGGTAATTGCCAAGAAAATTCTACTAATCTATGATCTAAAAGTGGCTCTCTTGCTTCCAAACTATAAGTCATACTAGCCCTATCAACTTTAGTTAAAATATCATCTGGTAAGTAATTATTAAGATCTAAAAATTGCATTTCTTCAATAACATTAAGATCTTTAGGTATATTAATATCATAACTATTGCCAACAGCATTATACAATAATGGATCTTGATCTAACCAAAAAGAAATCACTTTATTATAAAAATCTTGGGCACTCTTAAATGGTAAGATATTAGCTAATTTATATAGCCTATCGCCAAGATTTCTAAATTTAACTAGTTTATTTACCTGTTCCCAAGTATTTAAAGAAGTTGCACTAATAGTTTTAGCTAAAATTTTTCTTAAACTTTTAGGTAGCCAAGCAATTTTACTAAAGATATTATTCCATAAATAATATCTATTATATCCGGCAAATAATTCATCGCCACCATCCCCAGATAATGCTACAGTTACTTGTTCTCTAGATAATTTAGCTACTAATAATGTCGGAATTTGAGAAGAATCTGCAAATGGCTCATCGTATATTTCTGGCAAACTAGGAATAAAATTAAGAGCTTGGTGAGGATCTAATATTAATTCATAATGATCAGTCCCTAGATGATCTGCTACTTCTTTCGCAAAATCAGCTTCGTTATGGTCTTTCTCATTAAAACCAATAGTAAATGTTTTTATTTTGCTATTTGATAATTCTTGCATTAACGAAACAACTAAAGAACTATCTATACCACCAGATAAAAATGCTCCCAATGGAACATCTGATAACATTCGCATTTTAACTGAACTTTTAAGTAGATCCTCTAAATTTTTTATAATTACCGATTCACTTTCGTATAACATATTACTTTTTTGGTGAACTACAATTTTTTCTATATCCCAATATTTAACGGTGTTTATTTTTTGTTGTTTATCAATAGTTAAGATAGTAGCTGGTCTTAATTTAGAAATATCTTGAAAAATACTATACGGAGCAGGAACATAATTAAATTTTATAAATCTACTTAAGGCATCTTTATTAATTTGATTCTTCCATAATGGATGAACAAAAAAACTTTTTAATTGTGAACCAAAAAAAAAAGTATTATTGATCTTACCAAAATACATTGGTTTAACCCCTAAGCGATCTCGCATTAAAGTTAATTCTTCTAATTTATTATCCCAGACCGCTAATGCAAACATACCAATAAATTTTTGGCTAGAATTTAAGATCCCCCATTCTTCAAATGCTTGAACAATAACTTCTGTATCGCTATGTCCTTTAAATTTATGTCCTAATAAACTAAGCTCGTCTCTAATTTGTGGTGCATTATATACTTCGCCATTATACGCTAATACAAATCTCCCAGAACTTGAGTGCATTGGCTGTTTACCAGCTGCAGTTAAATCAACAATTGCTAATCGACAATGGGCAACTGCAATACCATTTTTAGGATCCGACCAAGTACCGCTATCGTCTGGTCCACGATTTCTAATTTTGCTAATCATTTGCTCTAAGAGTTTAGTTAATTGTTCTTCGCTAAACCTTGCTGAAAAATCCCAAAATCCGGTTAGTCCACACATATATAAACTAAATAAATTCTACTTTAGTTAATTTTTTTTGTTTAGTTCGTAATTGTCTGGATGCTTGCTCTACCACCTGTAATACTGATAATGCTTCTATACCATCCGTAAGTGGAGTTAAATTTTGTTCGATACACTTAATAAAATGACTGGTCTCTAGATATAAAGGCTCTTCGGTATTTTTAATTTCAATAAACTCTGGTCGTAAATCTTGTAAATGAGGTATTTTATTATCGTTTAAAATCGCTGTATAATGGTATACAGTTAATTTTTTCTGCCACTCTAAAGTATCATCAAATACTGCCATGGCTTTTTTACCGATTACCACAAATTTTCTTTCTTTAATTGGGTGTAACCATGAAGCAAAAATATGTCCTTTTTGATCTTCCGAAAAACTTAATTTAATAACAATTTGATCGGCTACATTTTTAGTAAAAAAATAATTAGCACAAGAATTTATTGATTTAGGTTTTCCCATTAACGCCAATATCATAGAAACATCATGCGGAGCAAAATTCCACAATACGTTTTCAGCTGGCATTATTTTTCCAAAAGACAACCGATTAGAATAAACATATCGTAATCTACCAAATGCTTGATCTTTACAAAGCTTTTGTAATTCGATAAATGCTGGATGATACTGTAATAAGTGCCCAACCATAATTTTGCGATCGGTTCGATTTGCTATATTACATAACTCTTTAACTTGATCAACTTTAGTAGTAAGAGGTTTTTCCACAAAAATATGTTTATTAGCCAACAATGCTTCTTTGGCAAGTTGATAATGATGTTGATCTGTAGCTATAGCTACAGCATTAATCAAATCGCTATCTAAGATTTGTTTCCAGCTAAGATTTTTGGCTTGATATTCTAAAGCAACTTGCTCAGCAACTTTATTATTAGTATCACAAACAGCCGTTAATTTTGATAACCTATGAAAATTTCTTGCTAGATTTTTTCCCCAATCACCTATTCCAACAACTGCAATATTTGCCTGCTTCAAACCTTTAGCTCCTAATCTTAAAATATACTGATCGCACATAAGTTTTCGGTACTCTAAAAAAATAATGATCAGTGTTTGAGCCCCATCCTATTGCTGTTAGCGCTGCTAAGCGTAACGACGAGAGCTCAGCGCAAAAAATGTCAGGATAGACATTTTTGACGCACGCAGTGCGCCCGAAGGGCAAGCGCCAGGATGGCCGCGAGTCAATTATTTTTTTAGAGTACCGAAAACTCATTAATCGAGAGTATAACTCTACTAAGAACAATAAACAAAAGAAGAAATTATGTCGAGAAAATATTATAAATTGTTTACTTGGTTAGTTAACGCCCACCTGAATGGTTACAAATTAACTGGTAGTAAAACATTACCATATTATGTAAAATACGTTGTTAATTTATACTAATTATGGCCAATTATGGAACACCAGCATGAACATAGATCTAAAAAAAATCAAAAAAGTTATTGAACTTATAGAACAATCTGGAATATCCGAAATAGAGTTAAAAGAAGGCGAAGAATCCATAAAAATTTGTAAGCAGCAATTTATCCCAACTACTGGGCACATGCAACCTATGATTATGCCTTCACCACCTTTTCATTCTAATATTTCTTATCCAAATTATGTAAGTCATTTATCAAAAGACCAAGAATCTTCTTTGGATGAATCAAATTTAGAAAAATCTACTAATAACAGCTCTACTAATAATCTTCCAACTCTAAGATCACCAATGGTTGGAACTTTTTATCGATCTCCATCCCCAAATGCTAAATCATTTGTAGAAGTTGGTGACCACGTTAACATTGGAGACACTTTGTGCATTGTAGAAGCAATGAAAATGTTTAACCAAATTGAATCCGAACATACTGGAACCATTAAAGCTATTTTAGTAGAAAGTGGACAACCAGTAGAATTTGGTCAAGCATTATTCACCATTACCCCAGATTAATTTTTATATGACAAAAACTGTAAACATAGATAAAGTTGTAATAGCTAATCGTGGTGAAATTGCACTACGTATTTTACGTTGTTGTAAAGAACTTGGGATAAAAACTGTAGCCCTGCATTCTACGGTAGATAGCAATTTAATTCATGTAAAATTGGCTGATGAATCAGTTTGTATTGGACCACCGCCTTCTATTCATAGTTATTTAAACATTCCAGCTATTATTAGCGCTTGCGAAATAACCGATGCTATGGCTATTCACCCTGGTTATGGTTTTTTATCAGAAAATGCCGATTTTGCCGAAAAAATCGAACAATGTGGTTTTATTTTTATTGGTCCAACACCAGAAACTATTCGGTTAATGGGTAACAAAATATCTGCTATTAATGCTATGAAAAAAGCTGGGATACCATGCGTACCTGGATCTGATAATGCTCTTTGTGATGATACTACTAAAAATTTAGCTATCGCTAAAAACATTGGTTACCCTATCATTGTTAAAGCAGTTGGCGGCGGCGGGGGTCGTGGTATGCGAGTAGTACATAGTGAAGCAGCATTATTAAATGCTATCGCCATAACCAAACACGAAGCAAAAACTGCTTTCGATAACGATAATGTTTACATGGAAAAATTTTTAGAAAATCCTAGGCATATCGAATTTCAAATGTTATCTGATGGTCAAGGTAATGCTATTTGTTTAGGCAGTAGAGACTGCTCTATCCAACGACGCCACCAAAAGGTTATAGAAGAAGCGCCAGCACAAGGTATTGCTTCAGAATTACTAAAAAAAATAGAACAACTTTGCATTAATGCTTGTATATCTATTAATTATAGAGGAGCAGGTACCTTTGAATTTCTTTATGAAGATGGTCAATTTTATTTTATTGAAATGAATACCAGACTCCAAGTAGAACACCCTGTAACTGAATTAATTACTGGAATAGATTTAGTAAAGGAACAACTAAGAATTGCTTCCGGTAAACCACTTAGTATTAAACAACAAGATCTAGTTATTAAAGGACATGCTATAGAATGTCGAATTAATGCTGAAGATCCCAAAACTTTTATGCCATCACCTGGCACAATTAATCTTTATCATGCTCCAGGAGGACCTGGGATCCGCATCGATTCGCATATATACACTAGTTATAAGGTGCCACCAAATTACGATTCTTTATTAGGTAAATTAATAGCATTTGGCGATAATAGAATCGAAGCTATAAATCGTATGCAAACTGCTTTAGACGAAATAATAATAGAGGGGATAAAAACTAATATCCCATTGCATCAAAAAATGATGAAGGATGTAAATTTTAGGCATGGCGAACAATCTATCCATTATTTAGAAAAAAATATTTAATCTAGTTATACTGGATCGCACATGAATTTTCGGTATCCTAAAAAACAAGTCGTGAAACTCGCCCCGCTTCGCGGGGCTCAAACAACACTCCTTGTTTTTCTAGGACACCAAAAACTCATGTGCTTAACGATTACGAGAGCATATAATGCAAATTGGAACTTATAAAATTGAAAATAAAGCTATCTTAGCACCAATGGCTGGTGTTACCGATCGCCCATTTCGCCAATTATGCAAACAATTAGGAGCTGGTATGGCAGCTTCCGAAATGGTGGGCTCTAATTCTTTACTCCGTGGTAGTTTAAAAACTTTACGTCGAGCTAATCATATTAACGAAACTACCCCTAGAGTGGTGCAAATTGTTGGAGCCGATCCAGATCTATTGGCATTAGCTGCAAAATTTAATCAAGATCAAGGTGCAGAGATTATAGATATTAATATGGGGTGCCCAGCAAAAAAAGTTTGCCATACCCATGCTGGTTCTGCCTTATTAAAAGACGAAGCATTGGTTAGTAAAATTTTAGAAAAGATAGTAAAAGCTGTTTCTATTCCAGTAACTTTAAAAATTCGTACCGGCTGGGATTCCAATAATAAAAATGGGGTACAAATTGCTAAAATAGCAGAAAATCTTGGCATCGCCGCAATTGCAGTGCATGGCAGAACTAGGTGCTGTTTTTTTAGAGGGACAGCCGAATATGCAACCATTGCTGCTATAAAAGCTACCGTAAAAATTCCGGTTATTGCAAATGGTGATATAACTACTGAACAAAAAGCCAAAGAAGTACTAGAAATAACTGGTGCTGATGCAGTAATGATAGGACGAGCCGCTCAGGGTAAACCTTGGATTTTTCGTCAAATTAATCATTATTTAAAATATAATCAAAAATTAGAAGAGCCGTCGTCTCAAGAAATTTATAATATTTTATTAGGGCATTTAGAATGCTTATATAGTTTTTATGGTATTACAACTGGCGTATTAATGGCTAGAAAACATGTTAACTGGTATTGTAAAGGTAAACCGTCTGCTGCAAAATTTAGAGAAAATTTTAATAAATTACTAACTGTTGATAGCCAACTTAATGCTATAAAAATTTTTTTTAATGAAATATACTAATCGCATATAAGTTTTCGGTGCTCTAAAAAA
>CAIVQA010000057.1 GCA_903907935.1 uncultured Francisellaceae bacterium
CAGAATGCTCCAAATGATTTGTACCTTCATTCTGCACCTCGTGTAATCAATGCAAATAAATTATTCTATCACGTTATTTATTCACGTTGTTTACATTGATTACACTATTTTTGATACTACAGAGAATAACGGTACTATGAAGCTCTTGCCGGAATAAGCAACTCTTCCGGAATTAAAGCATTATCAATAGTTACGTTTAGCCCATAATACCTACATAAATTAGCTAAACTATACCCCATACAAACAGGTCTTCATCTGGGCTGTCATAAAAATCTGAAAAAGGATAATCTTCAACAATTACGTGATTGTCAATAAACCTAGTTGTATACTTATTAAAATGCCTGTAAGGTTAATTATTGGATCCATCTTTAGTAACTTTAATTTTGCGTTGTTAGTTGACTGTAATGATGAAAAAACCAGCTAAATCAAGTTATTATGTGCCAAAACCACTATTTGATTCATTGACGCAGATCGAACAGCAAATTAAACATTATCAACACATTAATAACGCTATTGTATTTAAACAATGGCTACAAAGTATATTCAACTTAACTCACAATAAACTACCAAAAACTGCAACAATGGATTATAAGCAGGTGATTTTATTCCTGTATTGCTATCGAGGTAATGCAGATACTTTCTATTCCTATCGTCGTGAATTAGAGCGTTTAACTCAATGGTGTTGGTTTATACGTAAGAGATCTATAGTCAAATTAAAAAACACTGATCTTGAAAATTTTATTGATTTTTGTTTACAACCACCTAAACGTTGGATAGCAACTAAGATAGTTGCTAGATTTATAGATGTAAAAGGACAACGAAAGCCTAACCCAGTTTGGAGGCCATTTGTAGTTAAAATAAGCAAAAAATCCCACAAAGAAGGTAATATTCCGGACAAAAAAGATTTTGTATTTTCGCAACAAGGGATCAAAATATTATTTAACATTTTAAGCAGTTTTTATAGTTATCTGGTGCAAGAAAAAATAATTACTACTAACCCAATTTCACAAATTAGACAAAAAAACAGGTATATTCGTAAAGAACAAACCTTTAAGGTGATCCGAAGATTATCAAAAATTCAATGGCATACTGTTATAAAAACCGCAGTAAAAATGGCAGAACAAAACCCTGAATTACATGAAAGAACATTATTTATAATGAATATATTGTATGGCATGTATCTAAGAATATCAGAACTTTCTTCTACTCTACGCTGGTCGCCTAAGATGTGTGATTTTTTTCGAGATCCTAATGGAGACTGGTGGTTTAAAACTGTTGGTAAGAGTAACAAAGCAAGACAAATCGCTGTTAGTGGTGCTATGTTAAAGGCATTAAAGAGATGGAGAGTACATTTAGGTTTGCCAGTATTTCCCACTCCCAACGATCGTACTCCATTGCTACCAAAACAGATCGGCAAAGGACCGATGACATCTACCAGAGCTATCCGTATAATTGTCCAAAATTGTTTTGATGAAGCTATTAAACAATTAAATGAGCAAAAATTACTAGATGAAGCTGAAATTTTACGCTCTGCTACGGTACATTGGTTAAGGCATACCGGGGAATATCAGATGATGTTAAAATTAGGCCGCGAGAACATGTTAGAGATGATGCCGGACATAGTTCCGGCTCTATTACTGATCAATATATAGATGTAGAATTACAAGAGCGGGCTGCTTCTGCTAAAAAGAAAGTTATTATATCAGAAGAAGATCATAATCATGTGGTTTAAACAAATTAAAATATTTGAAATTTTAAGCCAAATAAATTCTTTAGAAGAACAATTAGAAAAATTAACATTTGAGCCATGTAGTACAAGTATGCCTTTCGCAGTCGGATGGATTGCCCCTATAGACGAAGAAGATGGCTCGTTAATTTATAGTTATAAAAATTATGAAATGATTTGTCTACAAACTGAAGAAAAAATAGTACCAATCTATATTATTCAACAAGAATTAGCGGCTACTATAAAGCAAATTGAAACAACTCAACAATGCACCGTTTCTAATAAAGAAAAATTAATCTTAAAACATCAAATTTACAGCAATTTATTACCAAAAGCTTTTAGTAGGATCAATAAAATTTATGCATATTTCGATTTTGCTAATAAATGGTTAATATTAATATTAATTCTAAAAAAATAGAAACATTTTTTGCAGTGCTGCAAAAAACCATAGAAGATCTAGAATTAAAACCATTATCTGTAAAAAATCTAACAACAACCATGACTAATTGGCTACAGCAAGAAAATTGCCCTAAGCCATTAAGTATAGAAAATACTTGTGTATTGAAAGAACCAAGAAAGATCAGTAGGCTTATTAGATGTCAAGGACAAGATTTATTTTCACAAGGAATTCAGTTGTTTTTAAAAGATGGTTATCAAGTAGATCAAATAGTAATTACTTGGCAAGATCAGATCACTTTTGTTTTAAAAGAAAACTTTAATTTAGGTAGCGTAAAATATGGAGAACAAATTATTTCTGCAACAAAAATGTATCCGTTAGATTGTGAAACAGATCGTTTTACAGCAGATTTTATTATTATGACAGAAACATTAAATTTATTGATCAATAATTTATTAAAGATCTTTAATAAGAAAAATTAGATTAAACAAGCAAATTAATAAAAAGGTGTAACTATGAGTGGGTATCAATACTATGAATTTTGCAGAATCAAAGCTCCGATTTTACAAGAGGCACGAGAAGAAATGGCATCACTGTCTAGTAGGGCAACCGTAGGTACTCATGGTGCATCTTATGTTTATAATTATGGTAATTTTCGTGGTGATTCTAAAAAACTGTTATTAAAATATTTTGATGTATTCTTTTATATTAGCAATTATGGCACTATTCAGCTTATGTTTAAGTATAAACCTGGACAAGTAAATATTGAAGAACTAAAAAAATACGATATTAAGCATGTCATTAGTTGTAAACAACATGATAAAGGTGTATTGCTAGAAATCTATATCAATAAAGAAGAAGGTTTTGGGTGGACTGAAGGAGAAGGATTATTAGCAGATTTATTACCACTTTATTCTGAGATTAAGGCTAAAAATTATCAATTTCTACGTTTAATTACTGCTATTAATAATGAATTAGATGGAAAAGAAAATGATACATTAAGCAACATGATTTCTGAAATGGAGTTATCTCCAGCACAACAAGCCTTTCTTGATATTATTGATCTCGATTAAAACGAGAGAATAAAAGGCTTAAAAGAGCAATTAATTATTTTTATCAAAAATGTGGACTTTTGGCAACCAATCTCAAATGGCTATAATTTTAATCAGAAATGAATACTACCTTGAAATATTTATTATGAAAATTGCTGAAAATTTCAGGTTAAACTAAAGTTTCTTAAAGAAACTTTACCATAAACATTACCAAAAGTCAAATCGAGGTGTAGTGTTATGTGGAAATAAAGATTGATGTTTTAGATAGTGATTTGAGAGCCAAAAAATAGGGAAAAATTACAAATGGGAACTTTGGCGGGGCTTGTGCATACTACCCCTGTTATCTATGCTGGCTTACCGGAAGGATACGCATTCCCAGTTAAATCTGCAACAATTATTTTGGTATTTTGATTGGGAGTTGCAGGTAGCGTAATGGTGTAAGCAGTAGATGATGTATTAATTAAAATGAACTTATGGTTGGTATTTATACCTATTCAATCCGTTACTAATGCGTTTTTTAGGTAAGAGTTCATAATCGTTAAAGAGTTTTTCTCGTTCCTTCCAACCTTCTAACAACATTTGTAACATTGCGGCCCTGTCTTTACTCAAAACTGTTACTATATCACCAGTTATCCTAAATGTATCAAGAATTCTAGTGTCAGCAAGTGCTACAAAGGGTCTCATATACCATGACTTGGGACGCCAAGATCTGCATTTTGGTCCGCCCCCGCGAACGTGCGCAAAATCTTTTCCTAACTTATCTGAATTTTCTTCATACCACAAATTAAATTTTTCTCTAGATATTTCAGATGCTGGAACTTCACTTTTTTTACCATGTTCAAAATTTTTTGTTTGCGTTAAGAATTCTTTAATCACATGTGCTGGTAATATTAACTGCGCACAACCTATTTCTAACCAAGCATCAGAGCTATCCCTGTAATTATGAGAAGGATATGCCTGTTGGGAAGCTTCTATTTTTTTTATTAGTTGTTCTAGCGATGTGTCGATTTTAGATCTTTTAAAATCATTATCGTTATATAATGATTTTAGTAAATTTAATGGTTCTAATGGTCTTGGTAAATCCCACCATTTATCTAAACGTGGCTCTATTATTTCTATCCCGTCACCATAACAGCATAAAGCCTCTAATTGTTTTTTTATATCATTTTTATCCACAACATCTTTAATGATACTTATTATTTCTTTAAATATAAGATAATCTGACGCCCACACCGCATATTGTAGTCCTGTAACCTGCTTAAAACATCTCTTACCATAATCGCAAAAATTACCTGGAGCAAAAGCAAGGCCCGGATTTATTTGTAGCATGTTTTTTACTTCATTTATTTCGCTTAAATAAATATGTTCTAAAAATTTTTGTAATTGTTTATCGTTTATATCATTACTTGAATATGTTGATTTGGACATCTTTAATTCAGAGGCTTTGTCCAAAAATTCATCACATTTATTAGAAATAAATTCAACACCGCTTTTTCGCATACCTTCAATTATAATCCCACAAAATCCACTCACTACAGTAACCAGAGCGACTTTGGTTTTAGAAACTCTATTTAACTTATTCCACATAAAACTCAGCATTATTTTCTTGTCTCCTATATACAGTAATCATGTTGCATTTAACGACAACTATTTTACTCTTTTCTTTAAAAAGGATGTGGGGCGGCTGGTTTGGCTGCCGGTTTTTGAGCTGCTTCATTTATAATTATTGTATTTGCCTCAGTTGTGAAGTGCCAGCTTATAAGAGAACTTTTAAACGACTCAATTCTTCTTCGAATAGTATCATGCCGCATCCTTTCTGCATTATACCTATCATTTCCTTGTAATAATTCAATTAATCTACCAAGATCTCTTTGTTGATTTTGGTGACGATTCTCTGGTCGAGCAAATATTTCAATTTGATTTATAATACCATCTATAATTCCTATAGTATCTGGAACATATTCTTGAGTTGGGGAAAGTCCTCTAATAAGTTCTCTAATTTGGTTAAAGTCCATGATTTTTCTCCTAATAACAAATTTAAAATTTCTAAAACAGGAAACATATAGTTTATTTATTAGCATAGTATTTAAAATTATGTCAAGAGACATGTCAAACCTGTGTCAAACCAATTTGAAAATAATGGTATGGAACATCTCACTATTAAATAGCTTCCACTTGAACCACAATAATAAATTACAACAATAATTTATTCTATTAAAAACAATAAAACTGTAAAATGGGAATACAAATGATACCTATAATAAATTTAGAAAAATCGCCCTTTCGCAAAACACCACGCTAAACAACAATAAATCGGAACCCCCCCCAAGCCCTAACGCTAAGACATTTTGAACTAGGGGAGTTACAGTAATCAGAATCAGGTTACAGTCAACCCAATGGAGGAGAACATGATCTAACTATCTTATCTTTATGGCCAGTATGTTCCGACAAATCCACTTCCGCCTCTTCTCGAGTTCGACGCTTTGGACCCGATTCACCTTCATCTTGGCATAAGGCTCTGAAAAATAGTGGTACTTGTGAACTTGAGCTTAAAGATATAACATCATCGGCGCTTAAAGTTCTTATGGTTTCACGAATTTCACTAAAATATTGTTCAACAAAATCGTCATCCAATTCTTTCACTTTAACTTTATTCATCTCCTTACGTTCCTTAATTTTTATTGAATATGTGGCTGTAAAGTTTTCGCAACCTTCTCGACCATTTTTGATTAATGCAGATTTTTCTACTTCTTTTAATGAAAAATCAGTAGTTGAAATTTCTTTAGAATAGATATAAATAGTACGTAAATTTTCAGTTTTTCCTCGAATAAGATCTTGAGAATTATAGAAAAGACTAATTAGTGATTTAGTGTAGCCAAACAAAGAACTGATTTGTTGACGAGAGGCCTCTTTTTTATAAGTACCTTCATTAACTTTTTTTGCAAAATTATCAGAATATAGTTTGATTTCCTCTTTAGAATCCACTTTTAAACCAAGAGTTTCAGCATTAACAAACCTATACAAACCTGGTTCTATTAATTTTGGTTTAACGAACGATCTCGTACTTAATTCACGCGGAAACATAGAGGCTGTTCGCAAGCTACACAACGATTCTAAAGTTACTCTCTTACGGTATTCTGCATCCATTATATAGTCTATGTTGTCAAATATTTCAATTGGATAATTACACATAACTCCACCATCGACGTAAACTTCTGTTCCATTATGGTTGTATATTCCGTTCTCAATAGAGAAATTTACCCCTTTGAAAACAAAGGGAATTGCCATTGAAGTACGAACAGCTACATCTATTGGCATATTAGGGGTATGTTCTTGAGAAAAAATATCTATTCTTTGTTGTGAAAGATTTGTACCAACAATATATAAATCTTTACCGCCTCCTTCTTTTAATTCTTGAAAAGTTACTGATTTTTTCCCAAGCTTTTCTTCAATTCTTTTCTGGATCCACTCTAAAACTTTTTCGCCTTTATATAAATAATGTTCTCCCTTTATAAAACGACTAAAAGCCCACTCAAATATATTTACTTTATCTGCGAAATCTCTAAAATCTAGTTCTTCAAATTTCTTTCTTATATCATCTACACTATAATTTAAACTTACAAGTAAGGCGGCAATAGCGCCAGCTGAAGTACCAGCAACTCGTTGTATTTCGTTTAAATCAATAGGTCTACCACCTTCCTTTAATGAGATAGAGATTAAATACTCTAGTGCACCCACATACGCTATACCTTTAACACCTCCACCTTCGAAAACTAAATTGCGATACTTCATAAAACACTCCTATATTTTTAAAATCAAAAATTATTCACGGTTAACTATAAGTACAATCAATATATTAGTTTCATTTGTTGTTTTTTTACTACTCTTATTTAAAAATTATAATTTACTGGAATTTTACTAAGAGCTTATTTCTAAACCTTACTCTACTTATTTTATAGTTGTCAAGCATGTTTATTGCATATCAGCTTCTCCCGGTCTAAGTGCATTTATCGATAGTATCATTAATAACTAAACTTTAATTTTAAAGGGCTACAATATAACTTTAGCACCATATATGCCTTTTTATTATTACCCAAAATCACTCCTACCACTTGAGAGATTATTAATCCCTAAATACTGCTGTTTATGAAGTATTAGCTAGCGGCAAGGCAATAACTGGCTTATGGAGGTTCTGTCAAAAACTATCCACCCATAGACTAAATATTAGTAATTAAGCTATAATAAAGTTTTACAGTTTTGGAGGTGTGATGTGGATTGTCCAGCTTGTAAATCAAAAAGATCTTTCCAATTAAAGAAAAATACTAACTTAGGTTATAAACAATATCGTTGCCTTGATTGCCGTAAACAATATAATGAGCGTACCGGTACTATTTTTAATTTTTTAAATTATCCTACTGAAGTAATATTATTAACAGTATTTTTTTATTATCGATATAAATTAAGTTTGATAGATGTTACTGAAATGATGGCATTACGAGGGTTTTCAATTAGTCACGAAACAGTTAGATTATGGTCTCAATTGATTGGAACTAATATTGGTATTAAATTTCGAATTCGACGTAAGGGTCGTTGTGGTAAAGATTGGCACATGGATATTACCTACTTATACATAGAAAGCAAATGGTGTTATTTCTATAGAGCAATAGATCGAGATGGTAATTTAATTGATGTTTATTTAAGTGATACTAGAGATGAAGCAGCAGCTAGAAAATTTTTTAACACTTGTAGAAAGACTACTGGTATTATACCGGAACAAGTAACTACAGATCATGAAAAAGCATTTCCTGCAGCTATTACTAATACATTTGGTGATAAGATAAAGCATCGTACTAATAAGTATAAGAATAATATTATGGAGCAAAATCATCGTGGTATAAAATCTAGAACAGATCCAATGAAAGGTTTTAAAGATCCATGGTGTGCTATGATTTTTTGTACAGTATTTGAAGAAATACGAGATTTTTTTAGATCACCAAATTATACTTTAGCTAAACATCGTGGTAATTTTTTATCTAAATTTCAAGAATTGATCAATATTGCTAAAATTGCAGCATAAAATTAAAAGAAACAAGAGAGTACTTAGTAAAATTAGTTCATTTTTGACGGAACCCCTCTTTTACTGATCCCTAATAATTTTTGTTTATTCCCACTAGAGTATTGTTTAGGAACTAAACCAAGATAAGCAGATAAATGTCTACCATTTTTGAAAAGGCTTACATCTCCTATACAAGCTATTAATGCAGTAGCTGTTAATATGCCAATTCCTTCTATTTTAGCTATTTTTTGGCAGTCTTTATTTTGTTTAAATACCGTTTCTATTAGTTTGTCATATTCTTTAATTTTTTTATTTTTTATGTGCATCTGTTCATATAAATCACGTAAAAATTGTCTAGCTAAAATACTTAATCTTGTTTCTTTATCATCAAGAATATTTGGTAAAGTTTTAGTAATGTTATGTATTCCTTGAGGTATAATCAAACCGTATTCACTCAACAAACCTCTAATTTGATTAGCTAAAGCAGTCCTTTCTTGTACTAATAAACTTCTTATTCTATGCAAAGACTGTAAATCCTGTTGTTCTATGGTTTTTGGGCTAACAAATCTCATATTGGTCTGGAGGCTGCTTCGCAAATTGCCTCAGCATCATTTTTATCTGATTTATTTGTTTTTACAAAAGGTTTAACAAATTGCGGGGTTATCAATTTAACGTTGTGGCCAAGTGCAATAAACTGTCTTGCCCAAAAATTAGCACCACCACAAGCTTCCATAACTATAGTACAAATAGGTAAATTAGCGATAAACTTTATTAAATTATTTCTATTTAACTTTGTTCTTAACACTACGTTTCCTTTAATATCGACAGCATGTAATTGAAAATTTATTTTTGCAATATCTATAGCTAATAAGTTAATATTATTCATGGACATCTCTCCTTTAAATTTTAAATAGAACATTTATTTATTTCTATTTTGGCTCTTTTGAAGCCGCGTTAATAGGTGGGATGTTCCATATCATCG
>CAIVQA010000058.1 GCA_903907935.1 uncultured Francisellaceae bacterium
GCGCAATTTGAGCCACTAATGAGCGCAATTTGAGTCACTAATGAGCCACTAATGAGCGCAATTTGAGTCACTAATGAGCCACTATTGAGCGTAATTTGAGCGGAAGATGATTTAATGGTTCTTGAAAATTAAAATAAAATTTAAATAAATTTTATTTTAATTTTAGTTGTCACTATTAATTTTGTTGATGTAGTGCCATCCATGCTTGATGTTTCTTTGTGAGCTCGTGCCTAGACAAGTGATATTTTGAACCTGTTACTCCACAACCACAAGTAAAAAACTTTTTGTTATACTCTATCTCCTCCTGCTGTTCCTGTGTTTTAGTTTGATCTAGTAACCGTTTTGCATGTTCCTTTGTTTGT
The DNA here is from genome assembly GCA_903907935.1 of uncultured Francisellaceae bacterium. Classification (GTDB taxonomy): domain Bacteria; phylum Pseudomonadota; class Gammaproteobacteria; order UBA6186; family Azoamicaceae; genus UBA6186. Next base: position 363 of record CAIVQA010000058.1, read on the forward strand.
AAATGCCTCATCTTGTGAACGTGGGTATACGTCAAACCACATTCACAAACTTCTGTTAATCCTTTTCGCGATTTAATTTTTTCTATATTATTTTTTCTATATTCTTGATCGTATTCTGCTTTATGTTCGCGGTGATCGATATTATACTGTATTCTTCTTGGTTTATCTTCTTGCTTATGCTCATTGTAATATTCAATGTTTCTTGTTCTATTTTCTTCTGCTGTCATAATTTCTCTTCTCATGTTTAAACATTTTTGATCATTTAAACAAGTTTTTATTATATTGTCCTCTTCTCGTCTAAGTTGGTCTCTATTTTCCAATTTGAATTCATTTATTAATATAATTCTGACATTCCAATTGATAGAATTAAAATATTTATTTTTCTTTTGTTCTGGATGTATTTCATACTCTCTTTTATGGTTGTATAATCTCTTAGTTAACGTGGATGTTGTAGAACCAATATAGTAAAACTGATTTTCCGTATTGTCAATAATTTTATAAACTTTGCTATTTTGATATTTGGAATTTTCCATTTTCTAATAATATAAATATTCTTCTTTTTATATCACTTTTATTTTGTGATCACCCAAAAGTCAAATGACCATTCTTGGTTTAAAACATGTGAGTAATGCATGTAGCAACATCCTCTGTCGCCAAACTCTATTCCCCATGAGTTCAAAATTTTGAATAACTTCGTGTCATTGTCGTATCCTGTCACATTTAGAGCATGACCACCAAGCACTTGCCCAGCAGGTAAAGGAACAATAAAATCTTCACTTAGGTCTTTAAAATTTTCATATACCATGGTTCCAAAGGCGACAGGTAGATTTTGACTTATTGCGTATTGAATAGCATACAAACAAGGTGTTAATGAAAGATATCTTTTAATTAATTCCTTGTTCGCTTTATCATATGCTTCTTGTGGTGGTTGTTCTGCAAATTTAGATGTATCATAAGGCCATAAATTTTCATCAGTAAAGCCAAACTTAGCAAGAGCTTTATAAGCATCACGATAAGAACTACCATCGTCGAATGCTTCATTTCCTGAAATTGCTCTACTATTATAGTATTGAAATAATCTTGATGGGTATTCATTGTCTGAATAGTCTTTTAAAGACATGATTTGGTTACAAATCACGTTACTTGAGCAACTGCCAATATTACCTTGATTATACAAGCACCTTATAATAGGAATTTCATATTTGTTCGGTAGTATTTTATTTTGTGGAACATGCATTTTTAGATCTCGCTTATCTTGTGGACTACGTTTTAAACCTAATTTAAATTTAAATTCTGTCATATATATTACTCTTATATTTTAATTTTTGGATATTCAATAACTGCTTTAATTCCATCATTAAATTTAATTATCCTATATTCATACTTATCTTCATTAGGCTGCTGTAGGCGTGCTCTTAGATAGTTTAAAGTCTCGTGA
>CAIVQA010000059.1 GCA_903907935.1 uncultured Francisellaceae bacterium
ATATGAACAAGCTTTGATTAACGAAAAAGGAGATAAGCTTTTTAAGCTAGAATATGAAGCACACTATGGTATAGAAAATAATTTAAGTAAACTTAATGTGCTTCCAATAAGAAATTTTGGTATCGATTTACAGGATTTTATGATGATATTTCATCAATGGAGAGAAGACTTCAAATCTCAAAAAGGTGAAGAAGCGTTGAAAGAAAAATTAAAAGAAGTTAAACCAGATCTAATAAGAAATTATTTAATAAGCTTTCGTTTAACTAAAAGAGACGGAGCTTTTGAAAAAGCTTCTATAGTAAGGGTTTCCTTAAGCTCAGAAGAACAAGATATCACAAAGTTTCGTAGTAATTTGTCTAATTGGTTAGCTAAACCTGAAAAAATGGAGTTATTAACGAAATTAATAAGAATTGATGCTCCGTCTTCCACTTTAGAAGTAATTAGTGAATTAGTAGGTGAATTTAGTAAGGTTGGAACATTGATTAATTCAAGAGCTATTGCCACTAAGATTACCATACCTCAAGATGCAAGTCCTCAGGATGTTGCTAATGTAGGGCAATTAATGGAGCAATTTCAAAAATGGGGTGGAAAAATAGTAGCTAGAGCGTTTGCTCCTAATTCAGTGGTTGGATATGCAGAAAGGGTTGAATCTCGAGCCTTAGATATTCAAGTGGGTGCTTTACCTAGCTGCTCTACAACATTGGCATATGATGCTCACCATTTGCGACAAAATCAAGAAACATTACCACCACCTACTCATGTAATGGAAACTGAAGGTAGAGAAGAAGAGATGGGTGCAAAGGCAAAAAAGCTTGCTCCAGCTCCATCCCATACCTAAATTCTTTGGAGCTAAAGGAAACTGAAGTTCAGTCTCAAGAATTTAGTAGTGAATTGCCTCGTGTAGAAGTAACTGCTTTTTCTGGAGAAGCACAAACTGTCGTTAATCCTATAGCTATAGGTACGTTTTATGGATGTTTATGTGTATCGGACTCTCACACAAAACCTTCAATTACACCTTTATTAAAAGACATTGAATCTAGAAAAGCAATTTGGAGTCCATTATCAAAATCAATAAGGCAAGATAATAACTTTGTTGGAAGAGTAGAATTATTACGACAACTTAATTCTATATTAAACGTAACTGATCCAGCAGAAATTATTGTAATTTGTAATGGGATCGGTGGAGTAGGAAAAACTCAATTGGTTTTAAGATATATGCTAGAAGCTGAAGGGAAATATATACTACGCATTTGGTTTCCTGCAGAAAATATAGATAATCTAAAGCAATACTATATTCAAATTGCTTCAGAATTAGGGTATATAGAACAAAGAACTTCATTTGAAAACGCCCTAAGATATGTTAATCAATTTCTTGCAGAACATCCTGGGTGGCTATTAGTTTATGATGATGTGATTAATTATAGTACTATAAAGCAATTTTTACCTGAAAAAGGTGGAAAAATTCTTATTACTAGTTGCTATCAAGAATGGCCTGGTAAAATACAAAAAGTGCCTATTGATATTATGAGTGAAGATGAGGCTGTTCTTTTAGTAAAAAAAATCACTAACAGTATAGAAGATACTTCTATAAAAGAGTTGGTTGGCTGTGGTATGTTAAGCTTTCTACCATTAGCGTTAGCACAAGCAAGTGCTTATATCTCGCATTGTAAAATTAATGTCCAAGAGTATATAAATCGTTATAAAATTAATAAAAAAAAGATGTTAGAGGATGCAAGATTACCAGAAGGAACAGAGCATAAGTCAGTTGCAGTTACATGGCAAATCAGTATTGAAGCTATTCAAAAAGAAGCTGTAAAAGAAAATATACCAAAGTTGGCTCCTATAGTATTATTACTTGCTTGTGCTTATTTAGCTCCAAATAATATTCCTAGAAATATTTTATATTCATGGTTCAAAATATTTTACAAGGATTTAGACAATGATATATGTGATTGCTTACTAGGGAAACTAAATGCATATTCTTTAATAAAACTTGATGAAAAATTCATATTCCTTCACCGTCTTGTTCAAGATATCGTTAGAATATACTATGGAAAAAATGACGATGTTGAATGGTATATGAACCTGATTAAGGCTTGCAATCAATATTTGTCTAATGAAGAAGCAGATAATTTTTCAGAAGAGGAAGATAAAAAAAGACACTTATTGCCACATTTAATTTGTCTGATAGATCTTTTTGATAAAAATTATCCAGAAGAAAAATTTCTGAAAAACGATGACAAGGACAAACTCTCAGAAGCTTTAATATATATTACAATTGGTTATGAACTTTCTGGGAAAGACATGAACGATGCTGTAAAATATGCTGAACGTGCATATAACATAAAAAAGGAACTTTATGATGCTAAAGATCCTTTTCAAATTGTTCACGCACTAACACGCCTTGGTTTATGTGACAAAAATAATTCTGAAGACTATTTTACAAAAGCATCAGAAATAAAAAATGCAAATCAGCCTTCAAATTATATTGAAGATTATTGGGTTGCTGATCCTCACATTTGCCTTGCAAACGTATTACGAGAAAAAGGAAAACTAGAAGAAGCTAGAAAACTTTACGAAAAATCAATTAAACAAACGCGACCCAAAATAGATGAAAACAACGCTGCTTTTACTTTAAAATTTTCTTCTACAGTCTTAAATTACGGAATTTTATGTGAAAAATTGAATGATTTAGACAACGCACAAAATTGTATGAAAGAAGCTTATAATATTCGAGAAAAATTACGTCCTGGGCATCATGGTGTTATTGCTGCGTCAAAGCCTTTGGCAAATCTTTATTCAAAAATAGGAAAATATGACGATGCTATAAAATTGTTACAAGAAGCTTGTACGATTAGTAATTCTTACTATGGCGGTAATCATGAAAAAACTATAGAGTTGGAAAGGCTGTTAAGGCAAGCTGAAAAAGAAAAGGAACAGACAGAAAAAAAGTGCAGCGAAGAAAAAGTACCGCTTGTCAGTAAAAAGCAGAAGAAATGCTGTTTATGCTTGCTTTCATAGGGAGAGCATTCAAAATTGGGGGGGCACCCATGGAAGCGGGAGTGTTGCGTATTCTGGAGCAAAATAGCCATTAAATCCGAACCAAAATAGCCACTAAATCTTATTCAAAAGGGTGCGGCACATTTAAGGTTGCTTAACTTATAATATTTTGTTACTATAAATTTTATAGTTTTGTGTTTTAGTATTTTTAAGGTGGTAATATGGCAACTCATAAATTACGTATTGTTATTGAAAAATTTGATCCAAAAACAAATCAAGTTGTTTCAAAAAATACTGTTTCTTCATTTGATATAATCG
>CAIVQA010000060.1 GCA_903907935.1 uncultured Francisellaceae bacterium
ATTATTAATATAATATACATAATATACATAAAGCTACTAAGGGGTTTTTAATGAAAAAAACTGTTGCGGTATTTTTTGGGGGCAGATCTCCAGAACACGACGTTAGTATAGTTACTGGCTTACAGGCATTAAAAGCATTAGACAGTAACAAATTTGAGGCATTTCCAGTGTATATAGCTCCTAATGGAGAATGGCTGGTTGGTGAAGAATTATTAAATACTGCTAATTATATGTTAACTTCGGATCTTATAAGTAATCTGCAATCAGTAACTTTAGATTTAGGTAGTAATAATGTTGGTAGATTATTAGTTAAGAAAAAAGGTTTATTTAGCTCGCTTAAATCTATTAATTTTGATATAGCATTACTAGCGTTACATGGGATCCACGGAGAAGATGGAGAGTTGCCGGCTATTATGGAAATTGCTAATGTTCCATATACTGGTATGAGGCATTTTGGATCTGCGGTACTAATGAATAAACTTGCTACTAAGCAAATCTTACAAACTGTTAATATTCCAGTTTTACCTTCTACGAGTATTTTTCGACCAGCTAATGGTTTAGTGGTGGAAGATCGGGCTTTACAACAAATTGCTACTAAAATTACTTTCCCAGCGTGTGTAAAGCCATGTAACCTAGGTAGTAGTATCGGGGTAGCTAAAGTAAATAATATCGAAGAGTTAGCTGCAGTGTTGCCAGAATTATTTAAATATGATTATTTAGCAATAATAGAGCCGTTTGTAGAAAATTTAGTGGAATATAATATTTCGGTAGGCTATGTTGGTGGTCAATTAGTATCTTCTGCTATCGAACAACCTAAAAATAATAAAGATCTATTAGATTTTAAACAAAAATATGCGTCTGGTGGTAGTTCTGGTAACAAATTAGGTACCAAAACTGGAGGAATGGTTAATATGGGGTTATTGGGGTTAACTAGAGAATTAAATCCAGCTTTAAAAGTAGAACTAGAGAATAATTTACGTACTTGGGCACAAATGGCCTTTGTTACAGTTTATGGTAGTGGTTTTCCACGGATCGATTTTTTATGTAATAGTAAAACTGGACAATTATGGTTAAACGAAATTAACCCTTGTCCTGGTTCTTTTGCGTTTTATTTATGGGAAGCAAGTAAAACTAAAGCAATATTATTTACCGAATTGTTAAATATCTTATTAGAAGAAGCTGAAGTTTTACATAAAAAACGGCAATTACCGATAGATCCAACGCCGTTGGATGCTAGGTTGTTTTCTAGGAAAAATTAATGTGTTGATCGTATATGAGTTTTCGGTACTCTAAAACTCATCAAGGAACATGAAAGAAATAAGCTTCCGCATTTTGAAATTGACCAGATTATCTTTTTACGGTATTTCTAGTTTAACTGTCTGGTCAATTTACCATAAATGCTAAAGCTTATTTCTTTCATGTTCCTAATTGAGATTATAGTTACAATTAATTTACATTTTTTTAAGGTAAGCGGTAGTAGCAGGAGCAGAGGTAGTTGGTTCTGTTTCAGTTGCTGGTTTCTTAGCTCTATCTTGGATCTTCTTAGCTGCTAATTTTTTTAATTTTTTAAAGGTAGATAGTGGCTTACTCATCACAAGTTTTTCATAGTCTTTTAAAGCTTTTGCAAATTTTCCATTAGGATCATTTTCTGAAATTGCTTTTGCTCTCCAAGCTGCAAGTGTATCTTTATGTAGTGTTGGTTTAGAACCCTGTAAAATTGCTAATTCATAAATCCTAAGCGCTACTCTAGGGTTATTTTCATATCCAGAGATTTCTAATCTTTTATCATCAGATCTTTCCCTCATTCTGGTAGTTTGATCTATCATTGCAGTAATTGCTTGGTCTAGTTTTTCTAGTGTTTTGGGGTCGTTGCCTTTGGTTAAGCTTGATGGAATTTCAAATATCATGTTGTTTAAATTATTACTTAAATCTTCTTTTATGATTACTAATTCGTCTCCATTTTTAGTAATAACAGTTCTACCATTAGGATACTCTTTGGATGGTTTTTGAACATCTATAGATATTCCATCATATAGTTTTAACATTCTTTTATAGTATTCATTTCGATTTGCAGCAGTATCAGCCAAACCTACTTTACTAAGTACATCTTTAATCTTTTTTACTCGAGCGGAGTCACTATCTTCTACATTGCCTAATAATGTATCTAAATCTAAACTATCTAAATTAAAACTATCTAAATTTAATTGTTCTGGGCTTAATTTTTTTAAATCTGGTATACTGTTTAGACTGGATAATCCTAATTCTTTTAATTCTTCTTTGGGTAAATTACTTAACCCTAACTTTCTTAGATCTTCTTCAGGTAATTCTGTAATTTCTTTGCTTAATGCTAAATTTAATCGTTTCATTAGAGATATTTTTAAGTTATTGACTTGATACTTTCTGAAGTTCCAATAAGTCTCAAAATTCATTTCACTTATTTTTGGATGTACAGTATCTTTGGGAAAATTTGGAAATGCCTTAAAAAAAGCGTTTAATTCAGATTTTCTAGTTCTAAGAGGGAAAATAAAGTCACCAGACAATTTACCATCATCTTTTTCATCTGATGATAAGCCAGCTTTTAAAGGGTCAGTTTGTTCTTCTACGCCAGCTTGTATTTTTTTTGCTGATACTATTACAAGGTTAGGGCTTTCAACAGAGGTTGGTGGTAGTTGATCTTCAATTTTTTTTAGATCAGCTGCTGGGGTATGATCTTCTTCTTTAACAGTGAAGGCTGGTTTAGCAGTTGGAGCCCCTTTTTCTTTTAGTGCAACTTCTGGGGTATCTTCTTCAACAATTAAGGTTGGTTTAGCAGGATCCCCTGTAGAAACTCCGGGTGTTTTATCATCAGCAAATACGTCTTCACCGTCTTCTAACGTAACTGTTGGGATAGGAGCAGGAGCAGCTTCTTGATCTGCCTCTATAACAAGTTTTGGTTTAGGTTTTTTGACATCAATTCCCGAGGTATCTTTTGGTGGTATTGGAGGTTCTGACATAATATTCACTATAGATTTTTTTAGGGTTTTTTCAATAAAAGATCTATAAATGGCCTATATAGCATTAAACAGTAGTTTAACTTTTTAACAAGCCTTGTAAATATGTCGCTTTTTCCTCTCTTGGTGCTAGTCTTGGGCTTTCCCAGATACCATAATCTAGATCTACTACGGGTGAGTTTTGAGGGATTTTTTTTAGCCAATAGTTTAGCATGAAACACATGCTTAGGAGTTTTTGGCAATTCAGAGGTGGAACCTACTAGAGAGCTAAACATAAAGTGTACTGGACCATTAATTTGGACTGGGATTTTAACTTTATTTGGATTCATTATTACAACATCTATAGGCATGGTTTTAATAAAATTTTCGACTAAAATCTTTTTGGGTGATTTTGATAAACTCTCTATTATTTTTTTGGTAACTTCATCTTGAAAGAAACTTATAGAAATTTGGCTAGTACTATTAAGTTTTATAAATTCTTTAATTGGCCTTAATTCTTTTAAAGAAAATAATTTTTTTTGTGGATCATCTAAAGCTTTTTGAAAGTACCATAAAGCCATATAAGCTTTATTTAAAAGTGGTGCTCCAAGTTCTGAAAGAATAAATTCTTTATTACTGTCTTGTAAAATATTAACTAGTTTTTTATGTAAAGCCATAATTATGTTGTTTAGTTTAGATTTTAGATCTGCATCATAAAATTCTATCTTATTAAGTAAGTCGTAATTTGCGTCTATAGTTGCTAAACTAAACAATAAATCTATTTTATGATGATCGTTAACATCTATTGCTTCGTCATTAATTATATTGATCAGTTTTTTAGATACATTTATTAATATTGTTTTATTATTTTGATTCAATTTAAATTTAATGCCGCTCGATAAAATTTGTAATAATTGCTGCTTAGTAAATTTAGCAATATTATCATCAATATTTTTAAATAATTGATCAACTAAACGATCGAAATGTGGAGCGGTGGCAATACTTAAATTACTTAGTTTATATAGTAAATCAATAATGTTGTTTAATGATGTATTTTGTTGTTGTAAGGTTAAGAGTATATTTTCTAGTAATCGTTCAATATTAGGTAGGTTTTTTTGTATTAAACCTATTTTAGAATTAGATTCACTTTTAATCATTGAGCTTACTATATATAAAGCTTCACTAAGAAGATCTATAGGGATAAACTTTGGTCCTAATGGTTGTTGATTACTATATATTTCCTCCAAGCAATAAAAAATTTTATTAAACGTAAATTGTTGATATCCCGGTTGTAAATTTTGTGCCATACACAATAATTGGCATCGCTTTTGATCAAGAAAAAGGTTATATTTTTCTTGATCAAAAGTTGTTTTAACTAATTCTTTAACAGTCTCGGTTTTAACAGTTTTTGCTGTTACGGGAACATCTTTTGTAGGCTTAGGTTTAGCAACTGTTTTTGCAATTTCAGTGTCGCTAACAGGAACTACTATAGGAGAAGATATTTCTTCTGTAACTGTGGTGCTGCTAGTTGATATGTGGTCTGTTATAGGATCGACATGGGTTTTTTCTTCTGTTTTATCTTTAGCTTTAATTGCAACTGCATCTTCTCTACTAATAGTAAACACTTTAGGAGAAGATATTTCTTCTATTTGTTGGATAAGATCCAGCATTAGAATTTTGTATTTACCAAGTAAATCAGTGGAATCTAAAGTTATTTTGTTTAAAATGGTTTTTATTTGTTTTATTAATTTTTTGTTTTCTGCAGTTAAATTTGCCGATGGTACTGTAGTAATTTGTTGTAGAATTTCTTCTAATTTTTGATTATAAATAAAATAAGTTAATCGTATAATAAGTTTATTTTTTGCAAATTCTTCTTTACTATTTACAACTTTTGATAAAAATTGTTCACTTGGAAGCTTATCTCCGGTTGTACCAAGTGCTATTATCGCTGAATAATATTCTTTTTTTGTACTATCAGATAACAGTCGAACGTATTTGGTGGCATTATCTGGTTCATTAATTTCAATGTGGATACATAATAAATGTTCTATATGTTCTTGGGATAACACTGTTGTTGATTCAGCTATACTTAATAATTTATCTGTAGCTGTTCTTTTAGAAGTTGTATCGAATTTACATTCAAGTGTAGCAAGATTAGCAAGTGCATCTAGATTGTCAGGGTTTAGTCGGATAGCATGTTCAAAACATTTTTTTGCTTCATCGATATCTGGATCTTTATATTCCCCAAGCAGATATATGCAGCCTAATCTATTACAGGCTTGCGCAGCAAAATATTTAGACTGAAGATCTTCTTCATTTACAGAACTTATAGTTAGATTGTAACATTCTATAGTTTTAATAATATTTTTTCGCATTCCATATAGGCCTTCTTCATATATCTTACCCATAAGAAATTGAAAATAATTATTCTTAACGGTTTTTTTTAATGCCAGATTAATATAAATTATAATCTTTTTTGAATCGGAATTTGTAAAACATGATGGCGGTTTATTACGATAACAATCTATTAACATTCCGTACAAATGTATTTCCAGTTGTTGTATTTGTTCTGTAATATTTAGTTTTTTAGAATTTACAATACTTAGTAATGTTGTTAATATTTGTTCCATGTTTTCACATAGATCTTGAGTTGGAGTTTTATTTTTAATATCACGTATAAATAAACTCTGAACCACGGTGCATATAATTGTAAATAAATTTGAATTGTAGTTTAAGTTATCGATATTATCGGTTATTAGAGCTTTAGAGATTTTTACTAAATCAAGTAGATCATCACATTTTATTTGGCATGTAATTTCCGCTAGAGTAGATAATATGCGTAATAATCTTTTTGTTTCTCCATTGCTACTTATTGAAGGAATATGATCTAAACTGTAACGCCACATTATTAAAGCAGCATCCATACAAATATCTCTTTTTAATGAAATTACATCTTGAGGTGAGTACCAACTTGGCGTTTCTATAGCTAAAGATTTTAATAGGTGTTCAAACCCTTTATAAATATCTACGCCTATATTTTGACTTAAAGGAGAGATAATCATTATATATGATAATCCTAATAGATACTCAACCCTCATTAAATTTATTGTACCTTTTGGATTAAAAATTATTTCTTTATGCTCATTTACAAAATCTATTAGCCTCTGATTTTGTTCATTTTCATGATATAATGTTAATATTTTGTCCAACCGAAGATTTAGGTTAATGATACATCGTTGTTTTTCTGATAATAGATCTTCTGTATTACTACCTAGACTATCTACAAATGGTTTGAGCAACTTATTTTTAGGACAATCTTTAATCATTATTAGTAGCAATTGATCTAAAAGATCTATTTTTTTAATTGCAGTATTAAAACGAGCAATCAATTTGTGAATATTACCAATATTACTTTCGATTTCTTCGATTTCTTCGATTTCTGCTTCGCATATTGATATTTGATCAAAAAGGTTATTTATAGAACGTTGAATATTTTCTGCATGTTGACGCTGTTGATCTGCATCAACAAGTGCTTTATTGATGGCTTGAGATTTATTAAATTTTTTTCTTTGCATTTAATGTTCCAATATTATGTTATTGTTATAATTATTTGATTTAATATACTAATCAGAAATAAGAGTATATATACGAATTTATTATTCTAACATATTTAACTTGAAATAATAGTGTATATACTTATTTCGTACGCTTATTTTTAATAAGCAATCGGTATGTTTATTATAAATTTTTTGATAAAAGACACATAAATGACTTACATAACATTACCAGTTCCTAAAATTAAAGCTAGAGAATTAAATCTTAAAGTACATGATCTGGCTTTAGCTACAGGACTACATCCGGTTATTGCAAAAATATTAGCTTCACGTCCAATCGAAGAACATAACTTAGAGAATATTATTGAACCAAAAATATCTTTATTAGAACATCCGGAAAAAATGCAGGATGTAAATCGAGCAGCTAAACGTTTAACGACAGCTATTATTAATAAAGAATGCATAGGTATAGAAACCGATCATGATTGCGATGGGCAAACTAGCCATGCGGTGATCTATCATAATTTAACCAGGCATTTTAAGCATCCTAAAAATTTAATTAAATCGTATATTGGACATAGGTTAACGGAAGGCTATGGTTTATCTGAACCAGTTGTTGAAAGAATTTTAAGAGATCATCCTAGAGCTTCATTAATAATAACTGCAGATAATGGTTCGTCAGATGAGCCTAGAATAGCCAAATTAAAAGCTTGTGGTATAGATGTAATTATTACTGATCATCATCAAATCCCAAGTACTGGTATTCCCGAAAGCGCATATGCTTGGATTAACCCAACCAGAAAAGATTGTAACTATGATCCTTATATAGCAGGGTGCATGGTAGCATGGCTATTGATGGTTGCAACCAGATTAGAACTGATCAAAGTAGGGTATTTAGAAAAAAACGCTCCCAAATTACAAGATACTCTTGATTATGTAGCAGTTGGTACAGTTGCCGATTGTGTTAGTTTTGCTAAAAGTCACATTAATAGAGCAGTGGTACGTTTTGGGTTGCAGTTGATTAACGCTAGAGATAAATGTTGTTGGCAGGCATTAAATAAAATACTTCCTATAGATCAGTTGATTGATGCCGAAGATCTTGGTTTTAAGATTGGCCCATTATTAAATAGCGATGGCCGTTTATCTTCCGCTTTTGGATCAGTTAGTTTTTTATTGTCAGAAAGTGTTTTGGAAGCAGAAAATTGGTTGCAGCATTTACAAGAACAAAATGTGGTACGTCGTAGTATTCAAAAAAAGATTACATTGCAAGGATTAGCTCAAGCAAAGAGCCAAGCAGATGCTAATCGTTCTTCTATATGTATTTTTTTGCCAGATGGGCATGTAGGGGTGCATGGGATATCTGCCAGTAGAATAAAAGATCATTTTGGAAGACCAACTGCATTTTTTGCCCCTAAAATAGGTGAAGAGCAATTAATTACTGGCTCATTACGCGGAATAGAGTTTTTTAATGTCCGGGAAGCTTTACAATATGTAGCGGATCAAGAGTCTAATTTATTGATAGCCTTTGGAGGGCATCGTGGCGCTGGTGGGGTTACTTTAAGAGTTGGAGATTTTAATAAATTTGCAGAATTATTTGAAGAAGCAGCCCAAAAACAATTAAATTCCATGAATTTAGGGCCAGTTATTTGGTCGGATGGGATACTTACTGCAGATTTAATAAATTTAAAATTTTTTAATGATCTAAAAACCTTAGAGCCATTTGGTAGAGATTTTGAAAGCCCTATTTTCCATAATATAGTAAGAATACATAATATAAAAATTATAGGTGATGGTACCCATGCTAGGTTAGATTTAGATATTAATGGTAGAATTTTTAAGGCAGTATGGTTTAGTATGAGGTATGGGGTAGAAGAGCCTTGTTTATTTGCAAAAGACGATGAGGTAGTTTGTGCGTTTAGTTTATGCGAGAATAACTTTAACAATCAAAAAACTTGTGAGTTGCAAATAATTGGGATGCATGTCAATCGCACATAAGTTTTCGGTGCTCTAAAAAAATAATGAGCGGTGTTTGAGCCCCATGCTGCTGCTGTTAGCGCTGCTGAACGTAGGGCGAGTTCAGCGCAAAAATGTCAGGATAGACATTTTTGACGCACGCAGTGGTGCGCCCGAAGGGCAAGCGCCAGGGATGGCGCGAGTCAATTATTTTTTTAGAGTACCGAAAACTCAAGTGCGATCAATATACAGGCAATAATAAATGTTAGTAGATTTAAATAATATAAATTTTAATGATTTATTAGATGAAATGTCGATTAAAGAGGCACAATTGTTGCATCTTATAGATTTTAAAAAAAAATCTTTAGAATTAGAAGAATTAAAATCTAAATTATCTGATCCAAATATATGGGATAACCAAGAAGAAATTAAAATATTAAGCAAAGAAAAAAGTAAATTAGAACAACAACTGTCCCCAATAGAAAATTTTTCAAAAAAATTATCTGAAACTAAAGAATTATTGTTGATGGCTAAAAATTTACAAGAAGAACAAGCTATACACGAAATTTGTAACGAAATATTGGAGTTGCAGGTTGTTTTAAATAAATTAGAATTTGAATGTATGTTTTCTGGCGAATTAGATCAAAACAATACTTTTTTGGATATTCAATCAGGATCTGGTGGCACCGAAGCTCAAGATTGGGCAGAAATGTTATTACGTATGTATTTAAGATGGGCAGAATCTAGAAAATTTAAAGCTGAAATTATGGAAGTATCTAATGGCGAAGTAGCTGGTATAAAAAGCGCTACTATTAAAATAATTGGTAATTATGCTTATGGCTGGTTACGTACGGAAACTGGAGTACATCGTTTAGTACGAAAATCACCATTTGATTCTGGTAATCGCAGGCATACTTCTTTTGCAGCGGTATTTGTTTACCCGGAAGTAGATGATGATATAAACATTCAGATCAACCCGGCAGATCTTAGGGTGGACACCTATAGAGCAGGTGGTGCTGGCGGGCAGCATGTTAACCGTACCGATTCTGCGGTTAGAATAACTCATGTGCCGACTGGTATAGTGGTACAGTGCCAGAGCGATAGATCTCAGCATAAAAATAGATCTTATGCGATGAAGCAACTAAAATCTAAATTGTATGATCTAAAAATGCAAGAAAAAAATCAGGAAAAACAAAAATTAGAGGATTCCAAAACAGATATTGGGTGGGGTAATCAAATTAGATCTTATGTTTTAGATCAGTCTCGGATTAAAGATTTGAGAACTAATGTAGAATATTTTAATACCCAAGAAGTATTAGATGGATACATAGATCCATTTTTAGAAGCAAATTTAAAAACAAAAAAATAAGGATTTTATTCATTATGCCAGAAATTATTATAGAACAAACGGATCTTAATGTAGATCCAGAACGTTTAGCTAAATTAAATAAATTAAAGAACGAAGGGTATAATTGGCCTAATAATTTTAAACGAGAACATTTAGCTGATGATCTGCATGAATTATATGGTAATTTTACTAATGAAGAATTAGTAGGAAAAAATATTCAAGTAAAAATAGCTGGCCGCATTATGTTAAGACGTATTATGGGTAAGGCTGGATTTACTACCTTGCAAGATATGTCTGGGCAAATTCAAATTTATTTGCAACAAGAAATATTAAAAGAATTATACGAGCAATTTAAAACTTGGGATTTAGGCGATATTATAGGTGTAACTGGAGTGTTATTTAAAACTAAAACTAATGAATTAACTATTAAAGCAACCTCTATTACGTTATTAACTAAGTCTTTACGTTCGTTACCAGATAAGTGGCATGGGTTGCACGATCAAGAAACTAGAGCTAGGCAACGTTATTTGGATTTAATGGTAAATAGTTCTTCTAGAAAAATTTTTCAAACTAGAAGTAAAATAGTGCATTATATTAGGGAATATTTAAATAATTTAAGGTTTTTAGAAGTTGAAACACCTATGATGCAAATTATTCCAGGTGGAGCAGTAGCTCGTCCATTTGTTACTCACCACAATGCTTTGGGTATGGATTTGTATTTGCGTATTGCCCCAGAATTATATTTAAAACGTTTAGTAGTTGGGGGCTTTGAAAAAGTATACGAAATTAATCGTAGCTTTAGAAACGAAGGAGTGTCTACTAGGCATAATCCAGAGTTTACCATGCTAGAATTTTATCAAGCGTTTTCTTCTTACGAAGATTTAATGGATTTAACAGAAGATCTATTTAAATATTTAGCTATTAATATATTAGGGAGTCATATTTTAACTTATCAAAATCAACAGTATGATTTATCTAAGCCGTTCGCTAGATTAACTGTTAATCAGGCATTAGAAAAATATAACCGTGATTTACCATTAGAAATAATTAATGATCGTAATAAATTATTAGAATATGTTAAAATTAAAAATATTCAGCTTGATCTACTTAAATCAAAAAACATCGGATTAGGTGCTCTACAATTTGCATTATACGAAAAAACTGTAGAACATAAATTATTAGAGCCTACCTTTATTATTGGTTACCCTACCGAGGTATCGCCATTGGCAAGACGAAACGATTTAGATCCATCTATTACCGATCGTTTTGAATTATATATAGCTGGTAGAGAACTTGCTAATGGTTTTTCGGAGCTTAATGATCCAATAGATCAAAAAGAACGATTCCAAAGTCAAGTTGCCTTAAAAGATCAAGGCGATCTAGAAGCAATGCATTATGATCACGATTATGTATCTGCACTAGAGTATGGTTTACCACCGACTGCTGGGGAAGGTATTGGGATCGATAGGTTGGTAATGCTATTTACCGATCAAACTTCTATTAGAGATGTGTTATTGTTTCCACATATGCGCGGAAAATAAATAGAGCGCTTACACTAAATTTAGCGAGTATATAGTAATAGCACTTGAGTTTTTCGGTGCTCTAAAAAACAAGGAGTGTTGTTTGAGCCTCCTTGGCCCCTAGTTGTTCTTTGCTTTGCGAAAGGCGAGCGCCAAGATGGCGCGAGTCACTTGTTTTTTAGAGCACCGAAAAACTCAAGTGCTATTACTATATATGTATCCAGTGCCATTGTATGTGTAATTTAGGTATATATTTATATATATGATATATATATTTGGAAAGTAGTGTATATGCCGCAATCTTCATCAAAACATGACAGAAATACTAGAACTGAGGATAGTTTAGGAAAAAAATTATCTGGTTCATCGTCAAATTCTTTGTTGCCGGATACCCCAACACACCAGATTCAATTTTCTACAGGATTGTCACCACAAAAAAGAGCTAAAAATTTAGAAAAGATGCTAGTTGAAGATTTAGATGCAGAAACAGAAGATGGATCTATAGGGCATGCAACCAGTGCAGAAAATCTTGAGGACACAATAGACAGCTCTGCATCTGGTATAAAATTAGGAAATTATTTAGAAGAACCACAGAAAGAAGTAATTAATGATTTTTTAAAAATTATGCAGTCAAAAGAAATACGATCGTTTCTTAAGGATTTATGTACGGCAGAAACATTTAGGAGTGACGAAAATCAAACTGAAGATTCTCTTGGTATTTTGTTTGCATTAGTGCGAGACGAAAGCATTATAGAAAATTTTTTACGAGATTTACAAGAAATTGAAGTAACAGAACATCAAACAATATCTAGCCAATTACATAATAAAATTGAAAACTTATTTAAAATAGCAAGTCAGTTAGAAAAACATTTAACATCGGAAACGTTTCATTCAATTCCATCAGACTTAAAAGAAAAAGTAAAAACACAAGTAATTAATTTTATTCAAGTAATGTCTACTGATAATTTTAGTCATCAATTATTACTAAAACACACACCTGACAAACATGGAGGATCAGAATATAAACAAAATGATCTAAGAAGCGCTATTACTGCGGCAGTAATAACCGATGTCAATTACGCTTTGTCGGCAAGTCAAATAGAAGAGATAAAAAAAAATCTTACTGAAAAAAAGTTTAATTTTTTAATGAAAAGATATGGATTAAACGAAAAAGAACTTAATCTAGATGGATTGCGTATGCTAATAATTGGTGTTTTATCCAATTTGTCTTCTTCACATAACCAAGAATGGATTGATAATGATTTTACAAAAAAATTATTTTTAGCCTGTAGTTTGCGAAAAGAGTATGAAGAAGCAGAAGCGTCATCAACTGGTCCTCTTGAGGTTCAAAAATTACGAGAAGCAATTACTAGCAGTAATGATGAGTTGTGGAAACAATTTGCAAATGGAAACCAGATAGAATATGGTCTTGACTTGGTTTCAAAAGGCTTAGATGCAGCTGGTGAGTACCTGGTATCAAAACTATTTAACGAAACACTTACTAGATTTAAAAATAATGGTAGACTATCAGAAGATTTAGAGATTGCTTTAGCATCCCATATTAGTGATTGGAAACTAGATAAGGATCCTAACGATCCTAATCCTGTAAAGGAGAGGCAGCAAATATTTGCATCTAATGAATATTTATTTCATAAGTTAGCTTATATCGATTTACAAGAAGGTGCTATTATTCCTATCTTGGAATTAAATGGTGAACAAAATTTTTATAAAGTACGATCTTTAATTGATGAATATGGAATTCATGGGTTTGTTTTAGTTCCTATAGATCATAATAAATCATTAGATTTAAAAATAGTCTTTAAAGGTTCTACTACTGTAGTGGGGGAGATCCTTGATTCTGAGAACTATATACAACTTCAGGCATTTAAAAAACATAAAGAAACCATACTTAACACCTTAAACAAAATTGTGTTAGAGGTTAAGGATACCATTCCGACACGCAAACAAAACGATATCAGTATGAATATTGGAGGACATGGTAGTGGTGGTACTTTAGCGCAATGTTTAATTAACGAGTTAGCAACTTACCAGGCAGCTCAAGTATACGATCCACAAGTAGATGGTATTGAACTGCTAAACAAGCATATTGAAGAACAAGTAGAATATGAAGAAAAAATAAGAACAGAATTAAAAAAAGAAAAAATAAAGGATCCAGATCAGTATAAAGATCAAATTAAAAGAGATACCGTCAAACATTTAAAGAAAGTTAAAAATAGCTTAGATCAAATAGAAAATAATCAGCTTGGAAGTATAAAGCAATTTACATTAACAACTAGTAATTCAGGGGGAGTGCCAACAAAAATTAGAAATAATTTTATTCAGTCATTACATATTTTAAGAAGTAAAGATAAACAATTTACTGTAAAATGTAATAAGACTATAGTTGATGGCGATCTAGTACATAAGACTGGGGCTACAGATTTGGCCGCAGGTGTATCAGAAAAATTAATGCCAACTACTTTGCTTAAAGTAGATGCTGGGTTTGGTTTGCTTACTCCAACATGGCAAGTTGTTAAAAATGCTGTTATATATTTATTTAAAAAACCAGCAGGAGTTATTGCTGGCAATTTTGGATATGAAATAGATTCTTCAGGTAATTGGCAAAATATTCAGGATAATGCACAACAAATAGGAAGTAATATTATTCGCTCCTATACAAGTTACGTGTTAAATAAAACTGATAATCCTCCTAAATATAGCTATATGAGTAATAAAACCCCAAAAGATGGAAAAGATATAAGTTATGCGGAATTTGCTGGTTATCATGAAATGAATAAAGAATTATCTTCGAAAATTCCTGTTATTACTAGTAGATACTATAAATTAGCTAAAAAGAAAATTTATGTTAAAATATTTGAAGGTGAATCTGTTAAGATATTAAAAGGAGACACAGCTTTACATAAAGCAGTTAGAAAAAAAGATTTACCAAAAATTAATGAATTGCTCTTACAAGGGGAGCCAGTTAATGCTAAAAATAATAGTGGTTTAACGGCATTACATTTAGCTGCTCAATATGGACATTTAGAAATAGTTAAAACCCTTTTAACAGGGCTGAATATCGATGTTAATGCTAAAAATAACAGTGGTTTAACGGCATTACATTTAGCTGCTCAATATGGACATTTAAAAATAGTTAAAATACTTTTAGAAAAAATGGTTGATTTTAATATTCAAGATAAACATGGTGTAACGGCATTACATTTAGCTGCTCAACATGGTCACGTAGAAGTAGTTGGGGTATTGTTAGAAAAGATAAAACAAAATAACAAAACAGATTTTGATGATAGAAGAGCCATTAATGTTAAAGATCAAGAAGGAATAACAGCATTACATTTAGCTGCTTTAAATGGGCATTTAGGAGTGGTTGATATGCTTTTGAGGCAGGGTGCAAATGTTAAGGTTGAAGATAAAAATAGCTTAACACCATTAGATTTAGTGACGCATGTGGAAGAATTTACCGATAAAAACAAGGGAGATTATCAAAAAATAAGTGAATTACTTACAAAACAATTAACAGCTCTTCCTTCAGAAGAAGTTATTCCATTAGAAAGTATCCCAGTTATGGAAGAAGAATCTTTTGAGCGTTCGAAATCCCAATTAAGTGTAGTATCTGCTCAAAGTAGTCAAGAACAAGAAGAGGTTAAAGAATTACATTTAACAGAAATCACAAGTATAACAGATCAAAAACAAACACCTTTACATATAGCTGTTGAAAACGAAGATGAAGATGAGGTTAAAAAGTTATTACGAAAAGGTGATAATGTAAATTCACAAAATAGTGAGAAGCAAACACCTCTACACCTAGCTGTATTAAAAAGAAATTCAGCCATAGTTGATATATTGTTAACCAAATCACCACAATTAGGAAGTATACATTTACAAGATAGTAATGGACAATCGCCACTACACATAGCTATAGTAAACGGAGATTTAGATATAGTTAAAAAGATCTTAGCGGCTCCTGGTAGTTCTATAGGGAAGCACGCAGCAAATCGTGCTGGTAAAACTCCATTACATCTGGCTGTAGAGCACGAAAAAACTGAAATGGTTGAAGAACTTCTAGCTAAATCTGTACAAGTAATTGTTAACGATGCAAATGGTAATACTCCACTACATATAGCTGTTCAAAAGGGAAATGAAGGCATAGTTAAACTTTTATTAAAACGATGTACAATAAAAGAAAAAGAAGCCGAAGCCTCTGCAATAAATACTTCTAATATAATTGGAAAAACAGCCATATATTTAGCTGTTGAATTAGCTGTTAGTGATCCACAAAAAATGCCTATATTTAATGAGTTTTTACTAAAGTCTGTAGACGTTAATGCACCAGCGGATGATCCTAAACCATTTAAACAAATTTTAAACATTGCAGCAGAAAATGATAAAAGCATAGAAATATTTAAGTCTCTTTTAAAAATGGGGGCAAAAATTGATGACTCCACTTTAGACGCTGCTGTTAAAGGTGGAGCTACAGAAATAGTTAGAGGTTTTTTGTCTGGAGAATGGCAGCAAACATCAGATATAAATAGTAATAAGTTATTAAATTTATTAAAGTTAGCTGTTGAAAATCAACGTACAGACGTAGCTAAGATTTTGTTAGAACATATAGATATAGCCGGAGAATCCTGGTTTGCTAAAATTTTTAGTGTGTTTAGTAATAAGGATGTAGTAAAGTCTAAGGATGTAGTAAAGCTATTACATACGGCTGCTAAAAATGGCGATGTAAACTTAATTGATGCTTTTTTATTAAAGGGTATAGATCTTAATGCTAAAAATGATAGTGGTAAAACTGTTTTACATATAGCAGTTGAGAATGGAGACGTTAAAACAGTTGAAGCTCTTTTAGAAAAACAAGGTATAGATCTTAATGCCAAGGATAATTATGGTGAAACCGCTTTACATATAGCTGCCACATTGGGAAAACAAGATGTTGTGGAAAAGCTTTTGGAGCATGCAGCAAGAGTAGATATAGAAAATAATAATGGTAAAATACCATTAGAACTAGCAGCTGTGTTGGCCCCTAATATAGACGCAGATCTTTATAAGCAAGATGAGACTATATTGATTGCAAATAGATATGTGGGAATAGTTAAACAGTTGTGGGATGCAAGCAATGGTAGTATGCAAGAGAAAGTTGCCAAAAAGACTAAAGGTAAAATCTATAATGAAGAAATAAAAAGAATGTTTGCAGAAAAGTTGTTACCACAAGGGCTTAAATTAGCAGTATTAGGTACTAGGATGATTAATAAAACTGAAAAGAATGTTCTACATGGTACAGCGGTAAATTCGTTGAATAAAAATAGTGACAGCAGTAAGAAAATTAGCCAAATAAAACACAAATAATGGCTAAATAAACAATCTATAATTAATCAAAAAATGTACCCAAATCGCCGCAACATACCCTAATAAAATCGCCCAACTCCATTTTAAATGAGAAAAAAAGTTATATGCTCCCTTTGTTTGCCCCATTAAGGCAACTCCGGCAGCTGAGCCTATAGATAATAAACTACCACCAATACCAGTAGTTAATGTCGCTAATAACCATTGACCTTTTGTCATAATAGGATCCATAGTTAAAATTGAAAACATAATAGGGATATTATCAATAATTGCAGAAAGGAGCCCAATTATAACATTAGCTGGAGTGTGTTTATGAACCATTGATAAATTAGAACCAAGATCACTATACATTAGTATTGATATTTTTTCTAAATAACCAATAGCAGCTAGCCCACCAATAGATAACATAATTCCATAAAAAAACAATAAAGTATCCCACTCTATTTGAGCTATTTTCTTAAAAATATTAAAAGGAATAATGTCGGCTAGAGTGTGGTCTTTATGGTTTTTTATAAGATTTTCTTCGTGTTTTCTTATATAAAACCCAAATAATTTTAACAAACCAAAACCAGTCATCATACCCATAACTGGTGGTAATTTTAAGAAATGATTAAAAATTACTGATATTCCTATAGTTATTAAAAATAATAAAACAATTCGTCTGGCACCAAATTTTAAATGGATTTTTTCTTTAGTATTATGCGGTAATTTATTATCAATAAAAAATGATATACAAAGCGCTGGTATTATAAAACTAACTACAGATGGAATAAATAGTTTAAAGAAATCAGCAAATTGTAGCTTGTCTGCTTGCCATACCATTAAAGTAGTAATATCTCCGAAAGGACTAAAAGCCCCCCCAGCATTAGCTGCAACTACTATGTTTATCGAAGATTGACAAATAAATTTATGATTATGCGGAGCAACTGCTATTATGATAGCGCACATTAATAATGCTGTAGTTAAATTATCGGCAAATGGCGAAATAAAAAATGCTAGAATACCGGTGATCCAAAATAATTGACGTAAAGAAAAACCTCTAGCTACCAACCAAACTCGTAGAGTATTAAATACTTGGCGTTCTTGCATGGCATTTATGTATGTCATGGCGACTATTAAGAACAGTAATAGTTCTGCATACTCTAAAATATTATGTTTAACTGCAGTTGGTACAAAATCAATTAATTGTTGTTGGTTAGCAATTATAGCTACAATTAACCAAATTATGCCGGATCCTAATAATACTGGTTTAGATTTTCGTAAATCAATAAATTCTTCTAAAATAACTAGCGCATAAGCTATAACAAAAATTATACAAGCAATATAGCCCAGATAAGAGTCTGAAGCATTTAAATTTAACATATATTCCCCACACTTATGAGTTTTCGGTACTCTAAAAAACAAGTCGTGAAACTCGCCTTTCGCAAAGCAAGGAGCAACTAGATATTAAAGAGGCTCAAACAACACTCTTTGTTTTTTATAGTACCGAAAACTCATCAATACAGAGTATATTATTTATTCTTTGGGTTTTACAGTAATAAAATTAATTATATAATTACTAAACATTTTAATTATATAAATAGAACTAGTGGCTAATAAAATAATACAAAAGACATAAGACAGCTCTAAATTTTCTAAATCGTTATAAGCACCTTTTTCTAAAGCTAATCTCCCTAGACCTCCTGTTCCCAACGTACTTGTTATTATAGATAATCCAATTAAATTAATTATTAATTTAGTTAGATTTTTAATTAAACCTTGAAAAGCTTCTGGTAATAAAAATTTAGTTAGGATCTGCATTGGTTTAGCACCCAATATTACTGCAGTCTCAGATAACTCTCTGGGTAAGTTATTTAATGTTTTAAAAAGATCATTAGCAAAAGTAAACACGCCAATAAATATTAAAGTAATGACTGCAGCTAATTCTATAGTAAAATAATTATTTAATAACTTATTAATAATAGGTAGAGTAATAATTAGTATTAATAATACCGGGATGTTAGTAAGAATATTTATCATGGAAAGAATGGTTTTATGTAACCAACGATACTTAACTCCTAAAATATATTCATTTATCGATGCTTCTAAAAACACCCCAATAGGACCGCCTATTAATATAGTAAATATTGTAGCAATAAAAACTATGCGAAAAGTGTCGTAAGCAGCATCAAGCAGAATTTGCAACATAGCCTAGGATCTCTATATTTAATTCATGTTTTTTCAGAAACTCCATAGCTTCGGTAAAATATTCCTGGAAATTTTCTGGAGTACCTTCTATCTCTGCTAACATTACATTGATTGGTTTATGTTGTATATGTTCTTGATAAGCTTGGATAATACTAATTTTAAACTGAAATCCTTCTATAAGTTGCCCAAGTATTGGTTCTATAGCTAACAAAGTGGTAAAACTAATTCTTACTACAGGATGTTGGTTTTGGGTTGATTGAGAACGTATTTTTTTTTTATAGATCCACGGCATTTCTTGTCTGGTAGCAGCCTTTACTAATTCTTTGGAGAATTCTGTTTTTGGATTAGCAAAAATTTCATAGGCTGAGGATTCTTCTATTATAACTCCATTATCCATAACCCCGATCCTATGGCTTAAGCTTTTTATAACCTCTATGTCGTTGCTAGCTATTATTATGGTTATTCCAAATTCTTTATTAATAGCATTTAATAAATTAACGATTTGATGAGTTGATTTTGCGTCTAGATAACAGGTTATATCGTCGCATAATAGAGCTTTTGGATGGGACACTAGGGCTCTGGCAATAGAAGTTATTTGTTTTTGTAACATATTAAGTTGATTTGGGTAAGCAAAGAATTGATCGGCAATTCCAGTAAAATGTAAAACTTTTTCAACAATTTTAGCAATATCCATTTTAGAAGGAGTATCGTGTAGTTCTAAAGGTATAGCTACATTATGAAAAACATTTTTATTAGAAATAAGTTGAGGGTTTTTGGTAATTAGTGCCATTTTACGACGTAAATTACCTAAATCTTTTTCTAATAAAGAATTTAAATTTTGATGTTCTATAATAATTTTACCATAACTAGGTTTGTTAAGCCGATTAATACACCGTAGCAGTTCATTTTTACCAGAATCATTTTTTCCGATGATACTGTATATTTCTCCAGCCTTTACCTGCAAACTTAAGTGTTTTAAAACGGAAAAATCTAGATCTTGTAACGAAATCATTAATGATTCACTGGCCGCTGTTGTTGTAGTTTGTCCCATAATGTTTTTATTGTAGTTGAAATTTATTTTTTAGATTGTTTTTTTAAGAATTTTTTTTTATGGTATGGTATATATAATTTTTTATGTAATTTCTTGCTCCCAGTATACTCCTTTGCGAGGAACGTACTGTTTGAACTGGTCGAAGACCAGTGAGTTACGTACCGCAGCAAAGGAGTATACTGGGAGAGAGTAGTTACATTTTTATAGGATTTTTGGTTTTTTAAATGGGAACACAGACAGTAGTTGGAATTTTAGTGTCACTGGCAGCTATAGCTAGTTACATTAACTATAAATTTGTTAAATTACCAAAATCTATAGGTATTACGATGGTAACGTTAGGTCTTTCTTTAGCGGTAGCTATCGGCGGTAGGTATAGTTGGGATGTAGATTTTTTAGCAAAAAGTTTGTTAGATAGTGCTGGCTTTAACGAAACATTTTTACACGGGATGCTAAGTTTTTTATTATTTGCCGGTTCATTGCATGTTAATGTTATGGAATTGGTTAAATATAAAACTCTAGTTGCTTTTTTAGCAACCATCAGTGTGGCTATTTCTTCGGTATTAATTGGCTATGCAATGTATGGGTTAACCTCTATCTTGGGCATAGATTTACCATTTTATTATTGTTTTGTATTCGGTGCCTTAATTTCACCCACAGATCCAATTGCGGTTATAGGAGTACTAAAAACTGTTAAAGCACCCAGATCATTAGGATTAAAAATTGTTGGAGAAGCCTTATTTAATGATGGCATGGGTATATTGTTATTTTTTGCTACTCTCACTATTGCGTCTGGTAGCGAAGAGTCGATTGGTGCCAAAGAATTAGCATGGCTTTTTATAAGACAAGGAGTTGGAGGTTTAATGCTTGGTGTAGCTATGGGATATTTAGCTGCAAAACTAATTCGTACAGTTGATGATTATGAAGTATCTATAATTCTAACTTTAGCGGTGGTTACTGGTGGTTATACGCTAGCATTTTCTGTGGTAGATGTTTCAGCTCCTATTGCTATAGCAACAGCTGGGCTTGTAATTGGTAGTTCGATAAAAAATGGTAATATGAGTGAGTCAACATTACACCGCTTAGAAGCTTTTTGGGAACTTTTGGATGAGGTTTTAAATTCCATATTATTTGTTTTAATTGGGCTAGAGTTTATGCGGATTACTTTTGATTTTGATACCTCAGTTGCAGCAGTTGGTGCAATACTTATTACTATAGTAGCACGTTGGATTAGTATTTTTATTCCGGTGGGGTATCTTTCTTCAACATTTAAGCGGTTTAGCCAAGATACTTTGTTAATTATGACTTGGGGAGGGCTTAGAGGTGGTATTTCTATTGCCTTAGCACTTAGTATTCAAGGTCCTTACCATGATTTTATTGTAACTGTTACTTATGCGGTGGTAATTTTTTCTATTATGGTACAAGGTTTAACTATTGGGCCATTAATACGTAAAATTATAAAAATTCCAGAATCCCCTGTAATTAGTCCAGAACAGGCTATTAATGAAGAACCTGCAGAATAAAGAACAGGTTCTTATTTCTAAATTTCAGCAACGATGTTTATGGGAAGGTATTATTGTTGATTGGATCAGTAAAGAAAAGATTGATGGAGAATTAATTGGCATTTCAGATAGTTGGCAGTTAGCCAATAAAGCATTAGAAGCTTGGTATATATTAAATATTTGGAATATACCATTAGCTAGTTTAAAAAAATATTTTTGGTCTAAAGAATCACAGAGTTTTTTAGAGTGGGCCAATAGATATAAATTAATTTGTCAGCAACTTAATTATGTTGATCAGATCCACAAAAATCCATTTATGGATTTTAAGTCTTCTATAGCTGTAACTGCTCACCAGGGTGAACAGTTACATTGTTTTAAAATTCCATGTTGGGATTTTGTTCAAGAAGTAAATATGGCGGCTAATTGGGCAAAAAAATTAACTGGCAATATAGGAATTGTAATCTTAGATCTTGAGCAAGTACATTCCCAAGTAGACTATATTTTTAGTAATTTTTTAAAAGAAACAGAATATAATATTTCTAGATCACCTAAGTTAAATGATTCACCATTGATTAATATTGTTTTATTAATTTTACAAATAGCTAATTCTTATATAACAAATGATTATATTAAATACGAAGATTTTAGCAAATTGTTAAGAACAAAATTTATTGTTGGAGCTGATTTAGAACTTTGTTCTAGATCTTATATGGATTATTTGTTGCGTAAAGAGCTTGATTATGAATTTAATTGGCAATATTTAATAAATAAGTTACAAATAAATAATTTACATGCAACTTGTAATGTTTTTATAAAATTATGTAACGATTTTGAACAAGAATTAATTAATAGTTTTAAAGATCAAAAATTTAAACATACTTGTCGATTTTGGGTGGATTTTTGTAATAGATTATTACAAAAATTTTTATGTTGCGAAGAACATATAATCAATGATTGGGAAATTTTATTTAACCAATATTTACATTTAACTAAATTTTTAGGTGAACATGATTTGTCGACGTTTATAAAAACATTAAAGAACTTGGCTAATCAAGATTTAGAACATCTAGCAATTATTAGAAACAATCTCGATAAAAATATTAATGTTTTAGGCTTGTTAGATGCAATACAATTAGAATTCGATAATTTATGGATCTGTGGTTTAAGCGATGTTAATTGGTTGGAAGTCCATCAGTCTAACCCATTTTTACCAATAAGCTTACAAAAAGAATTTAATGTTCCTCTTCTTGATAGTAAAGAAGCAGTAAATATTTATAGTAATCTTTTACAAAGTTTAATAAATAAAACTTCTAATTTAGTAATTTGTAGTTATCCATTATATATAGAAGGTAATAGAGTTGGTTGTAGTAAATTAATTGATTCATTTCCAGATGGTTCTCATCTGGTTGCTGAACCGATCAATCAAGTTTTTAATAATAAAATAAAACTAGAAACTTATGAAGATCATTGGGTGCCGACATATAAAAAAGTTGAATTTTCAGGAACTAAATTTTTAAAATTACAAGTAGCTTGTCCATTCCAAGCAAATGCTAAAATTAGACTAAAAGCCGATCCTTTAAAAATTCCTAGTTCTTATTTGGAACCAGTTACTAAAGGGGAAATTTTACATAAGACTATGGAAAGTTTTTGGTTTAAATACAAAAGTTCTAGTATTGTTAAACAATTATCAATAACGGAGATCTACAAAGATCTATTAGATATAGTTAACAAAATTTTAAATACTTTAAAACAATTAAAGCCAGTTATTTTAAATTCTACAATTATAAAAATTGAGGCTAATAGAATTGCAAATTTATGTTGTAATTTTATAAATAACTATGATTTAAATCGTGCTGATTTTATAATACTACATTTAGAAAAAAAATTTACAGTTAGCTTAAAAGAGTTTTTTATAAAAATAAAAATAGATAGAATTGATCAATTAGTAAATTCGAATTTATCAATTATAGATTATAAAACCGGAAAATTTACCATTAGTAAAATTAATGATTGGCAAGATCCACGTATAGATGATCCGCAATTATTAATTTATAGTTTGTCTTTGCCTAATATTGAAGAGTTAAATTTAGCAGTAATAACCGTTGATCCTAAATTTGTAAATTTATCAAATTGGCAAGAACAAAAAAATTTATGGTACGAAAATTTGTATAAATTAGCTAAAGATTTTCAAAGTGGCGTTGCAGTTGTAGATCCTAAATATGGTGATGCTACGTGTAGGCAGTGTGATTTAAAGTACATGTGTAGAATATTTTCTAAGGGTACAAAAAATATATAAGGAACTTGCACAAAATAACTAATTTTTGTCCTAAAAGTGAAAGGTTAAAAGATCGTGGTAGGACAAGACAATTAGAGGTCTTAACTTAAAGTTCTGCTTGGGTCATTCCGATAATTATTTAATAACAATTAGAGGAGATTTAAACATGCAAAACCCAAATTATTTTCTTTTATTTAATTCCAATAGATGTGCTAATGGAACATGTAGCAGTGGAACATGTAGCAATGGCACATGTACGTTTCAGCCTCAAGCTGCTGCAATGTCGTCAATAGCATCACCAGATATAATATCAGGTGTAACTATGCCTATAGCGACTCCTGAGTTGACATATGAAGCAACACCAGGAGTACAGGCTGTAGCACCACGTATGTTATTTCAGTAATTTAATTTTAAATAAGTTCATATATGAGTATCATATATGAACTTACGTTAAACTGTAACTTTTGGTTTTGTTGTAGTTTTTCCAATCTCTGATTCTAATCTTGTAGAACGGACAGAACTATTTTCTGTATCATCGTCACTTGCTTTAGAAGATGAAGATTTATGTAAATATAATACCTCTTTTGCACTTGTAGTAGGTGTAAATGCTTGATTGTTTGCTATTAAATTTTTTATTTCTTCAATATCTTTTATTACCATAGTCATAGTTCTTTTAAGACTGCCAACATCTCTTATTAAATGATTGATATTGTCTTCACTAAACATAGTAGAGTATCTAATTTGGTTTATGGAACTTTCTACATTGATAATATCATCTTTTATCTTTTTGATTTCTTTGTCATTAGGCATAGTATCATCTGGTGTTATCATAATAATCTCCCATTAATATTAGAGTTTAAACGATTACTTGAATATGGTAGTTACATGGATAACATTATAGTAGAAAAAATTATAATTATTTAGAACTATAACCAACAACAAGTAGAACAAATAATGGAGATTGGGATACCTAATATTGACATAAGTTATATAAACTTGATATAAAACCGGTATAAATAAAAAAAAATGACTAATAGATAATTATTTTTAAAAACAATTATTAATTAATGATCACTATGTTTAATTTAGTATAATGGCAAGGCGTTTTTATTATTAGTATTAGGAGTTTAAAATGAGTAAATTACGTTTAGGTATAGCAATATTTATTTTATCTATGAATATTGCTGGGTGTTCAAGAATAGATACCTTGAATAATTATAGTCATGCGGCTGGAGCTGGGTTTAATGCAGCTAAACTTAGCGATAAAGAAATTGGTATAAGAATTAAGAAGGCTGCTATGGATAATAAATGGGCTTGTAACAGTATAAATAATAATCAATTAATGTGTACATTAAACGTTCGTGATCATGAAGCTGTAATTAATATAGATTATACGCAAACTGGTTATTCCATAGCATATGTATCTAGCAAAAATTTAATGCATAATAAAGATAAAGGTACTATTCATCGTAATTATAACAAATGGATTAAATTATTAAGACGTAGTATAGATAGGACTATGTCTATGCCTGCTACTTATTAAACTTATGCTTAATGTAGGTGTTGTTGCATGCAGATGGAAGCATGGTATTAGTGATAATAATCTATATTTAGGAAAGAATTTGCCTGTTATGTTACGGCGACGTTTAACTACTTTAGCACAAAATGTAACAGGTATGTTGTATGAAAGTTTAGAATTAATTCGGCAAGAGGAGGATATCCAATGGGTAGCTTCTTGTCGGCATGGAGATCAGGCTAGAACTATAGAATTACTGTCCAATATAGCTAACAAAGAATTAATTTTGCCTACAAACTTTAGTTTTTCGGTGCATAACGCAATAATAGGAATGTTTTCTGTTGCGACCAAAAACAAGTGTTCATATACAGCGCTTTCTGGTGGCAACGAAAGTTTCGTTTCTGGTTTGTTGGAGGCAATGGCTCTACAAGAAGAATCTAATAGTAAAATTGGGTATGTTTATTTTGATGGTGCATTTAATCATCATTATGAAGATATAATTGCTGAAAAATCAGTGGATATTTGTATAATATTATTATTGGATAATGAAACAAAAAATAAGAAAATAAACGAGGTTAATCTTTGCTATAAAAAAGATGAGCTAACATCGATAAGCAATGATTATAATAATGTATTAGCGTTTATAGATTTTTTTAACAAAAATGAAAAATTATGTAGGATATCGGCACCTGGCGGTCAGTTATGTTTGGAACGCAATAACTGAAAAAGCGTATTTTGTTTGGTGCTTATTGGTAGTATATTTAGGTTTTTTTAGTTTTGGGATAATAGGACTAATACTATGGCTTACGATTTTTCAAGTTGTTAGGTTATTTAGTAAAAACAAAAACGAAAGCCAAACACGCGTAAGAAATATAATTAGTTTTTCTTTTAGGATTATTCTTAAGCTACTTGATATATTAGGGATCTTAAAAATAGAAGTAGATAGTCTAGAAGAATTACATAATTTAAAAGGCAGCATTATTATATCGAATCATCCATGTTTGTTAGATGTGGTAGCAATAATGGCAATGTTAGGTAATTGCCAATGTATAGTGAAAAATAAATTATGGTTTCACCCATTGCTTGGGGGAATTATGCGTTCGGCTGGATTTATACAAAACAATTTAGATCCAGAAAAACTATTGCAAGAATGTAAAAAGCAACTGGCATGTGGGCAAAATATTGTTGTTTTTCCAGAGGGAACAAGATCTAAGGTAAACCAACCTCTTAAATTACAGCGTGGTGTAGGTAATTTGGCTTTGTTTGCTATGGTAAATATTCAGACATTAATTATAGATTGTAGCCCACTCATGTTGACTAAACAAAACAAATGGCATGAAATGCCTATGCAAAAAATTACGTTGCGGTTGAGTAAAGGTAAACTATTTTTAAGTGAGGATTATTCCGGAATAATTATTCGTTCATTAATGGTTAGAAAACTTATGCGCGATATACAAGAATATTATAATAAGAAGTTAGGTTATGAGTGACTTAGAAATAGAAATTAAACAATTAATAATTGATAAATTAAATCTAGAGGACATTAAAATAGAGGACATCGATAGCGATATTCCACTGTTTATTGATGGTCTAGGTTTAGATTCAATTGATGCGTTGGAATTAGGTATAGCATTACAAAAAAAATATAATATTAAGCTTAAAACTAATGATCAAAGTATTAGACAGTATTTTACTTCAGTAAAAACTATAGCTAATTATATTGAGATGTATGTTAAAGGAGAAGATATTGAATAAACCTGAAATTCAAGAAAAAATTTCACAATATTTAGAAGAATACTTTGAAATATCTAAAAAAGATATTACTTTAGATGCCACTTTATATGCGGATCTTGGTCTAGATAGTATTGATGCCGTAGATTTAATAGTTAAACTACAAGAATTGACTCATAAAAAAATTACCCCGCAAAATTTTAAAGAAGTGCGTACGGTAGGAGATCTAATTGATAAGATATATGAGTTATTGCATGAGTAAAAACAAAGTAACTACTCACCCCCAGTATACTCCTTTTGCGGCACTAACTCACTGGTCTTCGACCAGTTCAAACAGTACGTTCCTCGCAAAGAAATATACTGGGGGTAAGCAGTTACAAAAAAAATTAAAGCCGTGGTTGTTCTTATTAAGCGTTACATATCCATTTGCGGTTTATTTTTTTGCTGATCGCGTTTCTTATTGGTATTTAATTGCCAAGCTATACCCGGTATTAGTTAGCTTTAGTATGGCAAGTATGTTTGTTTGGTCTATATATTATCCACCTACCTTAATTGAGAGATTTGCACGTTTAACAAATCCAAATCTTGATGATGATGTAGTTAAATACACTAAAAAAGTTACAATAGTTTGGGCTAGTTTTTGTTTCTTAAATGCCGCGGTGTCTAGTTTTACAATTTTTTTAGATGCTAAGAGTTGGACTTTATATAATGGTTGTATTTCTTATGTTTTAATGGGTTTCTTGTTCATTTTAGAATTTAGTTATAGAAAATATCTATTTTATAAAAAATCTCAGCAAAAGCTAATTAGTAAAAATTGTATAGAGTAGTTAAATGTTTGGATCTAATCACTATACCCCAGTACATTGTTTGTTGACAGCTGTTGACTCTACTAAATGGCAGCAATATTGGCAAATAAAACATCATGAAGGTATAAATTATTTACAATATATTTTTGCTATAATGACCAAAATACTTGAAGTAAATGCAAATAGAGTAATTATTATTCATCAGGATCGTGCAATTTTTTTTGCGACATTTCTTGCGGCTTTGTATAGCAAAGTAGTTGTGGTTATACCAAATACTTCGGCACCAAAATACATAGATGAAATTATGCAGCCTGGTGATTTATTATTGAATGAACAAATTCTAGATAATCAATTTTTAATCCATACGGAAAACCAAAATTTAATTAAGATTACAGATCTTGATCCAGAACAAGCTAAAATTATTTTTTATACGTCTGGATCAACTGGTTGCCCACAACCAGTTACTAAAACTTTAGCTAATCTTGAAGCAGAAATTATTGTATTGGAAGAATTATGGGGATGCAAAATGGCAGGAGGAACTTATTTTTCAACAGTGCCACATTCACATTTATATGGATTTTTATTCTCATTATTGTGGCCAGTATGCACAGGGAAAAAAATTTGGCGTAAAACCTGTGTTGCTTGGGAGGAAATGATTTCGGTTTGTACAATAGATGATTATATAATTTCTAGTCCCGCGCATTTGGGTAGATTCCCAGTATTACAGCAGCCTGTGCAACTACAACCCAAAATGGTATTTTCGTCAGGTGGATTGTTATCTTATAAAGCTGCGATGGCTAGTGAACATTTTTTTGGGATAATACCTATAGAAGTTTATGGTAGTACGGAAACTGGTGGTATAGCATATAGGCGACAACAGGTTAATAATCAGTTGTGGACTAAATTTAGAGGAATTGAAATATCTGCGACCCAAAATAATTTATTAGTTGTTCAGTCTACGTATATTACTGGGAATGATGCTTATGTTACTCAAGATTTAGTGATAATCATGACGTCCGATAAATTTAAGTTACTAGGGCGCGCCGACAGAGTAGAAAAAATTGAAGGAAAACGCATTAGTTTACCCGAAATAGAAATCAAATTAAAAAGTTTAGAATATATAACAGATGCTGTTGTTTTTCCGTTGCCTCGTTTAAATAGAGATCAATTAGGTGCGGTAATAGTATTAAGTGCAGTAGGGCAAAAACAGCTAAAAGTTATTGGAAAATTAAATTTAGTGCGCGAAATAAAAGCCAAATTGTTGCAATTTTTTGAATTAGTGGTGTTGCCACACAAATGGAGTATAGTTGCAGAAATTCCACTTAATGTTCAAGGTAAATGCACTTATGATATGTTACAGAATGTAGGTGCAATATGCTAGACGGTGTTATATTATTGCCGAACATAGAGAAACAGCAGATACAAATGGACTTATTTGAGATTTGGTTAAGTATTCCGCCAGATCTGTATTATATTAATGGACATTTTCCAGATCTGCCTATAGTTCCTGGTGTAGTTTTATTACATTGGGTTGTAGAATTTTCGCGTAAAATATTTAACATAGAAAGACCAATCACATTAGTTAAAAATATCAAGTTTAATAATTTAGTACAACCTGAAAATAAACTTATGCTAAGAGTAGAGCATATTGAGAAACTTGCAACGATCAAATTTTTATATAAGGCAGATCAAATTACATATTCTTCAGGTTGCGTAATTTATTCTTAGGTGTAGTGTGACTTATAAAATTTGTGCTTTAATTGCAACATATAATCATTTTAATTATTTAGAGAAAATTATAAATAAATTACGTGATTGTAAATTGCAAATATTTATTATTGACGATGGTAGTAATTTACAAACTAAACTCTCATTAAATCAAATATATAGTAAATATCCAGAAATTATACATATGGAATTGGTAAATAATTCTGGCAAAGGAGCTGCTATATTTTTTGGGTTACAACAGATTGTAGCTTATGGTTATACTCATGTTTTACAGATAGATGCAGATGGGCAGCATAGTTTAGATGGATTACAGTATTTTTTAGAGATTTCTAACACTAATCCAGGCGCTTTAATAAGCGGACACCCTATATATGATCAATCTATATCTGTAGCTAGACGTATAGGTAGATGGTTTACTCACGTTTGGGTTTGGATTGAAACTCTTTCTTTTAGAATAACGGATAGTATGTGTGGTATGAGGATTTATCCATTAGTCGAAACTTTACAAGTTATGACTAAACA
This sequence comes from uncultured Francisellaceae bacterium, assembly GCA_903907935.1. Classification (GTDB taxonomy): domain Bacteria; phylum Pseudomonadota; class Gammaproteobacteria; order UBA6186; family Azoamicaceae; genus UBA6186. Next base: position 30,021 of record CAIVQA010000060.1, read on the forward strand.
TAATGTTGGGAAACGTATGGATTTCGATACCGATATTATAGTTAGGCTTTTTTGGCGTGGAGTTCCAGTAATTATGAGTCCGGTTAAAGTGATCTATCCTTCTGGGAACATATCAAATTTTAATATGTTAAAAGATAATTGGCGTATATCTAAAATGCATACCAGATTATTTTTTACAATGTTGATTAATCTACCGAAAATTATAGCGAATCGTCCAGATTATACAGCGCTTAAATTAAACCCTAAAACTATGCATTGGTCCAGTCTTAATGAAAGAGGCTCAATAGTTGGAATGTTATTGTTGATTATTATATATAAGATCTTAGGCCGATATGTTTGTCAGATTATAGGCAGTTTAGTAGTAGTGTATTTTTATATTGTTGGTGAAACTCAAAGAAAAGCTTCGCATGAATTTCTGCAAAAAATATTCTTATATAGAGGAACTATTAACAAACCAACCCATATAGATGGATTACGACATTTTAATAGTTTTTTTAACATGATGTTAGACAAGATAGAGGCTTGGAGTGGCCATGTAAGTTTAGATAATTTAAACCAAACTTCTGTATATGATTTAACAAAACTCTTAAGTAAAAAACAAGGAGGAATGTTACTAGTTAGTCATTTAGGCAATATAGAGTTTTGTAGAGCATTAATTAGTAGTGAGCATAGCAATAGATTGCATGTGTTGTTACATAGTAAAAATTCACTTCGTTTTAATGCTATGCTCCGTGCTGTTAATCCGTCATACAGACTAAATATTATAGAAGTAACCGAAATCGGTTTAGAGACAATTTTATGGCTAAAAAATTGTATCGAGCAAGGGGATTGGATAGCTATTGCAGCAGATCGAGTTGCAATTAATGATAATGATAGAGTATCAAAGGTGAAGTTTTTAGGTTCAGAGGCTAATTTTGCCCAAGGACCATATATTTTAGCAAGTTTATTAGAATGCCAAGTGTATAGTATTATTGCAGTATATGATAAAAATCAATATAAGGTAGATGTGTCAAATTTTGCTGAAATAATTAAGATTGATAGAACAAAACGTGAATTGCAACTACAACAATTGGCACAACAATATGCTAATTATTTAGAGAGTTATTGCCTAAAGTACCCATATCAATGGTATAATTTCTTTGATTTTTGGAAAGCAGTATGAAGAAAAAAATAATAATAGGATCAGGTTATTTATTAACCATTGAGGATGTAGATCTAATATCTAAAAAACAAGCAACCCTCTATTTGTCTACTGATGTGGATTTTAGAAACAAAATAAACAAGGGTGCAAACTTTTTAGCTAATCAATTACTACAAAATGGGTATATCTATGGTGTAACAACTGGTTATGGGGATAGTTGTACCCAAGCAATTCCATTGGATTTGGTAAACGAACTTCCTATACAATTAAGTCGTTTTCATGGATGTGGTTTGGGTGAATTTTTATCATTACCGCAAACTAGAGCAGTATTAGCGGTACGTTTAGCTTCGTTATGTCTAGGGTTTTCCGGAGTTAGCTTTAAATTATTGGAACGATTAGAGTTGTTGCTTCAAAAAGATATTTTACCAATAATTCCTAGTGAGGGTTCAGTGGGAGCTAGTGGTGATCTTACTCCATTATCTTATGTTGCAGGAGTAATAATAGGTGAAAGACAAGTATGGTATAATGGTAGCCAAAAGCCTACCAAAGATGTTTATGCCGAACTGGGTATTACTCCATACGTTTTAAAACCTAAGGAAGGTTTGGCTCTAATGAACGGTACAACGATTATGACGGCACTTGCAACCGAGGCTTATTGTAGAGCTAAGTATATTATGCATTTGTCTTCTCGACTAACAGCGATGACTTGCTTAGCATTAAGAGGTAATCCACAACATTTTGATGAGTATTTATTTAGTGCCAAGCCTCACGTTGGGCAAGCATCGATTGCTAAATCGATTAGCGAGGATCTGCAATTTGCACCTAAAAATTATCCAGTAGATCGCTTACAAGATCGTTATTCAACGCGTTGTGCTCCACATGTAATTGGGGTGTTAGCTGATTATTTGCCTATTTTTAAAAATACTATCGAAGTAGAAATTAATTCTGCTAATGATAATCCTATTCTAAAGTTACCAGAAAATGGCAACGATGGTAAAATATTGCATGGTGGGCATTTTTATGGAGGACATATTGCTTTCGTAATGGATAGTTTAAAAAATCTGGTAGCTAATATAGCAGATTTATTAGAACGACAAATGGCTACTTTGGTTGATCCAAAATTTAATCATGGGTTACCAGCAAACCTTTCCGGCAGTTCGGGGCCAAGAGCTGTTATTAATCATGGTCTAAAAGCTGTGCAAATTGCAGCTTCTGCATGGACGGCAGAAGCTTTAAAGGGCACTATGCCAGCCAGTGTGTTTTCTAGATCGACCGAATGTCATAACCAGGATAAAGTAAGCATGGGAACAATTGCAGCACGAGATGCTTTACGTGTTATAGAATTAAGCGAACAAGTAGCGGCCGCACAGTTATTAGCTGCTATGCAGGCATTAAGGATCAGAGAAAATACCGGAGAACTATCTATAGTTAATTATTCTAAAGCAACATGTAATTTTTTTATAGAAATAGCGGATAGTGTTCCTTTTGTTCAACAAGATCAGCCATTAGATTATTGCTTGCGCAATATGGTGAATATGATCCAACAACGTAAGTGGAAGATCCAGGAGGAAGAAAATGACAGCGTTAATAACAGCTAGTTGTGTCATTAAAATTGAATTTTACGATATAGATTCGATGAATATTGTATGGCATGGTAATTATCCTAAATTTCTAGAAAGAGCACGTAGCGAATTATTAGATATAATTAATTATAATTATTTTGAAATGCATGCTTCATGTTATACATGGCCAGTTGTAGATCTAAGAATAAAATATATTAAACCTATTGTTCTGCAACAAGAGATTATAGTTGAAGCGCGGTTAATAGAGTTTGAGAATCGTTTAAAAATAGATTATTGTATTTATGATAAGCAAAAAAAAGAGATTTTGTCTAAAGCTACTTCAATTCAGGTTGCAGTTAGAGATAATAATAATTATTTAGAACTTGAAACCCCCGAGATATTTCAAGCTAAAGTTAAAGAGATCATAATATGAGTAAGGAATGTGCACGAAATAACTTCCACATTTTGAAATTGACCAGGTTAACTTTTCACGTTATTTCTAATTCGACTACCTGGTCAATTTACCATAAATGTTACAGTTATTTCGTGCGCATTCCTAAGTTTTATTTGCATATTCCTAAAATATTTAGCATGCTCTGTATTTTAATGTGTTCTATATCTTATGCATTAACATGGGATCAGGTTAACATGGTAATTGTTCAATCTGGAGAAGCTTTAAATGCAAATTTTGTACAAGCGAGGCATTTTGTTGGATTACCTAAACCTATTATATCTAAAGGAACTATAGAAATTTGGGGTGACAAAGGTTTAATTTGGCATACTAAACGGCCATTTCCTAGTATTATTATTATAAGCGAAAATGGTATTTATCAAAAAGATATAACGAATGATCAACCTTTTAATAAAATCACCCCTATAGCTAGTGGTGCTGGTATATTTAAAGCGGTATCTAATATACTAAAAGGTTCTTTTACTACCAATAAAGCACAAGATTTTGACGTAGAGATTTTACCTGTATCAACTACAGATAAATGGTATGTTAAATTGACTCCTAATAGAGCGCCAATAAATAAGATTATTAATGCTATAGACGTTATTGGTGATCAATATATTAAACAAATCACAATTTATCGGCCTAATGGCGATTACGACGTTATAAGCTTAGATAGTCATATTATCAGTGCAGTTAAAAATAAGACATGGCAGTATGATTAAGTTTTTGCGTTATCTATGGTTAATATTAATTGTAATATTTATTACATATATTGGTTTAGCATTATTTAAACAAAATAAGTTACAACTTGATGTATTAGATCTTCTTCCTGCAGCCAAAAATAATAATATACGGGCGGCAAATTTATTTATACAAGATGCAGATCTGTCTAACAGTGTTTTATTTGTGTTTGGGCATAAAGATTTTGCAGTAGTACGTAAGGCAGTACAAAAATTTAAAATGGAAGTTATTAGAGAAAAATTATCTTTAATTTTAAAAGAAGAGAATGATTTTATTGCTGAATATACGGCACTATTTAAAGATATGTATAAGTATAGGGCTGGTTTATTATCTGAGAGTGATCGTAAACATTTAAAAGAAAACAACGCTGATATTTTGCTTAATAGAGCATTAACAGAAGTAACGTCACCGATCGGTGTTTTAGGATCACCTCAATTTATTAGCGATCCGTTTTATTTGTTTCCTAAATTTATTGTTTCGCTAAAATCTGATCTAAGTCTAAAAAAAAGTGTAAACGGCATTCTTTGGCAGTTTGTTAAAGGTAACATACAGAACTCAACATTTTCGTTACATCTACAAAAAAAGTTTGCAGATCAATTAGAATCAATCCTAACCAAGATAAAAACTGAGTTTGGTGTGGAGGTGTTAAAAACCGGAGCGCTTTTTTATACTATGGCTGGAGCTAAACAGGCGAATAGCGAAATATCTAATATTAGTATAATTTCTATAGTAGGAATAATAGTAGTGTTATTATTAATGTTTGGCACGATAAATTCTTTAAGTATTGTTGTGTCTATTATTATTACAGGGATAGTATGTGGTATAGCCGCATCATTATTAGTATTTAATTCCGTGCATATTTTGGCGCTAGTTTTTGGGTGTAGTTTGGTTGGGGTTTGTATTGATTATGCAATCCATTATTATTGTGCTAGTTATAATAATAATAGTAAGTCTATTTTATCTGAATTAATGCCGGCTTTACCTTTAGGGGTATTATCATCTTGTTTGGGTTATGGTTTGCTAGTATTTGTTCCTTTCCCCGGTATACAGCAAATGGCAGTGCTTACTGCTGCTGGTTTAGCTGGATCATTTATTAGTGTGGTTTTATGGGGTCCTTGTTTAGTACAAAGACAAAAAATTAAATTACCAAAAATAGGATTGTTTATCCAAACTAAACTTTTAGTTTTGGCAAAAATAGGCACTAAAACTAAGCTCGTCAATAATTTATTAATTTTAATAATAGTTGTTTCTGTAGGATCTTTGTTTAACATTAAATTCTCCGACGATATACGTGGATTTCAGTCTTTAAATTTAGACTTAAAGGGTCAAGAAGATCAAATTCGTAATATTATTAACTTTGAAAACTCTACTAAGTTTCTGCAAATAGAAGCAGATTCAATAGAAAATTTATTAAAAACCGAAGAAAAAATCATTCAAGATTTGCAGCCATTAATTGTAGATGGTGTACTTAATGGATATAGAGCACTGGCTTCTTTGCAACCATCTATGCAGAGACAATTAGATAATAGAAAATTATTACAGGAACAATTATACCCATTATATGGACAATTGTTTGCTAAATCTTTAAATATAGATCTTAAATATTCATTTGATAGCTTAGGCCTTTCTTCGCCATTGTTAACACATATTGAATTACCGACAGGATGGCGTGAATTGGTACATTATAATTCGGATGGTAGAGTATTCGGTAGAATATTACTATCCAATATTAAAGATCCAACTAGAATAATTAAGTTAAGCCAAAATTACTTCAATGTTAAGTATATCGATCAGCCAAAAGCATATTCGGAGCTATTTGCTCATTATAGGCAAATAGTTAGTATATTAATTTTAGTGATTTCGCTGGCGTTTATATTGATTTTGTCTGTAATATTAGGGTTGTTTGCAGCACTTAGAATTATATTGCCAGTATTATTAACAATAATGATTGTGGTGGCGTTCTTAAGTGTATGTGGTGTGCCAATAAACTTATTTCACACTATGGGCTTATTGCTAGTTATGTGTCTAGGAATAGATTATGCACTTTTCTCATATAAACATAATAGTAAGATGAATTTGTTGGCTAATGCGTTATCTGCCGTAACTACAATATTATCGTTTGGATTGTTATGTTTTAGTAATACTGCGGCAGTAAGTTCTTTTGGATTAACAATTTTTCTTGGAATATTATTGTGTTTTGTGTTAACAACTATTTTAATTGGCAAAAATTTATATATGGCCATAGAGTATAAAGCATGAGATCTTTTTGGATAGGGTTATATGCATCGTTATTTTTAATTGGTTGTGTAGCAGCCAATACGTCTTTATATAAAAGTTCTGATATGGTGGTAATAACCAGCCATCCTAGTATTGTGGCAGATCAAGGTGTTAATTTAGATCTAAAAAAAGTATGGCCATTAACAGAAAACGGCAAGTATTTGCAACAAATTAGAATAAATGTGCAAGCTCAACAATATGAATTTTTTGTGCATCTTACAATAACTAAAAATAAATTGTATGCTATAGCCTATAACAATATGTTTGGTAGATTATATAATTTAACCTGGACTCCGACTGTTATGGTTTGGGAATATAATAAATATATTCCCATGAAATTGCAGCCAGATAGCATTATATTAGATTTTTTATTATGCAATTTACCATTAGATGTTTTACAAATTGCGATTAATGGTGCTAAAGCAACAGATTTGCCTAATGTGCGTTTGATTAAAAATAATCAAGCGGTTTTGCGTGAAATTTATCGACAAAACAAAATTGGTAATTTATATAAAGAAACAGTTATAAATAATTGGCAAGCTGGGTATAGTTTGCACATTAACACGGTTGTACAATAATGAATAAAACTAAAACTACATTCGTATTAACTGATCTTGGTATTGTTTGTTCTTTAGGGATAGGTAAACAAGAAGTCAGTCAGGCATTATTTGCTGGAGTTGCCCCAAAAGTTCTAGCCACACCAAAACAGTTGTTTTCTGGTAAAACTGTAAATGTATTTTTAATTCCAACAGAGCTTCACAATTTGCCTGTTGAATATCTTGATCTTAACTCTAGAAATAATTGTTTATTGCAATTAGTTTTGGATCAAATCCTTCCAACAGTTAATAGGTTGAAATTAAAATATGGATCTTCCAGAATTGGAATTGTATTAGCTACGACTTCTTCTGGAACTTTTGAAGCAGAACTTGCTTTTGAACATAAAATACGTACTGGAAAATGGCGAGATCGTTTTTTTTATCAACAACAAGAAATTGCAAGTCCTTCGATATTTGCTGCTAAATACTTAAATATAAATGGACCTGCTTATACTATTTCCACTGCTTGTTCTTCATCAAGTAAAGCTATTTTGTCGGCAAGAAGACTTATATTATCAGGAATTTGCGATGCTGTAATTTGTGGTGGAGTAGATACGTTATGCGAATTAACTTTAAATGGTTTTGATAGCCTAGAGTTACTTACAGAACAAATATGCCTGCCTTGTAGTAAAAATCGTAACGGTATTTCGCTTGGGGAGGGAGCCGCGGTATTCGTTATGACTACAGATGAACAACAGCGTGATAATATAGTGTTTTATGGTGGTGGAGAAAATTCTGATGCTTATCATATAAGTGCTCCAGAACCAAATGGAAGTGGCCCAGAAAATGCTATATTACAGGCGCTCAACATGGCAGAACTTGATCCGAAAGATGTTAATTATATAAATTTACATGGAACCGGAACTAAACTAAATGACGAAATGGAAACTAAATGTATTTATAGAATTTTTGGTAATTCAATTTTTTGTAGTTCCACTAAAGCTCTTACCGGGCATACTTTAGGTGCTTCTGGAGCGATAGAAGCTGGGATTTTGTGGTTATCCTTAGCAGAAGAATCTAATGGTAGTATTCCGTTGCCGCCACATATTTGGGATGAAGAAAAAGATCCTAAATTACCAGAACTTAATTTTGTTAAGTTTGCTCAGCGTGATTATTCCAAAAAAAACGGTTATGTGTTAATTAGTAATTCTTTTGCTTTTGGCGGTAGTAATGTTAGCCTTATTTTAGGAAAACAACCATGATAAACATAGAACATTTATCGATCAAAGAATTATTGCTGCACGATGCCCCGATGTTATTGTTGGATAAAGCCAAATATTTTGCTGATGATTATATACACACCGTAGTTAATGTGAGTAAAAAATCACCATTTTTTTTACGCGAGGGTGTACCATCTTATATAGCTCTTGAGTATATGGCGCAATCTATAGCAGTATGGAATGGTATGCTTATGCGCCAGCAAAACGCCTTACCAAAAATAGGATTTTTAATTGGTAGTCGTAATCTAATTTTAAAAGTTGCAAACTTTAAAGAAGATACATTGTTAGATGTATATGGTAAGATTAATTATAATGATGGCTTTATGGCGTCGTTTGATTGTTGGGTTGAACTAAACAAAGAAATAGTTGCTACTGCAACGTTAAGTGTTTTTCAACAAAAGAATATACTTTCAGCTAATAAGTTTTCGGTGCTCTAAAAAACAAGTCGTGAAACTCGCCTTTCGCAAAGTAAGGAACAACTAGAGCCCAAAGAGGCTCAAACAACACTCCTTATTTTTTAGAGCACCGAAAACTTATTAGCTGAGAATATATACAAGAAAAAATTATGGAGATTATTGAAAATGCAAAATAATGGAACGGTATTGGTAACTGGTGCTAGTAAAGGTATAGGTAAAAGCATTGCAATAGCGGCAGCACAAGCAGGTTATACTGTAATAGTGCATTATAGAGAAGATCAAGATAGTGCTCAACAAACTTTAAATCAAATTACAACTATTGGTGGAGCTGGTCGTTTAATTTCATTTGATATATCCGATCGTGATTCTTGTCGTCTTGCTTTAGAGGCTGATCTACAATTATACGGAGCATACTATGGAGTGGTGCTGAATGCTGGTATAGTTAGAGATAATGCATTTCCGGCATTAGAAGATTCAGATTGGGACGATGTTATAAGTACTAATCTAGATGGATTTTACAATGTGTTAAAACCGATAATAATGCCTATGATTAGAACTCGCCAACCAGGAAGAATAATTACTATTTCGTCAGTATCTGGGATGATTGGTAATCGTGGACAAGTTAATTATAGTGCAGCTAAAGCCGGCATTATAGGTGCTACGAAGGCGTTAGCTATAGAATTGGCTAAACGTAATATTACGGTAAACTGTGTTGCGCCTGGCATTATTGATACAAAGATGATAGCAGATTTTTCGTTGGAAGAGTTAGAAAAAATTATTCCCATGCAACGTATTGGTAAACCGGAAGAAGTTGCAGCAGCAGTTATGTTTTTATTGTCGAACGGAGCAGCATACACTACTAGACAAGTAATTGCAGTAAATGGGGGGTTAATATAATGCGACGTGTAGTTGTAACAGGCATGGGCGGTATTACGGCCTTGGGACGCAGTTGGGCTGAAATTAAATCGCACATGTTATTAAATAAAACTGCGATTAGACGTATATCTGAGTGGGCAGATATAAAAGGCATGAATACCAATTTAGGTGCTCCAATCCCTAATTCAGATCTGCGAGCACTTTGGCCACGAAAAAGTACGCGTACTATGGGACCTGTAGCCTTATATTCTATATATGCTACCGAGGTGGCGTTACGTCAAGCAGGATTAATTGATAATTTAGTAATTAAAAATGGTCGTACAGGAGTAGCATATGGTTCCAGTTTTGGTAGTCCTGGGCCAATTAGTGAATTTGCAGATCTATTGTTTGCTCGTAACCTTAGTAAAATAACGGCGACTAGTTATATTCGTATGATGAGCCATACTACTGCCGTTAATATAGGTTTATTTTTTGGTATTACTGGGCGTATAATACCGTGTTCTACTGCTTGTACTTCTGGTAGTCTTGCTATAGGTTATGGAGCAGAAGCAATTAGGAATGGTTACCAAGACATTATAATAGCTGGTGGGGCTGAGGAAATATGTCCATCTATGGCTGCAACTTTTGATGTATTATATGCAACTAGTACTAGAAACGATCATCCTGAATCTGTACCTAGACCTTTTGATAAAAGTCGTGATGGAATAGTTGTAGGGGAAGGTGCTGCTACTCTGATCCTAGAAGAATATGAGCATGCTGTTAAGCGAGGTGCAACTATTTATGCAGAAGTAGTTGGATTTGGCACTAATACTGATGGAAATCACGTTACTCAACCTTCTGCCGAAACTATGGCGGTAGCGATACGTTTGGCTTTAGAAGATGCTGATTTACAAACAGAACAAATTGGGTTTATTAGTGCACATGGGACTGCTACAGAATATGGTGATATAGCGGAAACTATTGCAACCAGCTCAATCTTTAATATTAATACCCCAGTTCATTCTATTAAAAGTTACTTAGGGCATACTTTAGGTGCAGCTGGTTCTATAGAAGCATGGTTGGCTATAGAAATGATGCGGGATAATTGGTTTGCACCAACGGTTAATCTCACCCAAGTTGATGAACGTTGCGGTGATCTAGATTATATAATGGGGGAAGGGCGTAAGTTACAAGTTGATTATGTAATGAGCAATAATTTTGCGTTTGGAGGGATCAATACTAGCTTGATATTTGGTCGTGGATAAATTCAATAAATTCGAAATAATTGGTACTAATTATTCAACTAAAGTAGCTTCGAAAAATTGTTTGTGTTTAATTAATTCTAAATTTGAGGTTTTACTGGCAAATAAAGAAATATTTTTACATCCAAAAGAGATAGATGTCTTTACTGGTTTTAAACATATCAAACGCAAAAAAAGTTATTTGCAAGGTAGATTTTGTGCAAAATTAGCGATTATAAATTTATTTCCTGGATTAAAAGCAAACGAAATATGTATTCTTAATGGTGTGTTTGGTTTTCCTTATGTTGCAGAATCTAATTACGTTAATGTAGAAATTAGTATAAGTCATAGTGGTGATGATGCTGTGGCTGTAGCATTTGCACAATCTGATCCAATAGCGGTAGATCTAGAACAAATATTAGCAACTAGAAATTTGGCTATACAATCGCAACTTACTCCCAAAGAGATCAATTTAATTGTAGAGCAGTTTCAGCAACTAGAAAAAGGGTTTACTATTATATGGACGGCAAAGGAAGCAATAGCAAAAGTATTAAAATGTGGCATAAATGTTGATTTTAAAGTTTTTGAAGTAGACTCTATTTTACAAGATAATGAAAAATATATTATTACTTTTATTAAATTTCCACAGTATAAAGCAATTGCTTGGCAAGTAAGGACTGCTATTTGTGCTTTGGTAATTCCTAAAATAACAAATATTATCTACGAAATTACTCCGATTACTAATTAAGAAATAATTCGGCACCATTCATTATGCTTTCAGGCTGCCTAATAGATTTTTAGAAGTTCTACCTGAGTGAGCATACTAATTTAATCAACCACTCACGAATAGCTAATTTCCTACAAGAAATAGAGCTTTATTCCATGGACAAATTTTTGTCCTATGTTCAAAATACCCGTCGTTTAAGATTAGACAATCAATTTAAATAGTGCATAGGTTAGATTTGGTGTTTTAAGCATTATTACCAAATTTAAAATTACTGGATAAACATGGAAGTTTAATAGGGACATTTAAGTGATTTTGCTTTAAAAAGCAAATTAGAGATGAACAACTATAAAATTTACATGTTGAGAGGTATATTATGCGTTTTTTTAAGAAAGTTCTTAATGTTGCAAGCGGTGGATTAATTGGTCATCACCATTTAAATCCTATAAAAGAATTTAAAGAAGTGGTTAATACTGCAAAAGAGGCTGATCGTTTAACAAATCCTGTAACTGGTACTCTAGGAAATCCCCTATTCGGGAAACAAGCACGAGAATTAGAAGAAAAAGGCTTTAATGAGTTGACTGGTGCAAGAAAGAGAAACCATAAACGTTTAGATGATCAAAAACAGCAAAGTATCGATGAAGCAATGAAGCGTATAAGAGAAAGTCTTGCCGTAAATGAGGATATTAGAAAAATTGTTATAGAAGAAGCAGTAGCATTCAGAAGTGCATACGGATCTGCAGATATTGATAATATACCTAATCCAATTCTTGCTTATGAAGCATGTATTTTAGGTAGAACAGCAGAACTTGCTACTATATTAAGCCTAGATTTTACACATGCTGCGTATGTATCTTTTATGAACTTAGACCCATTGAATGGAGCTTATCTGGCATATATTGAGTCTGATCTTAAGATCAACGCTCTAAAGATGTTGAGTGAACATAGTAATGCAAGCTTAATTGTTTCAAAATGGAACTTACAGTCAAAATTATGGAATGATCTAAACGATGCTATAGTGGCAGATTTTGGTAAAGTAAAACGAATAATCTCGGCGTTTATTCAATTTAAAGGTGAATATATCTTTCTAAGAGAGGTTCAATGGAAATTATCTATGCATCAACCGTTAATTGACAATAGAATTCTTCAGCCAGGTCCTAATGGTTTAGTATTTTCTGAAGAATTTCGAAATCACTTGAGTGATATACATAGAGGATCAGTTACAACATACATACCAAGGCCAAGATTCTAGATATAATTTTAATGTAAACGATTTTGTAGGAACAGGATAATTTTATGCCATTAACAGCAGAAGAAATAACGAAACAGATTGACAACTTTTTGAAAGACGTTGCTCAAAAATATCTGGGGAACATAGGGCCATTAGGCGCTATTCAGCCACAAATAGAGCAAGCTAAGATTAAAGAAAAGTTTAAAAAGATAATTTTTGCTGAGCATAAAGATTATGAAGAGGTCGTAGGGACTTTAGTTCCTACAAATCTTACATTAGCAGCACAACGACTTCGATTGTTAAGAATGGGTATAGGATTAGATGCTAGTAGTAAAAGAAAAACTAGTTTAGATGGTTTGCAAGAATTATCACAAGTATTAGGTATAAATGGGATTAGCCAAGAGTTAGAATATAAATTAGCTTATATTGCTATAGCTTTCTGGTTATCTAATGGTGGAAAGGAACAAGAAGCCTTAGAGTACTTTGTTACGGTTAGGAATATCTTAAAAAAAGGAGGTTTTCTACCGTTTAATGTGTTAGAGCCTAGTTTTGTAAAACTGTATTATTCATTTTGTATTGCATTAAGTTCTTGGCGGGGTCAGAACACAGGAGTGCATACTGCTTATGATGACTCCCCTTTCACCGAAAGATTTGGTAATGCTATATTTGAAGATATCATAAAGTATGCGGTTAGGTGGATCTCTGATATGACATGGCTTGATTTGCAAGACAAAATAGCTATTATAACTACCTACCAAATACTTTCTGCAAAATGTTATGAACAAGAACAATTCTGTGATCTAATTTATCTGAAAAAAGCTTTTGAGTTTGCGACTAAAAAAGTAGAGCAAACTATGAAGTTAAAAAAGTACTTAGCTATGTTACATGAATGTGGTGATAACAAAGAAGAAAGAGACAAGGTATCTAAAGAGGCGATGGTCTCATTATTTCCAGAGCTGGCGGCAAGACAAGCTGAAAAGGAGGCTGTTAGAAAGGCAGGCATAGAAAGGGCCGAGTACTTGGAAGAGTGGTTAAGAATCAATCGTCAACAAAGCGAAGAGTATCGTAGAACGGCCGAACAACAAGCGAGAAGTAGCATTAATGCATGGGCAACGGCAGCAAAAAAAGAAGCAAATCACCAATCATATGAAAAAATTAAGCTTCAAGGGTCGGTGATGGCGGCTACTTATGTGTTAGTACCTTATGTGGCACCATATGTAGCTCCAGTAATTTCTGGGATTGCAGGAAGCGTTGGGGCTTCTGCTGCAACAGCTGGTGCGGTTGGTTCAACGCTTGCTCCTGTTATTACGCGGGCAGCGGTATCTACTACACTAAATGCTATTGTAAACGATGATTATAAACATCTTGGCAAAGATCTTGTTAAAAGTGCGGCTATTAATGCGGTGCCGGCAGGGGTTGGATTAGCCGTTAATGTTGGTGAAACTTCAACTAAAGCTGTAGAGATGATGAAAAAAGCAACAGTAAATATGAGCAAAGGGGCAACCGAGGCAGCATTTAATAATAGTAGTATTCTACAAGGGACCCTTATTTCTGTTGCAAGTGGTGCTGTTAGTGATAAAATTTTAAAAGCGTTACCAACCGAGGTTGGAAAGATTGCTGCATTAGATTCTGCAATATCCCTTGGTATGCAAAGTACAGTTGATTCGTTAGTTAAAGGAAAAGGTGATCCAGTAATGGATGGTCTTCACAAAGCAGCAGAAACTTTTATTGTCAATCAAATGGGTAATAGTGTCGGAGCTGGATTACAACATGCTTTACCACCAAGAAATGATCCAGCAGTAGTGGTTATTGATGCAACTAAAGAAACTTTAGAAAGAGAACGATTGGCAAAAGAGAAGCTAGAGAAACTAGAGAAAGCAGAGCAGGAACAAAAAAGAGCTGCTAAAGATAAGGGTAAAGATAGAGTTGAGGATGATTCTGATAATGGTGTTGTTAAAGATCATAATGTTGATCAAAGAAGGCGTGGGGGGTATTTGGTAGGTTTGCCTGGGGATCGTGATTTGTTTTTGAAGACGTATCAATTAAGTGCGCGATCAAAAGATCAGAAAACAATAGATGAATATGATTTAGCAATCAGTGATGCTAAACAGCAGCAAATATTACAAGATAGTGCTATAGATTACGATGGATTTTATGATGAAGATAAAGCTAATATTTACAGGGGACTTAATTTTGCGAGAGGATTTGGAAAAGGTATGTTATTTAATACCGCGATGGCAGCAGCTTGTGATATACCAAAAGCTGGCCCTTATATAGGTGCAGGACTTTTATTTGCAGGGGCTACGTCTGCTTATTTATGGGCTAGCAATAAATTAGCAAAATTTGAACAAGATAATTTTATTTTTAGTGAAGATTATGCAAATATTATGCAAAGTAGATTTATAAGTGATGAAGAAAAACAACAAATTTCACGAGATGCACATGCTAGATATGAACAAACAGAACACGATCGAGCTAATTCTGCTAGTGGTGTTGAAAGAGTTAAAGAGATGTGGCGAGAGCACCCAGAGGAATTTGGTGCAGGGATAGGATTATTTTTTAGATTTGGAGCGCCAGTACCAGGGGTATCTACTATTAATGCTAATCCTATAAAGCCTGGGTTGCCGTTTAAAATATGGACAACTAAAGCTAGAATTAAAGAAGCGATGTTGCCACAGGAGGGAAGGATTAGATTTATACCTCCTGATAAATATAATCCATCTAAAGCTTTAGATAGAGGTATAAATAATGGAATAAGAGATAAATTTGGTAACGAATGGACAAAAGGACCATCTCGTACACCAGGAGAACCATTTGAATGGGATGTAATTTTATCTGAACAAGGTAAGCTGCAATTAGGTTGGTTATCTAGGGATGGTAAACATATAAACGTTTCATTAAGAGGGCGTATAACGCATAAATAATTATGAAAAAATTTAATATAAATGAAATAGTAAGTATATTTCCTTCTGATAAAAATTTGCAGCATCTTACGTATTGTAAAGGTATTATAAGGAGTATGCTTAAAAATAATAATTATTTAATATATTCTTGCTATAATGGCGATTTAATTGAATTGATGGCTAATGAATTGATTAGTACTGGGAAAGTTGCTAAGTCATCTAAGTTTGATTTTTATGAAATAGTAAAAGTAACGACTTCAGATTTTGATAACTTAAGCGCAGTTAAAGGTTTCATTGGCGGTAAATCTCAAAATGAAGAAGGAGAATGGCATTATTCTGTATTCTTAATTGATAAGCAAGAAGAATGTTGTTTTAATGAGCATGAACTTGAAAGCACCAGAGAATTTGCTAAAAAAGAAGATTTTTACACTGGCGAGAGCATAAAAGTAATTGTTCATCCTGATGGTAAAAGTGAACTAAAGGAATCATAATTAAAATTTGGAGGAATTAATTGGTAATATGAAACTCATATTAAAATTTATTGGTTTATTATGCATAGTCAATACGGTTTTTTTGTTTTCACCACCACTTACAGCATCACCAGATAATCAAGAAGTATTAAAAAAGCTTGTTACTGATGGGGTGATGTTTTCGTTTAATGCTGAACCAGAAAAAGCAATTCCTTTGTTTAATAAAGCATTAGAATTATCTCCTAATAATAAATGGATACTTAAACCTAGGGCTGAAGCATATAGAAAAATTGGGGACAATAAAAAAGCTCTAGCCGATTACAAGAAGATAATAGACTTAGCTCAAACAAAGGCTGAAAAACACTATGAAACTGGGAGAATGTATTGGGCATATAAAAAACATGAAACGGTATTAATGGAGTTTGATAAAGCTATAAATTTGGATAAATTAAATGCGAATTATTTTCATTGTAGGGGAATAATAAAGACTATACTTGGTTATTATGAAGAATCTATTCAAGATTACTCTAAGGCTATAAAACTAGATCCAAATGATAAAGAACATTATTTGTTTAGAGCAATAGCTTATCGTAAGCTAAACAAGATAAAAGAAGCTATGTTGGACGAAGAAATGGTAAAGAAATTATATTGATAGCGATGAAACAGGAAATTATGTACGAGAGCGTCAAGTAATGCGAAGATTTTATACATTGTATCTAAAAAATTAGCACAATATTTAGATATACTAGAAAAAATAGTGCAAGCAAAATCGAACCCAGAAATAAATCAAAATACACTTAAGATTTATCATCAAAAAGCAGTAGCTATAGAAAAATATATTAATGAAAAAATAACTATGTTCCAGACAATTGATAATATTTGAAGAGTATTTACCTGAATGAATATTCACTTGAAACCGAAATCATGTAAATTAATTGATGAAATTATTCTAGATATTTTGTAAACTGGTAAGATATATTTATTATTTAAGAGAGAGCTTATTTAATATGCTTGGCCCAGATCCAGAAAAACCTTATCCATTCGAAAATCTTAATTATGTATTAGATAATTTAAAAAGAACGGTATTTTTAAAACATATTATAACTAGAAAAAATATTATAGTAGGTGATTATACTTATTATGATCATCCGATTAATCCTAATAATTTTGAAAATGAAAATGTTCTTTATCATTATGATTCTTCACCAGAGAAATTAATTATTGGTAAATTTTGTGCTATTGCTGCTGATGTCAAATTTATCATGGCTAGTGCTAACCATAAATTAGATGGATTTTCTACTTATCCATTTGGTATTTTTGGGTGTGGTTGGGAAAAAGAAAATGATTTATCTTTGCTTCCAAATAAAGGAGATACCATTGTAGGTAACGATATATGGTTTGGTTATGGTGCTACTATAATGCCAGCCGTGACTATTGGTGATGGAGCAGTTGTTGCATCTAAAAGTGTAGTAACTAAAAATGTTCCACCATACGCTATTGTTGGTGGTAATCCTGCGCGGATATTAAAAATGCGTTTTAACGAAGATATAATTAAAAAATTGTTAGAAATTAAGTGGTGGAATTGGGATGTTGAAAAAATTACTAAAAATATTAAATATATTATAAATAATGATCTTGAGTTATTAATCAGATTATCTTAAATCGTGTAAATGCACAGTTTAACTGTGTTGGAAGCAGCTCAAACCGCCTGTTAGGAACGTGCACTCCATAAGCTTCCACATTTTGTCTCGCGCCATCCTGGCGTTCGCCCTACGGGCGCGCTGAGGCGCGACAAAAATGTCTATCCTGACATTTTTTGAAATTGATCAGGTTAACTTTTCACGCTATTTCTAATTCAACTACCTGGTCAATTTACCATAAATGTTACAGCTTATGGAGTGCACGTTCCTTAGCTTGTTGTCAAACATTGATATTTTTATAAATATATTGTATATAACTACAAAAAAGTTATACTTTTATGTAGTTATATATTATTTAGTTCATGTTAACCGACGAAATCACCAGACAAATAGCAATTCAACCAGATCAATCATTTATTGTTCAAGCTCCTGCTGGTTCTGGTAAAACTTCCCTATTAGTTAAACGTTTTATAAATTTATTGGCAATTTGTAATGAGCCAGAAGAGTGTTTAGCAATAACTTTTACTAAAAAAGCAGCTTTTGAAATGCGGCATCGAGTTTTACAAGCAATAGAACAAGAAGTATTAGCCAAAGATCAGTCTATTAAAAATAAAAATCATAATAATATATACACTCAAGTACTTTCCGATCCTAATAGATTAAAAATTTTAACTATAGATGCATTTTGTGCGAGTTTAACTCAAAAAATGCCAATTATGTCTAGGCTTGGGGTAAATTTAAATGTGGTAGAAGATCCAGAAAAACTATATTTAAAAGCAGTAGATCAATTATTAAAAACTACCTATAGTTCTGAGCCTCAATCTAATAATTTAATAAAAATATTAAACTATTTAAATAATGACCATAAAACTATAAAAAATTTATTGATTGATATGTTAGCTAAACGCGAACAATGGTTACCACTAATTGTGCCTATTAAAGATAATTTAGATCTAAAAGAAATTTTAGAGAATAACTTAAAATTAGCCATAGAAGATCTTTTAAAAGACATATTAAATTATTTACCTAATAAGTATACGCAGAATAAAATTATAGATTTTGCTAAATTAGCTGCTAATAATATAAAAAAAAATAATATCACCAATAATATTGTTTATTGTCAAAATTTAACTAATTTTTGGCCAGAAGCTACTATTGTTGATCTTCCAATATGGCGCGGTTTAGCCGAATTATTATTGAATAAAAATGGCGATCCAAGGCGCCAGGTAAATGTTAATCAAGGATTTTTATCAGCAAGCAGTCTAAAAAATTCCGAAGAAAAAAAATTAGCTGCAGAATTAAAACGTAGCATGCAAGAATTATTAGAAGATTTGAGTGAACATCAAGGTTCTTTTTTAAAAAAATTGCAACAAATTACTATTTTGCCAGATTTAAATTATTCTGCAGAAAATTGGGATTTTTTACAAAGCATATTTTATTTGTTGCCAGAATTAGTTGCTCATTTAATGGTGGTGTTTCAAGAAGAACAACAAGTGGATTTTACTCAAATAGCGATAGCAGCCCTGCAATCATTAGGAGCCCAGCAAGAACCAACTGATTTAGCACTTTTTATGGATTATAAACTTAATCATATTTTAGTAGATGAATTTCAAGATACATCAATATTACAATTTAATTTATTAGAAAAATTAGTGGCTAATTGGCAGATTAATGATGGTAGAACTATTTTTTTAGTTGGAGACCCTATGCAATCTATTTATAGATTTCGTCAGGCAGATGTTGGTTTGTTTTTAAAGGTACAAAAATATGGTATAGCTAATATTAAATTAAAAAATTTATATTTAAAAACTAATTTTAGATCTACAAATACTATAGTAAACAACTTAAATAAATTATTTACCAATATTTTTCCCGTTAATAATGATATAACGTTGGGAGGGATTTCTTATAGCAAAGCAGAGGCTAATAATCTTAGTTCTTATAATACTAATAGTAAAGTACAATTTTTTTTAGCAGAAAATAGTAAAATAGAAGCAGAAAATATTGTTACATTGATCAAAAAAACAAAGCAAGAAAATGTTAATCATACCGTAGCAGTTTTGGTGCGAGCAAAGTTGCATGCAAATCATATTATAGAGGCATTAAGGCGTCATAATATTAAATTTCAAGCTACCGATATAGAGCCATTATCTAGTAAAGCAGTTATATGTGATTTAATTTCTTTAACAAGAGCAATTTTACATGTGCATGATGTTATTGCTTGGTTAGCATTGTTAAGAGGTCCTTTAGTTGGGTTAAAATTAGTAGATCTACATGCTTTATGCGAATCATCAATAAATCCATTATTTATGGAGTTACAAAATTATAAAAATAATGATCTATTATCTAAAGACGCTAAATTAAGACTCAATTATATTTTGCCAATTTTATTTAATGCCATAGAACAAAGAGAAAACACGTCAAATTTATCAAAATTAATAAAAAAAACTTATATTGCTTTAGGTGGGTATTTATTATTAAATCAAGAAGAAGTAGGTTTAGTTGAAGATTTTTTTCATGCGTTATTAAAAATAAAAAATGTAACCGATGTTAGCATTATAGAAGAATTAATGAATGAACAATTTGTTTCTGATTGTAGATCGACGATGGATCTAGATAGTATCCAATTAATGACAATTCATAAAGCTAAAGGATTAGAATTTGATACAGTAATTTTGCCTGGGTTAGCTAGAAAAACTTTATTCTCCAAAAAACAGCTATTATTATGGGAACAACGATCTATCACTAATATTGATGTTAGTAAATCTTGTTTACTTTTTGCCACTATAAAATCTATTAATTCGCAAAATAATAATTCTATTTATGATTTTATGAAGTATTCAGAAGAAGAGCGTGAATTATATGAGGAACAAAGATTATTGTATGTTGCTATCACTCGTGCAAGAAAAAATTTTTATGGATTTAGTTATAAAAAATCTAGTAAGGTTAATGGTTCTAAAAATTTTTTCAAAATTTTAGAGCCGTATGTAGAGTTTGAACAATTATTATCTTTAGAAAGTAAAGAGAGTAGTAATACTGTTATTGTTTTACGTAGAATTCCTAGTTCTTGGTACGAGAAAAAAGAATGCCCAAGCTCCGCTATAGCGGCGGAGCAAGGCACCCAATTATTTTAAACATTTGTCTAGAACAACAATATACGCTGATTTTTATTGCACCGATGTAGAAGATGGCTTATAAGGAGTAGCGGCATTACTTCCAGGTGTAGTTGTTGTTTTAGCTGATTTAGTTGATCTAGCAGGTTTAGCTGCTTTAGGTTTAGATGCCTTAGCTTTACGTGCAGCCTCACGTTTTTCTTTGTTGGCTTTACGTAGTTCACGCATTTTTTCAAATTTAGTTTTTTCTGGTGTTGGTTTTTGATTATTAACTTCGGTAGCTTTTGTATTATCATCGGTTGCACTATATAAATCAAAGGCCTGCACAGAAGTACTTAAAAATAATCCAGCACTTATTGCAACTATTGCTAATGTGGGTTTATTAATCATAACTTTATCCTCGTTATATTGTTATTGTAGCTATATAAATTAAAGTATAGATTAAAATTTTAATTTATGGAAAATGAGTGATGATCTGAATTAATTATTAAGATAATCCCCACCTATTACTATTTATGAAATTAAAAGTAGTAGATGAGGATCTAAAAAACGACAATTATTAATTGCCAGTACTGCCACTAGCATTAGGATCTAATGGATTTGCAGGAGTTGTACTGGTTGGAGTATTTCCTGAATTTTTACCAACTTTTGGTGGAGTAGAAGTTGGTCCAGCAGCAGGAGTTGTTGTAGGTGTGCCAGAAGCAGTAGCAGGAGTAGTAGTACTGCCACTAGTAGTAGGATCTGATGGTGTGCTACCGGTAGCACCACTACCTGCGTAGGCAGCAGAACTTAAAAATAATCCAGCACTTATTGCAACTATTGCTATAGGGTTTTTAATCATGGCTTCATTCCTTCTTTAATTACTTTATTACTTTTTAATCATAGTTAATATAAAATTTTTATAAACATATAACCGACACAAGTCAAGTACAAACTTCATTATAAACTAAATATTTATATTTTTAAAAACATTTATCTTATGCTTGCTGAGTGGTCGATTGACTTTGGCTATAAAGATATTCCGCGCAATGTAAAAAAGTATTTTTTTTAAAAAATAATTGTAATCTAGAACCACCAAGTTGTTTCCATAAAACTGCAGAGCGAATGCCAGCTAATAGTAAAGCTCTAGTTTTGTTGGCAATGTTGGGATTAGCTAAATAACATTGTGATCCGGTAACTTGAATTCTAAAGGTAAATGTACTTAAAGTATCTATATATGTGCTAGCTAAATTTGCCATTACATTATCATGAACAAGTGAAAATAAATTAACTTGCATGTTAGCTCTATTTATACCGGCTTTTATTATGTTCATAAGATCTGGTTTTTTAGTTAATTTATTTTCTAAATATAATAAAGAAAAAACATATCTAGCTACTTCAATATCTTTTTGATCAATATTTTTTAAAAAAGCTATTAACGATTGTAACCCTAGAGATAATTTAGTTAAATTTTGATAAATATCTATAGTAGAAGTGGAATTTACTTTTAGTAAGCTGTATATAGAGGTTTCAAATGGCTCATGGTCGCATTTACCTTTCCAGGCTAGTTGTTTTACTAGCGCAGAAGCTTGGAATATTCCACAAAGGGCTATGGTTTTATTATTATATTCTGGATTATTATTCATAATATACTCTCCACTAATGAGTTTTCGGTGCTCTAAAAAACAAGGAGTGTTGTTTGAGCCTCTTTGGATTCTAGTTGCTCCTTACTTTGCGAAAGGCGAGTTTCACGACTTGTTTTTTAGAGCACCGAAAACTCATTAACTGAGAGTATATAATCTTAAATGATTGCTTGCTCAATAGTAGCCCCTCCCAAACAATAATCTTGTTGATAGAATACCACAAATTGTCCTGGAGTAATTGCACGTTGTTCTTTTTCAAAAATTACTAATAATTCATTTGATTTATTGTTATAACTTGTTTGAATATAACATTTTTGTGGTTCTTGGCGATAGCGTATTTTTGCTGAAATATTTAAAAAAGATTCTGGATCTTTATTATTAATCCAATTGCAGTTAATAGCACGTAATTTTTTAGCAAATAGGTTACTATTAATTTTACCTGTAGCTACAACTAATTGGTTATTATTTAGATCTTTATTGATCACATACCAGGGATTATGAGTACCTAAATATTTTGCTTGTCCGCCGATATGTAATCCTTTACGTTGGCCAATTGTATAATACATTAATCCATCATGCTTACCTATAACATTACCGGTTTCGGTAACTATTAATCCAGGCTTACTTGGTAAATAATTTTTTAAAAAATTATTAAATTTACGTTCTCCAATAAAACAAATACCAGTACTATCTTTTTTACCATAATTATTAAAACCAGCTTCTTTAGCAATCTTTCTAACCATTGGTTTAGTTAATTCTCCTAAAGGAAATAAAGAATACTTTAATTGTTCTTGTGTTAAAGCATGTAAAAAATAACTTTGATCTTTATTTTGATCTATAGCAGCTAATAAATAATTTTCATTATTTTGTCTATAAATTCTAGCATAATGTCCAGTTGCAATAAAATCAGCCTGTAGTTTTTTGGCATATTCTAGAAATACTTTGAATTTAATTTCTTTGTTGCATAAAACGTCAGGGTTAGGAGTCCTACCAGCTTGGTATTCTTCTAGGAAGATCTTAAATACTTTATCCCAATATTCAGCAGAAAAATTTACTTTATATAATTCTATATTTAATTGGTCACATATTTTTTGAGCATCATTTAGGTCTTTAGTGGCGCTGCAATAATTAGTAGAAGGATCATCATCTTCTTCCCAATTTTTCATAAACATGCCAGCGACCTTAAATCCTTGTTGCTTTAGGATAAGTGCTGCTACCGAGGAATCTACCCCGCCAGACATGCCAACTATTACTGATTTGTTAACCATACATGTACCTTACCACAGCTTATAGGTTAAGGTTTTAATGATAACAATATTTGATTTAATCTTCTAGATCAAGATCTGGCGGTTCAATAGAATTTGCTGGATTATCCCAGTGTTCTGGGTGGATTACTTCTTCTTTATATTCTAATATATCTTCTTTTGGCAGTTCATATGCACCGGACCAATCTTCTGGTGCTGCTACTTCTATAGATGGAAATTCATCCCATAAAGAAAAATCTATTTCCTCTATCTGGCCGTCAAAATATTGAATTTCAATCAATTTTTCTTCATCGTCAATAGCAACAATTTCAAAAATTCCAATTAACTCTGGGTTTCGGTACCATTGTCCAATTACAGGGGTACAATAATTACGCATAAAAAATTTCACCTCTTTTTATAAATATAGTTCATTAATAGGGATAAATATTTGTAATTACTGCTAATATTTATACTGATGTTTACTAAAAATGTAACTGTTTGCCCGGGCGAGCAGTTACTTAAAAATTTAGATGCTAGGGGTTGTTGATTATGATAGTTGTGATATTTAGCATAATAGGTATATGTTCTATTTTAGGGCTTTTAGCAATTCGAGGATCTTTGTATAATTGGTTGCTGTTTTTAGCTTTTATTACTATCACTTTACAGAGTACAAAGGTAATTTCTGTTGAGAGTAGTATTTTTTTATGGGCAATTGTAATTAGTGGTATAATTTTTTCAATAAATAACATAAGACATAAATTATTTTCAGCAAAGATTTTACAATTAGTAAAAGAAAGATTGCCAGACTTCGGGTTTATTAAGCAAGAAATATTACCAACAGCAAATGATAATATATGGTTTGAAGAAAATATTTTACGTGGAAATTTAAATATAGATCAATTATCACAAATTCCAAAAATTAATTTGACGGCAAAAGAGCAGGCATTTTTAAATAATCAGGTAGAAACGTTATGCCAAATTCTTAATAACTGGAAGATAACTCAAGATAGGGTAAAATTACCGTCTCCGATATGGGAATATTTAAGGCAACAAAAGTTTTTTGCCATGAATGCCCCGCTTGATCAGGGTGGACTAGGTTTTTCTCCAAATGCTAGATTTGAAATAGTGCAAAAAATTGCTACCCGTAGTATCTCTGTAGCAGTTACGGTAATGGTACCTAATAGTTTTGAATTAGTAAAATTATTATTACAATATGGTACTACATCACAAAAAGAAGAATACCTATCACAATTAGTAGCTGGAGAATATATACCGACATTTGCTTTAAATTCAGAAGAGAATACTGGTGTTGTATGTTACCAAAAATATCAAGATCAAGAAGTATTAGGAGTGTGTTTAAATTGGGAAGAAAACAAAGTTTTATTAGCTCCGATTGCAACATTATTGGTTTTAGCGGTAAAGTTATATGATCCAAATGATTTTTTATGCTTAAACAAAAAAGATTTAGGCATAAATATTTGTTTAGTTCCAACTAAACTACCCAATATTTTTAATAATCTAAATAATTCCACTTTTAATCAAGATTTTTTAAACGGTTTAACTAAGGGTAAAAATGTGTTTGTGCCATTGGATTTTGTGGTTGGTGTTAAAGATTCTTTTGGTCAAAACTATAACGAGATGATTGATTGCTTGTCAACTGGTAAAGACATATCTTTTTTAGCATTAAGTGCAGCAATTAATAAGTTATGTTTAAAAAATACTAGCGCGCATTCTGTGGTTCGTACGCAACTTGGTTTACCTATAATACAATTTGCTGAAGTTAAGGCTAATTTAGCTAAAGTAAGTGGTTATAATTATATGATGGAAGCAATGCGAAATTTTTTATTAACTGCTTCTTTTAGCAATTGTTCTTTAGAAGCAGTTATTATTGCTAAAACACGTATAGCAGATCTTAGTAAAGAAGTTATTAGTGCTACTACAGATATTTACGGGAGTAATATTACTCTTGGAATAAAAAATCATTTAGCTATTAGTTATCAAAATATTACAGCTAAACTGTTTAGTTCTAGTATATTATCGGCAATAAGTAAGTGTCATCCATTTTTACAATATGAGCTAGAGGCTATTGAATCAAAAGACGTAGCTTTATTTGATAATTATTTTTTTGAACACATATCTTATGCACTAAGTAATTTTGCAAAAGTGATATTGCATGTTGGTACTAATAAATTATTTTGTCTAGGTTCTAGAAATTTAAATGAATATGGTCGAAATTTAAATTTTTTTAGTATTGTATTAGCTTGTTTAGTAGAATTATCATTATTAAAATTTAATGCTTTATTAAAACATAATGAACGATTATCAACATTATTATGGGATGTGTTTAGTCATTTATGTATGGGCTCTGCTATTATTAAATACCATAATCAAAACCAAGAAGATTTAGATGATCTATATTTTGCTAAATGGAGCTTACAGGTATGTTTGTATAATCTTCAAGAAACTATCGTAGAAATTTTAGATATTTTCCCTAATAAATTTTTAAGTAGATTCATTTCTAGATTAATTTTTCCGTTTGGTAAAAAATATAATATGCCTTCTAAAGTTTTAGGTGAGCAAATTAGTAATATTATAACAAAAAATTCTACTATAAGAACAAGGTTATTATCTGGTTGCTATATTGCAGCAAATGATCATTTAGAGGTTGCATTTGGAAAAATATTAAATGTTGAATCAATAAAACAACAAGCAGTGGAAAGAAAAGTTTTAACAAAATCTGAAAGTAATTTAATTAAAGAGGCAACCTTAGCTGTTAAAAATGCTATGGTTGTTGATGAATTTGGGGTATAAAAAATAATTTTGTATAAGCTATTGACTTACTAATAGCTATTGTGGCCAAATATTAACTTGTTATGTAAGTTAAATTTTCTCGTAATTAAACAGTTAACGATTAAGGGATAATAGTTATGCCACGGAAAACAGATAAAAGAATAAGATTAATAGAAGCAGCGATGGTTCTAATTCACCAACAAAGTTTCAATTTAACAACATTAGCCGATATTGCTCACAAAGCAGATGTTCCTCTCGGAAATGTTTATTATTATTTTAAAAAGAAAGAAGATATTGGGGAAGCGGTTATAGAGAAATTAGCAACCACCCTTAGTGATATGTTAAGGCAATGGGATGAGAATTTTCAAGCTATAGATCGGTTGAAAGGCTTTATAAAGTCTAGCATAGATAATGAAAACCTAGAACAAGTTGCTCGTTATGGTTGTTCTATGGGTGGATTGTGTCAAGAATTAAGTAAGCAAAGTGGAGCGTTAGCTGACCGAGCTGCTAAATTATTACACGATTTATTACAATGGGCAGAATCTCAGTTTAAAACCATGGGATGTGGAGCAGAATCAGCAAATTTTGCCTTGAATTTGGTTTCTAGCGTGCAAGGTTCATATTTGTTGACCCATACTTTTAAAGATCCACAATTTTCTATCCGTCAATCCAATATTTTATTATCTTGGTTAGATCAAATTAAAGCTAAGCACCATCATGCCGTTAAATCAGAAGAAGAAGCTTTTGCTTAAATTGTGCCTTTACCTATCTCTCTCCACTAAGTGGAGAGGGAGAGTTTGAGGTAAACTTTATTAGTAATTGTTACGTTCATTCACGTAGTTACCTATTGCTGCAACGAGGACCGTATTGTTTGAGCGCGTTTGGCTTGTTCTTAATGATAAAAGTGCGTGAGTTACGGACCGCAGTGCAGCAATAGGTACACACGTGAACGATTACCTTTATTCTGCCTCTCCCCATCCCTCTCCACTGAAGTGGAGAGGGAGAATTTGAGGTAAACTTTATTCTGAACGGGTGATAAATGACTTTATTGCATAAAATTATAAATTTTTGGCATTCTTTTTCATATTATCATCATTATGTTTCTACTTTTAGTGATGTTTTAGCAATTTGTGTATTTGCTGGTTTTATTCATTTTTTATTGAATAAATTAGTTAATAACTTCCCAAAATTTTATTCTAAATATAATAAGTCGCAAGAACCACCAGTTTTGTTAAAAGATTTTATACAAATAAGCAAAAAACCGTTGGTGGTATTAATTTGGTTTCTTTGCAGTATTCTAATTCTGGAATTGTTTGTTCATAGAAAATCTATTGATTCGTTTAAAATATTAACAGTTATAATAATCTTGACTTGGTTGTCACTCCGATTACTACATCATACAGAAGAATATTTAATTAATTTTGTGTACAAAGGGGAGCATACAAATTTTCGTCAAAATAAAACAACTATAATAGCAGTTTGGCGTTTATTAAAAATGTTATTAGTAATTTTTGCATT
The DNA here is from genome assembly GCA_903907935.1 of uncultured Francisellaceae bacterium. GTDB lineage: Bacteria > Pseudomonadota > Gammaproteobacteria > UBA6186 > Azoamicaceae > UBA6186. The sequence goes on from CAIVQA010000060.1 coordinate 57,779, forward strand.
TTTAATGGCTATGCAAGCATTACATGTAGATATAACCGGGATAGTAGCTATTGGTAGTGCCAGTACTATAGTTTTGGGTATTGCTGCTAAAGAACTATTAGCAAATTTTTTTGGTGGCATGATGATTTTTATGGATCGCCAATTTATGGTTGGAGATTCAATTAAATCCCCCAATCAAGATATAGAGGGGGTTATTGAATATATTGGCTGGCGTTTAACTAGGATTAGAACAGTAGATAAGTCGTTGTTATATGTGCCAAATTCAGTTTTTTTAACTATTAGCGTTGAAAATACTTCTAGAAGGTACAATCGTCAAATTAAAGAAGTAATCAGATTGAAGTATAAAGATTTACAAAAAGTTAATGATATTATAGATGATCTATCTAATATGCTAAAAATCCATCCAGAGATAGATGCTAATCAGATGTGTTTTGTTGGGCTAAATCAATTTAATTATATGTCCGCCGATTGTTTATTGTGGTGTTTTACTAAAGCAACGGATCAAGAAGGATATTTAAAAGTATTGCACGATATTTTATATAAAGTTGGCATTATTGTGGGTAAGCATGGAGTTGAAATTGCATTTAGCCATTTGGGAAATAATATCGAGGACTTGAATTTCTCTAAATAAATTGCTAACCTAAATTTATCGCCTTGCTTTGGTTAAACTTGCCAGAGTTAGATCGTTAAAATTGGTAGCAAGGCGATCTTGTTAACAGTCCAATTTAAAGAAATTTTAATGTTGTTAAGTAATCATCTTGGGCTTAATTTGCTGCCCGAAACCATAAAAAAGAACCTATATATAGGTAAAGTATTACCCAGCAGTTATAGTTTATTATTGGCTTTTATTGCCCAAAAATATGCCAGGTTAGTGGTGGTTTTGGTAGAAGACTTTAATATTGCTTATCAACTGGAAGCAGAGCTGAATAGTTATGGCCCCGGTTCTGGCCAATCGGTATTTAATATTTTACATTTTCCTGATTGGGAGATGTTACCATACGATCATTTTTCTCCACATCCAGAAATAGTTTCTGAACGTTTAGCAACCCTATATAACTTAGCTAGTATCCAGCAAGGTATTTTAATTGTGCCAATAGTAACAGTAATGCACAAAATATGCCCAGTAGAGTATATACAACAAAATGTTCTGATAGTTGATCAAAATACCGAATTGTCCTTAGATGACTTAAAATTTAATTTACAGCAAGCTGGGTATAATAATGTCCCACAGGTTATGGATTTTGGGGAATTTGCAGTACGTGGTTCTATAATTGATATCTTCCCAATTGGTTCTAAATTACCCTATCGTATAGAGCTATTTAATGATCAGATCAGTTCTATAAGAACTTTTGAAGTAGATTCTCAACGGACTATAGAAAAAGTCTCTGAAATTAAAATTTTGCCTAGTAAAGAATATCCATTTAATGAGAATGCTATAAGCAAATTTCGGGTTAATTGGCGGGAACAGTTCCCTACTACTACTTGTCAAATTTATCAAGATGTTAGTAAAGGCTTTAAAAGTCCGGGATTGGAATATTATTTGCCGTTATTTTTTGATCGAACTGCTAGTTTGTTTGAATATTTACCAAAAAATTGTTTAGTAGTACGTACTAAAGGTTGCGTAAATGCAGCCGAGAAATTTTTTTCGCAAATTGGAACTAGATTTGAACAATTTTGTCATGATACAAGTAGATTGCTTTTACCTATTAATAAATTATTTTTTAACACAACTGAAGTTTTTTCTTTAATAAATAATTTTAATCAAATTATTTGTGATACAGAGACTAATAGTCTTCATGATAGTAGTTTTAATTTAGCCATAAAAGCTTTACCAGAGTCGATTAGTGATCTATTAAAAGGATCATTTAAAATACTATTTTGTGTAGAGTCTAAAGGGCGTAAAGAAATTTTAAAGCAATCTTTAATTAAATTATTTAAATTAGAAGATTTAGAATTTCAAGAACTTCAAAATCTAGAAAATATTGTTGAATTTATAAACAGTAATGTACCTTATGGTATCTTAACGACCAAACTGCAAAGAGGTTTCATATTAGAAAATATTAATACAGCTATTATTTGTGAAGAAGATTTATTTCCTAATAGAGTGGTGCAGGTAGTTAAAAGACGTGGGAAACAAATTGATTCAGAGCTTAGCATTAAAAATTTAGTAGAGATTAGTATAGGAGATCCAATAGTACATATTGAACATGGAGTTGGTAGGTATTTAGGCTTAACTCAATTAGATTATGGTTCTACTTGTGGTGAATTTATGGTTATTGAGTATGCAGAAAAAAATAAGCTTTATGTTCCAATAACTAGTCTAAATCTTGTTCACAGGTATAGTGGGGTAGATCTAGAAAATGCTCCTTTACATAGTTTAGGAACGGATCGTTGGCAAAAAGAAAAGAAAAAGGCATCTAAACAAATTAAAGATGTAGCAGTTCAATTATTAGAAATTTATGCTATGCGTGCTAGTAAAGAGGGGGTAGGCTGTACCTTAAATGAAGAAAATTACCAAAAATTTATAAGTAATTTTCCATTTACGGAAACTTTTGATCAAAATAGATCTATTTTAGAGGTTATAGAAAATTTAAAGAGTTCTAAACCTATGGATAGGGTAATATGCGGGGATGTTGGTTTTGGTAAAACCGAAATCGCGATGCGGGCGGCTTTTATTGTAGCAGATAGTGGTCGACAAGTAGCGATATTAACTCCAACAACCTTATTGGCTGGCCAACATTATCAAACCTTTTTAGATAGATTTGCTGATTTTCCAATACAAGTAGAATTATTATCACGTTTTGTTACTAAAGCAAAACAACAAGAAGTTATCAATAAAATAAAATTAGGTAGTTGTGATATAGTCATTGGTACCCATAGATTATTACAAAAAGATTTAAAATTTAAATCTTTAGGGTTACTGATTGTAGATGAAGAACATAAATTTGGAGTAGAACAGAAGGAAAAATTTAAAAAAATACGAAGTGAAGTAGATCTTTTATCATTAACTGCTACTCCTATCCCTAGGACTTTAAATATGGCCATGTCTGGGATCCGAGATATTTCAATAATAGCAACTCCGCCTAGCCATAGATTGTCAGTAAAAACTTTTGTTAGAGAATATAATATTGAAATCATTAAAGAAGCTATTCAAAGAGAACTACAGCGTGGTGGTCAGGTTTATTATTTACATAATAAAGTAGCAACTATTAATAAAGTAGCTGATAACATTCAATCGTTGGTGCCACAATCTAGCGTAAAAATTGCTCATGGCCAAATGCCAGAAAGAGAATTAGAACATATTATGATCGATTTTTATCATAGAAAATTTAACGTATTAGTCTGTACTACTATTATTGAAAACGGAATTGATATAGCAAATGCCAATACTATTATTATAGATAGGGCTGATTGTTTTGGGTTATCTCAATTACATCAATTGCGCGGTAGAGTGGGAAGATCGCATCATCAAGCTTATGCTTTTTGTTTTACTCCACCAATATCTAGTTTAAATCAAGATGCTATAAAAAGATTAGAAGCACTAGAAAATTTAGATACTTTAGGGTCTGGTTTTACTTTAGCAACTCATGATTTAGAAATTAGAGGTTCTGGAGAATTATTAGGTAGCGAGCAAAGCGGTAATATTCAAACAATTGGATTTAGTTTATACATGGAATTATTAGAACATGCGGTTGATACTTTAAAACAACATGGTCAGTTGGACAATACAGATGATTTGTTAGAGTTAGATTTCATTAAAAATATTGAAATTGATTTGCAAATACCAGCATATATTCCAACAGCATATATTCCAGATGTACATACTAGATTAATTTTATATAAAAAAATTTCCAAGGCCCAAACTAGCGATAAATTACAAGAATTAATTGGCGAATTTATTGATAGATTTGGATTGTTACCAGTAGAATTACAAAATTTATTCGAGATCAGTAAACTAAAATTATTATGCGAAAATTTAGGTGTTTCTGGAATTAAAAATACTGCTAATGGGTTTAATATAGAATTTAGTAGTAATAATAAAATTAATGTTGATCAAATAATTAATTTATTACAAAAAAATCCTAAACAATATAAATTAATTGGTAGTAGTAAATTATGTTGTATTTCTAAAGTAGAAGCGAAGGATAGGGTTAATTTTGTTAGTGAAGTTTTAGAAATGTGTGCATATTCCTAGGTATTGAGTTAGGGAAAAACATTTGGTAGTATGTCGTCAAATATACTGATCGCACATGAGTTTTCGGTATTCTAAAAAAATAATTTGCTGAACTCGCCCTACGTTCAGTAGCGTTAACAGCAACAGCATGGGGCTCAAACAACCGCTCATTATTTTTTTAGAATACCGAAAACTCATTAGTCGAGAGTATATTTATTTGGAGATTTATAAAATGCCAGGATTATATATTACATACACAGATGACCCACTGAATGATTCAGATTGTAGTAGAATGCAAGTTACTTCAGAAAACACGATGGCTAAATTTAATTTTACCCATACTTCTATAGGTATACGTACTAAGCATGAGAATCCTATTAGTGAAACAGAGATAGATAAAGTATTATACGATTTATTAATAGCTAAAAAGTTTAATGATTATGGAGTCATAGAAATAACCACAGAAAACGCACTCCAATTAGAAAGTAATTTTGCAAAAAATGTAATGATATCTCATCTTGGCGAAACTGGTTATGGTTTAATTGCTATGAATGATATTACAGTTGGTACGGAGGTTTTATATACTGGTGATATTATTTTTACAATACTAAGTAATAGTAGTAGCTCTTTTAAAATAGGTGATGTAGTTCCAGGACTTAGTTGTTTTTATTGTCATAATCCATATTTACTGGAAGTTTTTTCTAATCTAACATTTAGTGATGTTATGCCAAATACTGATGGCAACAATACCTTAAAAAATATATTTAAAAAAGAAGAAACCACAAGAAAAATACCAAGATCAAGAGCAGCTAATTGTGTTATTGATGCTAAAAACAGTGGTAGTTTAATGCGATTTGCTCAACATTTACCAACAGAAGAAGATGTAGTTACTTGGGCTAAAGGACTAATTGCTACAATTAATACGGAAGAAGATCTTATTGAAGTAATTAAACAACTAATTGCTACTACTAATACTGAAGAAGTAATAATTAAAATGGTTAAAGGATTAATTATTATGGCTAATACTTGTGAAGTAAATATAGTCCAAGTAATCAAGGACTTAACTATATCTATTAATACTGAAAAAGATCTTGTTGAAACAATTAAGCAATTAATTGATGCATCTGAGTCTACAGAAGATCTTAAGATAATTGATAGATTAAATATTGTTGCTATAGCTAATATGGAAAGATTTAAAATAGTCCTAACTTGTGTTAGAAGTGAAGAAAAACTTTTACCAAATTTAACGCCAGCATTTATGTTTAGAACTACTAGACCAATAAAAAAAGGAGATATACTTGGTTATTCTTATTGTGATAACGATGTAATTGCTAGAGAAAGTTATTTTTTACCTTTAGGGATAAACCGCGTATTGTATACTAGAGAGGGGAATGTTTTTTCACCCATAAAAAGACAACAAAATCAAGCTGTTTTATTTAGTTTTAATGCTATTTCTATGTTACAATTTAATGAATTACAATCAGAAACAGAAGCCGCCACTTTACCAAGAATGGTATACTAAATCATACATGAGTTTTCGGTGCTCTAAAAAACAAGGAGTGTTGTTTGAGCCTCTTTGGCTTCTGGTTGCTTATTGCTTTGCGAAAGGCGAGTTTCACGACTTGTTTTTTAGAGCACCGAAAACTCATGTATGATTAGTATATACGGATAAGGTATGAAAAATTTTTAATTGAGGAGAATATAAAAGTGAAAAAATTTTTGAAAAAAGTTGAAAGAGAAACTAAAAGAATTGGAAACCAAGTAGTAGCAGAGTCTAATCTTACCCCGTTTCTTCGGACACCAACACCTTAATTTTTATACTGCTAATTCAACATCAATTGGAGCCTTGTAGTCAATAGATGAATGTAATCTTGTTCTATTATAATATTGTTCA
>CAIVQA010000061.1 GCA_903907935.1 uncultured Francisellaceae bacterium
ATTTTTACTAGCGATAAAAAAGGTGAAATAGGAGTTGGAAATAGAGAATCCGGTGGCACAACTACTATTGATTTTGGTGGATCTTTAGAATCGAGTGATTTAGGTATAGTCCGCGGCAAAGAAGTACAAATTATTAATCCTTGCATACTTTGGAAATCAGGCATTATAGCTGGCGGTAAGGAAGTACTAATAAGTAGAGATTATGGTTATGGTGTTTATGGCTATGTTTATATGCCTAAAGTTTCTATACAAACCCCACTTCTTAAATTACAAGCTAGCAATTTTGATTTAGGCGAACAGCCACATTGTGACCGGACAATTTTATATACTCCGGTTGGACGTTCTATAAATTTAACTCACAAATATCGTACTACTGGTAAATTCGAAATCTGCGAACCAGATATAGATTTTTGGAATGTCGAACGAGCAATGTTAAAGCGTTTTGGCGCTATTAATAAATACGATGCAACTAACATGCCTGATGCAGAATATGAGATTGCTATCGAAGCTACATTTCAAGCTGATTGTGGAATGCTAGTATTAGCTCCCCATGCTAAAGTATTTTTGGGTAATCATAAAAAAAATAAACGTGCTGAGTTATTAACTAGATTTGGAGACATTAAAGCTTATGCAACAGAGTTTGATATAGAAAATGGTGGAATTGCAGCTCCTAATGGAGTTATTTGGTCGCCTAAAGGTTGTTGGTTGGGAATGTTGATTGAAGATCCAAACCGGCAAGTATTTGCTACTCATTATGCACATAGCCATAGGATTTATTCTTCTAGTCTCGGTGGTTGTATTCAACAAACCAGTTATATATTTTTAGGTCGCGATGTACCAGTATATGATGGTAGACACTTACTGATAATGCCAGTAGCTATTTCTAATGACAGCTTTTTACAGATTAAAGGAACTACTAAAATTATTGGGCAATTTAATAATCAAGGATATTTGGCAACAAGAACTTTAACGATTGATTCAACCGGAGGTCCATCCATTTGGGAAGCTGGTGTTGCTTATGTAGAAAAAAATTGTGAACTTACTGGAGAATTTACTCTGAAACGTACGACAACTGTCTTTAAATTTAACTACTATAGCGGTCAATGGGGATGGCGGCCTGATTATGCATATAATTTTTGTAATAGTGATCCTGCAAAACTGGTAGTTCAAGGAAAATTGCTTGGTAAAATTATTATAAACAATGAAGGGAGCTATTTACATGCTAAGGAAAAAGGAGCAGAAGTACAAATTAACAGTAAAGATTTTACATCATATATACATCAACAATTTATAGATGGTAGCTTGGAAGATCGACAAGCTCTTAGTACAGCTATAGATGGAAGCGGAAGAACGATCCATGCTGATAGTGGAATAGAGAGCAGTAGCTATAATTTTATACCATATGCCATGGGATTTTTAGCAAAAACTAATAATTTTAATGACTCTCAACAAGTATTCCAAGCACAAACCAGTTTTGGCTCAAATGTAGTATTGCCAGCCAGAGATAATAGACTCGAAGGCATGTGGGCAGCTCCTAAAATGTTAATGACCTCAGGTGGTAAATTAGCATTAGGCTCACCTAATCCTTATTATATTAATCCTAAAAATCCAATAAGGGACTTATCCAACAAAAAATTTAATATTCACCTTACCTATGTTACTGAAGATTTAAGACGAGCAATAGAACAAGC
>CAIVQA010000062.1 GCA_903907935.1 uncultured Francisellaceae bacterium
ATTTTTACTAGCGATAAAAAAGGTGAAATAGGAGTTGGAAATAGAGAATCCGGTGGCACAACTACTATTGATTTTGGTGGATCTTTAGAATCGAGTGATTTAGGTATAGTCCGCGGCAAAGAAGTACAAATTATTAATCCTGGCATACTTTGGAAATCAGGCATTATAGCTGGCGGTAAAGAAGTACTAATAAGTGGTAAAGATTATGGTTATGGCATTTATGGTAGTATTTATATGTCTAAAATTGCTATACAAACCCCACTCCTTAAATTACAAGCTAGCGATTTTGATTTAGGAGAACAACCATATTGTGATAAGACAATTTTATATACTCCGGTTGGACATTCTATAAATTTAACTCATGAATATCGTACTGCCGGTATATTTGAAATTTGCGAACCAAATATATATTCTTGGGACGTAGATCGAGCAATGTTAAAACGTTTTGGTTCTATTAATAAATACGATGCAACTAACATGCCCAATGCAGAATATAAGATTACTATAGAAGCTACATTTCAGGCTAATTGTGGAATGCTAGTATTAACTCCCCATGCTAAAGTATTTTTGGGTAATCATAAAAAAAATAAACGTGCTGAGTTATTAACAAGATTTTTAGATATTAAAGTTTATGCAACAGAATTTTGTATAGAAAATGGCGGAATGGCAGCAGTTAACGGGGTTATTTGGTCTCCTATAGGGTGTCGATTGGGAAGTTTGGTTGAAGCGTCAAATTGGAAAGTGTTTTCTACGTTTTATGCACATGAGCATAATAGTGGCTCATATAATCTAGGCAACAATATAGAACCACTTAAATTTACATTATTAGACTACGAATTATGTGGAGAAAATGTTTCGGTATACGATGGTAGACATTTATTAACCATACCGGTAGCCATTTCTAATGGTAGTTTTTTAGATATTGAGAATTCAACAAAAATTATTGGACCATTTTATAATCACGGTGATTTAAGAACTGATTGTTTAACAATTGATTCAACTAGTGGTCCATCAGTATGGATAGCAAGTACTACTAGAGTAAAAAGGCACTGTAATCTTACTGGGATGTTTACTCTTATGCGTGCAACTTCTACTTTTGATTTTAGACTCCATAATTGTGGTGGATGGCATTATGAGCATTCATTTGAGTTTTGTAATAGCGACCCGGCGCAATTGGAAGTTCAAGGTACTCTTTATGGGATGGCAACCATTACCAACGAAGCCAGCTATGTTCATGTGCATAAAAAAAATCCAGAAGTACAAATTAATACTCAAGATTTTAAAGCTAGCCTTTACCAACAATTTATACATTGCGACCAAGAAAAGTTAGAACAACTTAAAAATGCTAAATCTACTAATGGAAAACAAATTTGGGATACTCTTAACTATTGGGGTGGTCATCTTCATTGGGGTGGTCGTTGTGGTGCTGGTTGTCCATGCTCTAGATATAATGGTGATACAGCTAATTTTATACCATATGCCTTGGGGTTTTTAGCAGAAATTAATAATTTTAAAGATTCCGAACAAGTATTTCCTGCACAAACTAGCTTTAATTCAGCAGTAGTATTGCCAGCCAGAGATACTAGACTCGAAGGCATGTGGGCAGCTCCTAAAATGTTAATAATCTCAGGTGGTAAATTAGCATTAGGCTCACCTAATCCTTATTATATTAATCCTAAAAATCCAATAAGGGACTTATCCAACAAAAAATTTAATATTCACCTTACCTATGTTACTGAAGATTTAAGACGAGCAATAGAACAAGC
>CAIVQA010000063.1 GCA_903907935.1 uncultured Francisellaceae bacterium
TTCATGTATAATAATTTTTTTATCAATAAGTATATTTATATTTCATTCATCAATTTTGGAATTAAATTTTTATAATTTTACACATTTATCATGATATTTAACATAAAACACTAGACCTAACACTTATTTTAAAGCAAAAATAAGCTATTAAATGAATGTTAGTTGAGCATTGCCATTTTTACGCTCAGATCCTGGCGAGGGGTGTTTTATTTTAGGTTACTGGGCTGGTAATAAGCTTGGTGATGGGCAATCGGAGAAATAATTGGTTACTGCTTGTTGTAAAAATCCTATAGAGTCTTTTCCTACATTTATAATGTTAGTGCAAGTATGTTGGGTTTTCTTATTACCACATATCAAACCATCTAATAAAAGGTTTTCAAATTTCCTAATTAATCGCTTAAGTCTTTTTTTAGTTTTATTATGGTTTAATCTATATTCATAAGTTGTAGTAAAGTAAATATTAAATATATTCCTGTAAGTTCTTAATAAATCACGTCCTAATTTACCTGAACTACCACTTCTTTCTGAAATTCTCTGTAAGTCTCTTTTTAAATGGGCCCAACATATTTGCCTATTTTGATCTGGAATATAGTTATAACTACTATACCTGTCTGATATTATTATTCTATCTTGGTATCTACCTATTAATTCTTTGGCTATTTTCCTACCTCTAGAATTCCTTAACAAGAATAATGTTAATCCAAATGTTTAATACCCATATCCATCCATTTTTATTAGATTGTTTACAACCAGTTTCATCTACATGTACTATAGGCTCATTCTTTTAATAAATCTTGCACTTCTTGATACGGTGCTGAAATAGCTTGGCTAACTCTAGCTTCAATATTAGATACAGATCCAACGCTAATTGGTAAAGAAAAAAGTTCTGCAAACAATTTTTTGCTAACATCTTACTTAACCTATACTTGCTAGTTAAAATTGCTAACAATGCATATGTTTTTGCTCCAAACATTTTAAATGTTACACCTATTGGTAACTGCCCTATATGCTTCTTATTACAACAACTACATGTACCAGAAAAAATTTGATATTCAGTAACAGTGTAGTGGTTGTGGTATTTCATAAGCCTGATGTCGCTGAAAATTACTATTGTTTACTTGAATTGCGCCTCCGCAATCACAATGTTCCGGTGGCAAACAAGTAACAACTTGATCTACTTTTTCCGGAGACAATAGTTCTCTATATGTGCCTTATGACCATGTTTACCGGATTTTCCTTTATTTGTAAGCTTCTTCTTAAAGCTGGTAGATGGAGGTTTAGAAGAATTATTAGAATTTAAATTTAATTTCTCAGTTAAATCTTCAACAGCTTTGTCTAATTTAACTACTATTGCTGCTAGCTGGTTTATAACTACTAACGCCTCTTCTAGAGTAGTTGGCTTTAAATTAATTTTTGATAACTCATTTAGCCCAATGCTCATAAATCTATAATGCATAAAACTAATGTTAGTGTAAACACCTAAAATCAATTCTTATATAAAAAAATTTAGATTTGATGTAATTAAATAGTACCACGTGAATGGTTATACATGCAACTTAACCCACCTTTGGTTTCAACTTTGGTTTCTTTGGTTTAGGTTCTTCAGACGTTTCAGATGATAATGAAAATGATGAACCAGGATTATCTCCACCACCACCATCAAGACTACTTTTACCACCAACATCCATAAGGACGGACATAACCCCAGGTACATATGACACCGTATCTGGTTTAAACACTACTTCCTCTAATAATGATTTTTGTTCAGGAAAGAGCCTGATCAAATAATCTTTTGAATGATACCAATTCTCTTTAACATTATTCCCAATATCTGTTAACTTTAAAATTCTGTGAGGCTCTCTATGAAATCGTTCCCAAACTCTTTCCAATATGTGTAAACTATTTTTTATCTTCCCTTTGTGCTCATAAATGTAGTCTTTATATGTTTTAATAGAATCACAATAATATCCCCAATCATTTGACGATTCAAAATCCTTCTTTTTTTGATCGTCTTTTTGATCGTCAAGCCACTTATTTAAATATTTTGTCTTATCTTCTTGAGCCTTAAACAACTTTTCGCTTCTTTGTAACACATCAATATATTTTTTGTGATTTTCTTTTAAATCTTGCACCTTATTGTAAATAAAGCTAAGACCTTCAACAACTTCCTTTATTAAATCTAAAACTTCACTTATTATCATATAACCCCCTCTTTACACCAAATCCACATTACTAAATTATTTTAATAACTATTTCACCACAATCCAAATTTAGAACTCAACGGAAGCATCACAATATTAGACAAACATCCTTTATTAATCAGTTATTTTAGATTACGCTTTAATAAATATCTTTACTTTTTAATAATAATTTGTCAACAATATTATTAATATGTTTTTATAAAAAAATTTACAGAACAGAAATTCGGCGCTGTTCAAAAACCACTATTTTCTTCTTGGTGTTTTCCCTGAAGTGTTCTAATAATCTTGATTTTCCAATACCTGCTCGGCCAGTAATAAAAAGAGGCGTTGTTGCATAAATACTATTACTTTACAATAATTTGGTCATTCATATAAGATAATATCTTACCTAACGTGGGGGGAAATTAGATTTATGCCATACAAATTGAGAAATAAAGTATGCCATAAGTTTTCTAAAGCTAAATATACGATTACTAACTGGAAAAATTATGAAAAAGGTCTAAGGAATAGGGGTAATATTTGCATTTGGTTTTCTGAGGATGCAATCAAAAAGTGGTATTCTAATGGCTCCATCAAAACAATAGGCAGATAATTTAAGTATTCTACTTTAGCAATTGAGACCGGATTAATTTTAAAAATTATTTTCAAATTAACATATAGATCGTTGGAAGAATTTTTAGGATCAATATGCAAAATGATGAACATTCAGCTAGACATTCTAGATCATACTGTGTTTTCAAGAAGAGCAACAACAATAAAAAGTTTACAACTATCTAAATTAAAGCAAGACAAAAATATTAACGTTATTACAGCAGTTCCCGGTGAATAAAAAACTCTTTTATTTTGTTAGATATTTAGTGACTTAAAAAAATATTTTTCGTAAACTTTGGTTATAGGTTAATCAATTTTTAAAGGTAGGTTAACATGGAACCAAAGCAATTAGTAAAAAA
>CAIVQA010000064.1 GCA_903907935.1 uncultured Francisellaceae bacterium
GTTTTCGGTGCCCTAAAAAACAAGGAGTGTTGTTTGAGCCTCCTTGGGCTCTAGTTGCTCTTTGTTTTGTGAAAGGCGAGTTTCACGACTTGTTTTTTAGGGCACCGAAAACTCATGTCTGATTAGTCTCACGTCTGATTAGTATAGTATAGCTAGGAGCTTAATAATTATGTCTATAGTAGTTAAAAAATTTGGTGGATCATCAGTTGCCAATATTGAAAAAATAGAACACATTGCAGAAAAAATTTTTCATTTTTATCAGAAAAAACAAAAAATCGTGGTAGTAGTATCTGCTATGCAAGGTGAAACTGATAGATTAGAAAATTTAGCTTATAAAATTACACCCACTCCTGATGCTAGAGAAATGGCAGCATTATTGGCAACAGGAGAGCAGCAAGTAATATCATTACTTTGTATAGCGTTAATTAAACGCGGATGTCCAGCTCGGTCTTATACTGGTATACAATTAGGAATAGAAACAGATGGTATTTTTAATAAATCTCGTATTAAAAATATTAATATCAATAATATTCATCAAGATTTACAAAAAGAAATGGTAGTAGTTGTGGCTGGATTTCAAGGGGTAGATGCAGATGGTAATATTACAACTTTAGGTAGAGGCGGTTCAGATACCACGGCAGTTGCAATAGCTACAGTATTACAGGCTCCAGAATGTCATATTTATACCGATGTTGATGGAATATATACAGCCGATCCTAACATAATTCCAAGTGCTAAAAAATTAGATCATATTGATTTTTCTGAGATGTTAGAATTATCTGGATTAGGCGCTAAAGTAATGCAAATTAAGGCAGTTGAGCTTGGTAATTATTATAATTTACCTATTAGAGTACTATCTTCTTTTAATAAAGAAGATAGTGTTGGTACGTTGATTTCTGAATATAAAAACAATTTAGATTACCGACAAATTTTAAAAATTGCAGCTCTTTCTAAACAAATAAAAATTTGTATAAAGATTCTAGATTATAAAAACATTTGGTTAATTTTAAAAAACATTGCAAAATCGTATGTAGAGATTGATATGTTGACCAATAGCGATAAAGAATTATCGTTTGTAATTAGTAATAAATATTTAGAATTATGTAAAACAATTTTAAGTAATATTGTAGAGGAAGGTGAAAAAAACTCTAGTTATATTCCGGTAGCTAAACTTTCTTTAGTAGGTATTGGACTAAGTTCCAATCCGGAGATTGTTAGTGAAATTTATGATGTTTTGTTGCAAAAAAATATTATCATTCAGCAAATAATGGCCTCAGAAATTAAAGTATCTATTTTAATAAACGAAATAGATCTAGAGTTAGCTATTAAAATTTTGCACGAAGCTTTTTCTCTTACTTATTCTATAGATAGTTCTGCAAAAGAAAGGGCATTAGAGGGGCATTAGTTATCTTATAGTTGACATATAATGTCAAACAGTGTGCAATATTAAAGACACTCTACAAAAGGGGGTGCGAACAATATAATTTTTATAATAATAATTTATAAAACGGAGATTTACACAATGTTGATTTTGACAAGAAGGATTGGGGAAAGTTTGGTTATTGGAAACAATGTTACCATAACGGTGTTAGGTGTTAAAGGTAATCAAGTTAGGATTGGTGTAAACGCTCCGAAAGAAGTTTCCGTTCATAGAGAAGAGATCTATAAACGCATTCAGAAAGAAAAATCAAGTCAAAGTGATCCAGACAGTAATCTAGAAGATGAATCAGAAATTGATCAAAATAATAAATAGTTAGTTATTTATTGTTGCATCATTATAAAAATTATAATAGTCTCTATTGAATCAATTTAGGAGAGATGGCCGAGCGGCTGAAGGCGCTCCCCTGCTAAGGGAGTATGGGGTCTTATAACTTCATCGAGGGTTCGAATCCCTCTCTCTCCGAACTAGTTATAATGCGCCCGTAGCTTAGCTGGATAGAGTACCTGGCTACGAACCAGGCGGTCGGGAGTTCGAATCTCTCCGGGCGCACCAATAAATGCTAACATACTCTCCATAAGGTATAAGTATATCAAGGAGGATTTATGCCCATAGAAACATATGCAGTGTTAGCTAGAGAAACCTACGGATTAGAAGACAAAAATTTAACACACTCTTTACCTGAAGGTTGGAATATTAAAAAGGTGAATGTTTTTAATGGGGTTTGGGGGAATTGTTATGCTATTTTTGTTAACGAGGAAAAGCGGAAAATAGTTTTATCTATTATAGGGGTACTGATAACGTACTTAATGCTATTACTGATGTTAGATTAGCGTTAGCTAGAATAAATGAAACTAAATTTATACCGCCAGGACAAGAAGAGTTAGATAATTTAGCGCAAGGTATTTTGAATTCTAGCCAGGTTAAATCAGAACATTATAAGTTTAAAATAATAGGTCATTCTCTTGGTGGAACTATGGCAGAGTTATGTGCTGCTAGGTTGGGGGTAGAATGTATAACTTTTGAGAGTCCAGGTTCTTTAAATATAATGCAACAATTTTCGAACTTATATCCTAAAAAAAATTATGATTTAATAAGAAGTTATTTAAGTGCACCTAATCCTATAAATACCTTAAATACTCATCCAGGACATATATACAGGATGCATTTGCCTCATACTAATTGTTTTAATGCTCAGTATGTTGCCGAGTGTTTATTAAATATAGTGTGGGCTGGTTCTCTTTATTACTTAACGTTTCATTCGGTATATATTGGCTTGATTCGTAATTTAGCCATTAAAGAAATAGCTAGACAAAATGCACTAAGAAGTTTTTTTATTTCTGCAGGAATAAAATTAGGTACTAACTTTGTTAATTGGCGTGATGATATAAAATGGTTAGAAAGTCAGCATTCTATAGCAAATATAGCGCAGTTTTTAGCAGGATCTAGAGCAATTTCTAAAATGCATTCTTGGCCTACAAAATTTGAAGAACCAAAAGAGAGTAAAGTAATGATGTTTAGTAGAGATGTTGTACCGTTACGGAAAGATAGGCCAGGATTAAGAAGTCTTTTTAATGAAGATGGAATGAAAGAAGCACAAATTGAAGGGCTCCCTGATTATAAGATGGAAAATAACCAAGAACAGCCTAAGGGTTTTAGAGGGTTTTTAAAATATAAAATGTTATGACTATTGCTGGCAATTAGATGGTAGATAATCATTTGGAATGTTAGGAGCACTACAGGTAATAGTATATATCCCATTAGTTACGGTTAGCATTAAGATGAGCTGATTTTGGCGAAGAGCACTTACAGCTTTATTGCTAAATGTAGCATTTAAAGAAATTCCTACAGTGCCGGCAGCAAGTCCAGTTAATGGGGTTAAAGTAATACCGTTATTGCTCAATATATCATTAGTTGTGGCATTGTAACTACTTATTGGTATATTACAAGGGCTAGGTGGCGCAATACAAGCGCTTGTTCCAATACCAGTAGGCATATAATTATTATCAGTAAAAAAATCTTGAGCAGCTTTTACATATGCTTCTAGAGCTGCATTAGCTGCTGTTATTTGAGATCTACCGCTGTATTTTGGGTAAGTAAAAGCAGCAACGGCTGCTAATATTCCAATAATACCAATAGTGATTACTATTTCGAAAATTGAAAAGGCTTTATGTTTATAATTTTTCATATGGGTATAATTGGTAGTAATCCTTTTAAATATATGGTAAATTTTAGCATATTTTAAAGTTATTTTTTATAAATATATCATAATTATAAGTAATGATTAGCAATTTACCATCAATAGTAGAAATAGAACAAGTTACTTTTTTAAGAAAAGATAGAATTATATTAGATCAAATAAGGGTGATGATCCCAAAAGGCAAAATAACCGCTATTATGGGACCATCTGGTTGTGGTAAAACTACTTTATTGCGTTTAATTGGCGGACAATGTTTACCGGATCATGGCACAGTTAGAGTATTAGGTTCTCAAATAACTCAAATATCACGAAAAGAATTATATAAATTACGTAAGCAAATGGGAATGTTATTCCAAAGTGGTGCTTTGTTTACTGATCTAAGCGTATTTGAGAATGTTGCCTTTCCATTGAGAGAACATACTAATTTACCAGAAGATATGATTAAAGATTTAGTTCTTATGAAGCTAGAAGCAGTTGGTTTACGTGGGGCTCACTTACTTATGCCATCAGAATTATCAGGAGGAATGATAAGAAGGGTTGCATTAGCACGAGCAATTATTTTAGATCCAGATCTAATTATGTACGATGAGCCATTTACTGGTCAGGATCCTATATCTATGGGTGTATTAGTTAAATTAATAAAATTATTAAATGATTTACTCGGACTAACAACTATACTAGTGTCACATGATATCCACGAAACATTAAGTATTGCTGACTATGTTTATTTGCTTTCTAATGCTAAAATTGTGGAAAGTGGTACCCCAGAAGAATTAAAAAATAGTGCTAACCCATGGGTTCAGCAATACATATTAGGGTTACCGGATGGTCCGGTTCCATTTCACTATCCGGCTAATAATTATAGAGATGACTTATTTTTATGTTAGTCCAAGCGATATTGTCGATTATAAAAAAAACTGGTGGTACATCAGTATCTTTTATTAGTAATGTTGGTAGTGCGACTAACATGTTGTTTAATTCTATATTTTGTGTTCCAGATCTTCATAAGGGGTTCCCAAGATTATTAAAACAGCTCTATTCTGTAGGGGTGCTGTCTTTAATTATTATAATTTTATCTGGTACCTTTATTGGTATGGTTCTAGGTTTGCAAGGATATACTATCTTAGTAAAATTTGGTGCTGAACAGGCATTAGGACAAATGATAGCTCTTAGCTTAGTGCGAGAATTAGGTCCAGTAATGACAGCATTATTATTTGCTGGGAGAGCAGGATCAGCTCTTACTGCAGAAATTGGTTTAATGAAGGCAACCGAGCAGTTGTCATCTATGGAAATGGTTGGGGTCGATCCTTTAAAAAGGGTTATTGCTCCTAGATTTTGGGCCGGACAAATTTCTATGCCAATTCTAGCTTTAATTTTTAATGCAGTGGCGATAATTGGAGGATACTGTGTTGGAGTGACCTGGTTAGGGGTGGATAATGGTAGTTTTTGGTCTAACATGCAAAATGCTGTGGATTTTAATGCCGATGTAGTAAATGGCATAATAAAAAGTATAGTGTTTGGTTTTTCTACAACTTGGATCGCAGTATTTCAAGGTATAGATTGTTTGCCAACGTCCGAAGGTATAAGTAAAGCTACTACTAATACGGTAGTATTTGCTTCATTAGTGATTTTGGGGCTAGATTTCTTTTTAACAGCAGTTATGTTTCGTGGAAATTAAAATTATGAAAACTAAAATAATAGAATTTTGGGTTGGGTTATTTGTAATACTAGGTATTTGTTCATTGTTAATGCTAGCCCTACAGGTTAGTGGGTTAACTAGTATTTATCAAGAAAAAGGCTATAGCCTAAAAGCCTTATTTAAAAATATTGGTGGATTAAAAGTAAAATCAAAAGTTACAATTAACGGCGTTAAAATTGGTACAGTCGTTAAAATTAATTTGGTGCATGATGAATTTAATGAATATCAAGCATTAGTAGAAATGAATATCAATAAAGCATATAATAACCTTCCAAAGGATTCTTCGGCTAAAATTTTAACAGCAGGGTTATTGGGCGATAATTATGTTGGGATAGAGCCAGGGATGGAGGATACATTTTTTAAACCAGGAGATGTAATAGAGCTAACCCAACAAGCAATATTGTTAGAAGATTTAATTTCTAAATTTGCAGTTGGTTCTAATAGTTCCAGTGCTAGTAAAAAGGAATAATAGTTATGCGTAAAAATATGTTAAAAATTATATTATTTGTAAGCATTTTTTTTAGTAATATATCAATTTTGGATGCCACAGAACCTACTAAAGAAAATATCGTAAGAAAAGATCCTATACAGTTTTTACATTCCATTACTGAACAAGTATTAACCCAGTTAAAGCACCATAGAGATACTGGTAATCATAAAATTGATAAAGAAATATACAAAATAGTAGATAACCTTATTCTGCCAAATGTTGATTTTGATGAGATGGGTAAGTGGATAGCAGGACGTACTCAATGGGGCAAAGCATCTGATGCTGATCGAGCTGAATTTATTCATGAATTAAAAAAATTACTTACTAAAACTTATTCTTCAACCTTAAATAATTATACTGAAGAAAAAATAGAGTTTCAAAATTATAATAACGATCGTAATGTTAAGCGTGTTCAAATTAAAAGTACAGTAATTCGTCCTAATAAAGATAATTTAGCAGTAGATTATCGCTTAATAGCTGCAGAAGAAAATTCTTGGAAAGTTTATGATGTAATAATAGAGGGAGTAAGTATATTACAAGGTTTCCAGGCGCAATTTAGCGATGATATAAGAATGCATGGTTTAAAATTTGTATCCGCTAAAATTAGAAATCATAATAATCAAAATGTAGACGAAAAAAAGTAAAATAATGCAAATTTGTAATATTGTTGTACATGAAAATTGCTTGTATTTAGAAGGTATTATTAATTTTGATAATGCCAAAAATATTATGTTACTTGGTTGTCAATTTATATCTAAATTACCAATAATCGATATTAATTTACGAGGCCTTAAAGCGTCGGATAGTAGTGGTTTAGCAGTAATATCTGCGTGGGTTAGGTTTGCTGAAAGTAAACAAAAAATTCTTAAAATTTATGAAATGCCAGAATTTTTATCTGACTTAAGTAAAGTTAGTGGATTAGAACATATTTTTCCTGTAGTGTCGCATTTATGAGTAGATTATCCATAATAGGCGGTACACCATTAAATGGTGAAATTAAAATTTCTGGTTCTAAAAATTCGGTGTTACCAATATTAACGGCAACATTATTGGCTGATCAAGTTGTTACGGTATCCAATGTTCCTCATCTGCATGATGTAACTACCATAATGGAGTTGTTAGCTCAATTAGGTGTTAAGTTAACTGTTGACGAAAAACTTAATATTCAAGTAGATACTAGAAAAATAAATAATTATTGTGCACCGTATGAATTAGTAAAAACTATGCGAGCATCAATTTTAATCCTAGGGCCACTAGTTACTAAATTTGGTGAAGCGGAAGTATCGTTGCCTGGTGGTTGTGCTATTGGTCCGCGGCCAGTAGATCTACATATTAAAGGTTTAGAGGCTATGGGAGCAACAATAACCATAGAAGATGGCTATATAAAAGCTAAATGTAAAAACGGGAAATTAAAAGCTGCGAATATTATATTTGATACCGTTACTGTTACTGGAACTGAAAATTTAATGATGGCAGCAACTCTTGCCAAAGGAACTACAGTATTAAAAAATGCTGCTTGTGAGCCAGAAGTACAAGATCTAGCTAATTTTTTAAATAAAATGGGGGCTAAAATTTCTGGCATTGGTACTGATACCTTAGAAATTGAAGGAGTAGAATCTTTATCTGGTTGTCATTATTCGGTGATAGCAGATCGAATTGAAGCAGGAACTTATTTAGCTGCAGCAGCTTTAACAAGAGGTAAAATTAAAATTAAACAAGTTGATATTAATAATTTAGAGGCAGTATTATTAAAATTAGAAGCAGCAGGGGCTCATATAGTTAGCGATAAAAGTTCTATTACTTTAGATATGCGAGGAGAGTTACCTAGGGCAGTAGATATTTGTACAGCTCCATTTCCAGGGTTTCCTACAGATCTGCAGGCACAATTTACAACTTTAAATTGTATAGCTTTTGGATCTTCTAGCATTACAGAGATGGTTTTTGAAAATAGATTTATGCATATTGAAGAACTTAGGCGGATGGGAGCGGACATTATAGTGCGAGGTAATTCTGCTTTTTGTAAAGGTAATAATGCACTTAAGGCGGCACAAGTTATGGCAACCGATTTACGTGCCTCGGCTTGTTTAGTATTAGCTGGTTTAGCAGCCGTTGGAAAAACAGTTATTAATAGGATTTATCATATAGATCGTGGGTATGAGTGTATTGAAGAGAAATTACGTCAATTAGGTGCTAATATCATTAGGGAAATTGGGTAATATATATGTCAAATATGGATAATATAAATTTAGAAACAAAAAATAGTAATATAGAAAATTGTACAGAAACTCAGAAAAAACGCGGTATTTATTTATTCCCAAATTTAATTACTACCGCAGGGTTATTTGCAGGGTTTTATGCCATAGTTGCTGCCATGAAATCTAATTTTGAATTAGCGGCAATGGCGTTATTTGTAGCAGCAATTTTAGATAATTTAGATGGTAGAGTAGCTAGATTAACTGGTACCCAAAGTGCATTTGGGGCTCAGTATGATAGCCTATCTGATATGGTTTGTTTTGGCATGACTCCGGCATTAATGGCTTATAGTTGGGGTTTACAGTATCTGGGTAAAATTGGTTGGTTAGTAGCATTTATGTATGTTGCAGCAACCGGGTTACGCTTGGCTAGATTTAATTTAGCTGAAAATTCAGATAAGAAATTTTTTATTGGGCTACCTTGCACTTCAGCTGCTTCAGTAATTGCTGGTATGGTATGGGTTGGTACAGATTTTGATATTCCAGGTAAAACTATTAGTGAAATAGCAGCCTTAGTTGTTATGGCACTATCTTTATTAATGGTTAGTAATTTACGCTACCATAGCTTTAAAGAAATAGATCTTAAAGGCAATGTACCATTTATTAGTATTTTTTTAGTAGTATTTGTTTATGTTTTAATCGCATGGAATCCAGCTAAAATATTATTTAGTATGTTCTTTATATATATGTTATCTGGAGTGGTTGGATTTTTTATAAAAAAAATCCAAAATTCTAAACAACAAAATTCATCGTCCCAATCAAAGATTTCCGCAATTAAATAAAATTCCAGTAGCCATTCACGTGGGGTCCTATTGTGCTGCAACGAGGACCGTACTGTTTGAGCGCGCGCTTGGCTTGTTTTTAATGATAAAAGTGCGCGAGTTACGGACCACAGTGCAGCAATAGGTACCTACGTGAACGATTACAAATCCCATTAAATTATACGCATTTTTGGTATTTTATTAATGTTTGATAGTTGCTTCAATTCTTCTGGAGTTGGCGCTGGAGTTTGTGGTTCACTAAAATTTAGCTTTTTTATTGAAGTGGATAGTTGTGGTAAAGCTAATTTTGGTACAAGAAACTTAGTTAATTTTTGAGGGGAAGTTGGAAGTTTTGTTGTAGAACGTACGCCAAATAATACTAAACTAATATCTGATAAATAATTAATAATTGTTTTACATTGTTTTTCAGTTAAAGCTAATTGATTAATATGTTTAATATAAAGATTAACCCAAGACATAAAATTTGCTTCCCTTATTGGATGGGGACATCTATATCTAGTATAGTATTTTATTGCTTCATAAAGACATTTTGCTATTTTTACTGTATCAGATTCATGAATATGTGCCAAACAAAATAGTAAATTAATTTTTTGGGTAATTTGCGAAATTGCCTCATATACATTATTTGTTAGGATATCATCAACAGAGGTAATTAAAACATTAAATACTTGAGTAAAATTCGTATTTATTATATTTACCGCTAGTCTTTGATTAAATGATATAATTTGCAAAAACTCATTAATATTACATAATTTTATAGCTATTAAGATTAATTTATAGTCAAAAAAATCCTTAAATGTCGTAGCAAAAAACAATAATAATTCAATATTTTTATTTATAATTAATATATCTTTGTATTTTTGTTTTTTAAAAAATCTTATATGGTTGTTTTTACTTTGTAGTATTGTACATGCTACTTCTTTATAAAAAGTATTATAACAAATATTATAATTACAATTAATAAATATTGGTTTGCATTTGTTCATATTTACAATAAATTTTAACCCTTCACTAGTTAATTTGTTTAATATATTATGCATAATTTTTAATTTTCGTTGTTGATCTTTCTTGCTACAATTGTCATTACACATACATAATATGTGTAATGCATTTAATCCATATTTATTTACATAAAACATGCTATTTATAGCTTGAATTCTTTTTGAATGTGTTTCGGAGGTATAATAAAAATTCAACAATTTATCTAATAAAAATTCTGCTATTTCCAATTGTTCTAGAGATAGAGCAAATAAGAATGGATTATTTGATGATAGATGGTGTTTTAATTGATAATTACCAAAGGCATTAAAGGTTATTAATAGATCACGCTGTAACTGCAGCAGTTCCCGGTGAATAAAAAACTCTTTTATTTTGTTAGATATTTAGTGACTTAAAAAAATATTTTTCGTAAACTTTGGTTATAGGTTAATCAATTTTTAAAGGTAGGTTAACATGGAACCAAAGCAATTAGTAAAAA
>CAIVQA010000065.1 GCA_903907935.1 uncultured Francisellaceae bacterium
ATCGACATTATTAAAAAGATTAAGCTCGTATGCTAGAGCTAATCCACTATATAAAGCACTTAAAGAATTTGGCAGACTTATTAAATCTTATTATATATTAACTTATTTTGATGATGTAAGATTAAGACAACGTATTGAAAAGCAACTGAATAAGGTTGAATTAGCTAATAAATTTTCTCATGCGGTGTTTCATGCTAATGATCAAGAATTTAAACAAGGAGGAACTGAAGAACAACAGATTGCTATTTTATGCAAAACATTGATCCAAAATGCTGTTATACTGTGGAATTATTTATATTTATCCCAGCTATTAGCAAATTGTGTAGATCATCAAGAACAACAAGAAATGATTTTTTTAATTAAACACAGTTCAGTAATCGCTTGGTTGCATATTAATTTTTATGGACAATTTATTTTTAAAAAATATAGGCCTGCCGTTGATAATGTATTTGATATGAACAAAGTATTGTCTTTGAAGATTAATAATCAATTAGGTGTAAAATGAAGAGAAGATTAACCAAATCTAGATCTAAACTTAAAAAAAGTAGTATAAGTTTTATTATGCCAGGTTTTTTATATAGTCATTTGTTAGATGTTCCAAGGATCAAACTTTTTAATCATAGCACCACTCAGGATCGTAAATTACTAGCTAAACCTAATGAGGAAAAAATCAAACAATTTTATAATTTTACAACAGATCTAGCTATAAATATTCCAGAATTACAAGAAAGTGTTTATAAGGAATATTTATTATATCGTTCATTATTAGATGATTATTATGAACAAATAGATCAAGCAGCAATAGTACCTATGGAATGGGAAGCTGCTAAAGAGCTTGGGAATATAGATCCCATCAAACAACGACCTGTTATAGAAAATAACGCTGAATGTAATTTGTTTCATGAATATTTATTATTATATCGCGAAAAAAATTGTAAACGATATATTTGTGATTGGCTAGATCAAAATTCAAATATTTTAAATAAAAAAAATCAAAAGATAGTACTTAATCTTAACAATGCGAGATTTGCTGTTCTTAGATTGGAGCAATTATTACCGTATAATGTTACTAAAGTGGTTGATATTATTTCTAAAAAAGAATATTTATTAATTGATAAAGGGATCAATACTACTCAAAAAGAAGGATTTTTTTTAATTTGCTCAATAATAGAGATCGGTAATTATATTATGACTGCTAATGGAGGGATCCCTTTTAATGGATATTCACGAGAAGGTAAAGCAATGTTAACGATTGTTGCTAAACACTTAAAAATTTTTCGTAAAGCAAGAGTACCATTAACACGAGAAGTAGCTGCAGGAGTAAAAGAAATATATAGTTTTTGTTTACGTAATGATATGCTAGATTACATAACAGTAACATGAATAGCCAAAAAAGTTGTTTTTGAATAATTTTACCAATTTGCCTGTAACCCTTTTAAGCAAAACGGTTTTAAAAAACTTTTAGAAGTAAATTGTAAAAAGTTTGAACAATAACTATCTAAGACTGATCGAAAAAAAATTTCCGAGTACAAAAAAACGCCAAGATAAATTGAAGATTTGTTGTAAAAAAGATTGATTTTAACGGGATGTTTGTCAAACGAAGTTTAAAGGAAGTCTAGGTAATTTTTCTCCGGATATGTAGGGCCACCC
>CAIVQA010000066.1 GCA_903907935.1 uncultured Francisellaceae bacterium
AGCTCATATAAGTCCGATTAGCTGGAACAATGTACTTTTATATGGAGAATTTGTTCTAGATCCAAAGTTAATAAAATAGACTTAACGCAAGTTAAATAACATAAGTGTTATATTTACGCACGAATCTTGCTGGAACCCTTTGAAGGCCTTTACCTGCGTCGGCCTGGATATCAACTAATCTAATTTCTTGTCCAGCCTTCGGTTTCTCATCAGCGCTGGCCATGAAGCTGGCAATAGAAATTTCACCAGAGGAAATTATATTTGTTTTAAACTCAACAATTTTTCTGCACGAACCGTCAGTAGTTGCTCTACCTTTTGTTTTACCTTGGGAAACCATATAAATCATACTGCCGACTTCTTTGGGTTTGGCCTGAGATAACTCATCAAGAATCATCGGCAAATTACTGCGCATTGTGGCGAACCCTTCAGCGGCATTGGCTGTTGTTAGCCATTGACCCATGAAACGAGGTGTACCCCAAATTGACGCAGCTACTTTTAAACTAGAGGTTTTGCCTGAGCTGCTTTCACCAAAGTAGTGAATGCCGTTTAGCTCTTTTGATAATACCCCTGCAAATGGAGAAGCAAAAGAAGAGCAGCACGCAAAAATTAGACGGGTATTGTTTTTACAAAATCTACCTATATTTTCTTTCCATTCATCTAGTGTGCCTTTTTGAGCAATGTTGGTAGTGTTTTCTGTTATAAATGAGTTGATAAAAACTACTTGTTCGTCTGCGTCATCTAAGCCTAGCACTTTGTTTGATAACACATACGCAAATTTTGATTCGCGCTTTATTAGCCCAGTCTTTGTTACGTAGCGTAAATATTTTTTTGGCATAGCTGCGCTAATATAACAATAGAGCAGTTGTCTAGGGTTCATCCCAGGGTTCGACTCTAGATTAATATCCAACCCAATCTCGAGTAGCTTTTCAAAAATTTCATTGCCGCGAGAGCCTAGCAAGCTGCATTGAAAATCACATTGATGTGGTATATTTTTATCGTCTATAAATTCAGCTCTAAATAAACGACCCTCCTGATTTTCATTTGTTAGTTTTGCTGTAATTCTTAAATCGCCAGAAATATACGTGGTTTCCACATCTTTATAAAGATGCTTTCCTGCCTCATCTGTCTTGCCAGAAGTTTGTAACTTTTCGCAAACAAGCCCTCTTTTTTTGTCAGACACGAACCGCATTTTTTTGCTGCGAGTATAAACAATAACTCTATCGTCAACACTATTGCTGGCGATCTTGTCAGCTCCGTCTTTAATATTGTCGTCTACTACAACTTTAGTAGAATCTTGTTCATCAGCAACAATGGTTGTACCGTTTTTGTTGTAGTTTGGATTATTAAATTCGGTAAATGCAATTGAGTTTTCTACCAAGTTATCAACTAATTGCTCAGACACCTCATCTGTGCCATAATGTTTACACAGGTCATTAAAATCTGCATACCCCTTACCTTGTTTGTCTTTGAACAGAGGATAGGTGTAAGGGATATTATGTTTATTAAATATTTTTCGTGCGGCGTCAACTCCAGGATTTTTTGTTTTACCATTAATAACTGGTTGCACGTTATTATCCGCGGCTATTACCAGTTTAGCGTCTGGAAATGCTTGTTGTATGTTTAAAGTAGCAGCTTCTAAATTACCATAACCAAATGTTATAAATGTCATTTTACCTGTAACTTCATTTATTGTTGCTGCCGTAGCTAGCCCTTCGCAGACATACATCAAGTCTTTTTCACCATCAAAACAATAAAAACAGCCCTTCGGGCGCGTACCAGTCAAGTAAGCTTTGTTTGTTGTCGACACAAATTGTACACCTTGTATCATAAAGTTTTTGTCATACACTGGAACGATTAATGCACCGACGTCAGCTTCTCCTCTTCTGCTGTCTAATTTTCTTAAACCATGCTGCTTAATGCGTTTTTCTTTTAAATAAGGGTGGTCTGCTATTGCGAGCGTGGAATTGCAGAGCAACTCTAATGCTTCTTCAATAACCTCTGGGTCTGTTGTTTCTTCTTTTAAATCTGCTGAGTCAGCATTAGCATTAGCAGTTTTACTGGTTAGCAGCACATCATCACAGCGCCATCCAGCCCTTTTAGCTAAATAAAATACTGTTTTGATAGTGATTGGGTTTAGTTTGTTGGTGCTTAAACTTCTCCAAGTAGCGTTAAATGCCCTGTCGTTATACTTATAGCATGGGTTTGCATCCGTCCCTTGACTCCACTCCCTGCATATGTCTTCTGCGTTGTCTCCAAGCTCGTATTTTGCGCCAGCCAAAACTTGAAACCATTCTACATAATCTAAGTTTGGGTCTAGGTAATACAACATTTCTTTTAAATCATTTAAAGTAATTGTTTTAGCGTTGGTTGTAGTGCTGGTAAACATAATAAATTCCCTCTAATTATTTAAGCGTTGAAATTAAATTTGAATAAATGTTGGAGTACAAATAAGTAAAAATCCTGGGGCTCTGTATGCTTGATAGATGTATGTGGTTATTGTATAAGCCATGGCTTCCGCACTCCGTGTTTGTTAGTTGTTTTTGTTCCCATACTTACCTTTCATTATATTAGGGGTTTGAGTTTGCTTGGTTGTTGATTTTACCTGATTGAAAATAGAAGTCTGCAGGAAAAATCTTACAAGTTTACTAAGAGAATGCCCATTCGGAAGCAAACTAACTTGGGTTTGGAGCAGTTAAAATAGTCAGATTCTATATAGAAATATTTCTTACTTTTTCTTACTTTTTTTACACTTTAACGATAATTTGAATTTAAAAAAAATTTTTATAGATACTATAATACCAGCTTAAGTGATAAAGATAGCTTATTGCTTGTTTGTGTGTAAAAAAGATAAATAATTGACTGATGCTTAATATTTGTATGGTGTAACAGTACGTCGGAAATTCCGACAAACTTAATTCTTGTTAAACACCATTGTTGTGTTTTTAATACCATAACAAATTAGCAAATAGTATTATATTCAGTTATAATGTTTACAATTAGATGTTGATTTTTAATTTGTTTTGTCCTATTTTTCATCTAGAAAAAGGTGAAAATATGAAAGAATTAGAATACAACATCAAAGACGCGAAGTTGTGGCAGCGTGAGTTAGACTTTTTAAAAGCTGTTGTAGCAGAGCGAGAATTTTTAGCTCAACGGACAGAGAGACTTTGCGAGTTGTGGCATAAAGATTTAGAGACTAAAAAGGAACGAATTAAACAATTGGAACAACTATTACAAGGAGTAATACATGGAAGTAACATTGAGCAACAGCATTGTACCACTACGCTTTTTTAATAAAGACAAAGATGGTGCAGATTTACCAGAGAATCAACGCGTCTTAGCTGCGTCCTTTGAGCGAGACGGTCAAAATTACGTAAGCGCTGGCACCGTTAGTCTTGAAACTATTTTAAAAATAGTAGTAAACGGCGGAGAAATTAAGTTTGATGTTAGCAAGGGCGATTTAGTTCCTGTTGTACCAGAGGGTAGTGCGCCTGACTCTAACGACAATCCTGCTGCTGACCCTGTCTGTTGTCATCCTGCTCAAGATGCTGCATTAGAAGGTGAAATAGTTAATTGAGCTTAAGAGAAACAATTAAAGAGTTAAAAAAGCAAATCAAACCTAAAATCTCTGCAAGGTTTGTTTATGACATTACAGAAGTTGACTCTAGTTTGGAGTCGGTGGTTTGGGTTGTTTATAAAAAGTAACACACGAACTTGTAGCTCAGTAGTAGAGCAGCGAGCTGATAACTCGTTGGTCGCAGGTGCGAATCCTGCCAGGTTCTTTAAGGTTTTATGGCAAAAAGAGAAGACTTTGACTATTTAATACTGTCAGACAAGATGATTTTTACATTTTTAAGAGAAATGAAAAAAGATTATCGCACGGCTCATCTTTTTAAAGAGCCGTATGCTAATACTGGTACAATCACGGGGTGGTTGTGGGTGTACGCTTTCGATTATTATAAAAAACATTATGGCTTCGAACCATATTTTAAAGTCGGCAAAAAGAGAGTATCAAGAATATTTAACAGTATGCGTTCAAAACCTATCAAAAAGATAATAAAAGAAGACGAAATTTATTTAAAACTTTACCTGGAAGCAACATATCAAATTTAAATACTATTTGTGGAAAAGGGGTTTTGTAGAAATAGACTATTAAAACAAGCATTTGAACAATATTTTTAAAAATAATGCATTATTTGATAAAAAATAGTGCCAACTATTATAAAAACACATTATACTGTAAGTAGGTTTCATGGATGACAGTTACGCAGGGAGGCGTTTTATTATGGGCTGGCTTAGTTATTTAAACCCTTTTCACGCAGCTAAAAGTGCTGGAAAAGCTGTTGAGCGGCACGTTATCAGGCCTATTGTTCACAATCCAGGTGCTTTTTTAACTGGCGGTATAGTTGGAGCCAATATCGCTGAACATCAAAGAAAAGCGCAAAAAACGGCATTTCAGCAACAAGAACAGCATCATCAACAACTACAATCACATTATGCTGGTATAGAAGGTCAAATGGCCTCGGAAAAGAAGCGCATTGAATCTTTACAAGCTTCATCCACAAAAAAACATCAAGAGTCAGCGTCAAAATATGGCAGGTCTAGGGTTAAGGGTGGTCTTTTTGGCAAAGATTTTGATGAAGACAAACAAGTAAGACTCGGTGGCTAATGGCTAAAATAATAGGGAACTTGAACGCTTTTGGAAAGACAAATGTTGGTCGCTCAATTATGCATCCTATTTTTAAAGATAAGATGTACAGCCAGCCAGGAAGAATTGGCTATACATCGCCTGAAAACCCAGGAGCGATAGAAAATGGAATACTCAAAGGCAGGCTTCAAAACGTTAGACATGATTATTTAAAGCCATCTGGTGTTGAAAAACACGGAGCATATGGTATTTATAACCCAGATGCTTACGTTAAAGGGCAAATAAAGAACTACAAAGCAACACATGCACCGATTGAATACACCGATACTCATCCACTGCCTGAGTATTTACATACTGGGTTCGAAAGTCAGCGCGACTATAAACCTTACCCAAACTTTGATTTTACCGTAACTACACCTGGTAAACCTAGGGCAGCAGTTAATAAAACATCGCCTGTTGCACCTCGCCAACCAACTTCGTCACAACCAACACCTAAACAAATCTGGGAGAGCACAAGCAGCGAGCCAGTGACGTGGGATGATGTAAAAGGTGCTGCCAGTAGTTGGGCCGACAATACAAAAAAAGCATTTAACACGGCGAGAGAAAAGGTATCAAAATATCTGCCAGACTTTGAAGTTGACAAATCTGTAGCAAAAAATGTCTGGGAAGCAACCAAAGGGGTAGCACAGGGTGTTTACCATGGTGTTAAATCGGCGTCTCCTTACTTATCTTCTGCTCGGGACCTTGTGCCTAGCGGGGCCCTTACAAGTGCTGGTAGCTATTTAGGTAGAGGCTTAGTAGCAGCTGGTAAATATGCCGGTAAAGGAATGTTAGCAGCAGGGAAAGGTTTATATAATCATGCTTCTATGATGACAGAAGGTATTGAAGATGATGCAGCGGATGATTTGCTGTACGAATCTCCACGTCAAAGCCAAAGTGTTAAAGGAGTTGAAGCGCAGGACAGCAATGTATTGAAAGGTTATCAAAATGTAATTAAAAATACAGAAAGTGCAAACAAATTAAGTACGCCAAATATTAAAACTGAAACAAATATGCCTATGGGTGTTAGCCCTAATTTAAATTTATTTGGTCTTGGCGTGAATCTGGGAGCGGATAAATCGAGCTCAACGAAAGATTTTTACGAAGAAGAAGCAAAAGTAGCCAGCAGACGCTTTAATGCATCGGCAACCAAACAACCTAAAGCAACCAACATTGTTCGCAGTTCTGGTGGTGGTTTTGCTGATAAACCTGAACCAATTCCTGCAATTTCACGGAAGGGCGAACATCATCAACCAGGGTACAATTACCTTGGCCCAGGCACACGGATTGACCTAAAAGTAAATGAGTTTGGCACACCTAGGCGTGGGCATGAACCGATTAATGAATTAGATTCTTTTGCACTAAAGCATGATTTGGATTATACGGCGATTCAAAACAAGTACAAAGCAAGCGGTGGTATGAATGCTGATAAAAGAATGCAAGAAATCCACCAAGCAGACAAAGGATTTGTTGGCAATGCTTGGAATTCTAACGTTCAACCGCTAGGCATGGGCGCGGCTGCTGCGATAACCGGTAAAAAGATTGGTGAAGCTAACAATGTATTTAATACTGTAATGTTCAGCGGAATAAGCAAAAAGAGCACAGAGCAAAATAAAGCACGGCAACAAAAACAACCTGTTACCATAGGTGGCGCAGGGCGCTAAATTGTAAAAAAAGGATAACATAATGCTCAAGGAATTAGAGCAAATAAAATTAAGATATAAAAAAGCACGCGCTAAGGCTGATATGTGGGCACCTCTTTTTGAGGCTTGCTATCATTATACAGTACCGTCTAGGAACATGTATTACTGGACGTCGCAATATCAAGGCGCTCAAAAAAATGCACGAGTGTTTGATTCGACTGGCATTACAGCACTTCGTAATTTCGTATCTAAAATTCAATCAGGATTATGTCCACCTCAAACTAGATGGTTTTTGCATGAAGCTGGCGAGTTAGTGCCAGGAGAGGCAAGAGAACAATTAAACAAAGACTTGCAACAATATTCTGAAACTATTTATTACTATTTACGTAAAAGCAATTTTGACATTTGTGTTGCTGAAAGTTTTTTTGATTTAGGTTTGGGTACTGGTTGTTTAATATGCAATCCTGGCAACAGCGATGAAAATCCGTTGGAATTTTATAGTGTGCCACTAGCTAGAGTAGCTTTAGAAGAAACCATTACTAATAGTTTAGAAACAAATTATAGGTGGTGGGATGAAGTAAGAATTGAAGATATTATGGAATTATGGCCTAAGGCGCAGTTAACACCAACAATGATTGCATTATATGAAGAAGACAAGGCTGCGACTGTTAAAACATTGGTGGAAGGAACTGTTTGTTTTCCAAGCAACCCCCCAAAGAAAAAATATCGCTATGTAGTATTTTCAGAGAGCGATAGTTCGACATTTTTAGTTGATGAATGGTTAGAGTCGAGCCCGTGGGTAGTATTTAGGTGGTCAAAAATTAATAATGAAACTTTAGGCAGAGGTCCAGTTATTGATGCGTTGCCTCCGCTTTTAACTTTAAACGAGTTAATGAGATTGGAGATAGCTTCCAGTAATTATAACGTAGCAAGACCGATGATGGCATATAGTGACGGTGTTTTTAATCCCTGGGTCACTAAGCTTGAACCAAATTCAATAATACCAGTTGCCCCTAATGCCGCTGGACAGTGGCCTATTCAGATGTTCCCGGACACTTCACCGCCACAATTCGTGCAAACCCTAGCAGTAGATTTAAGACAACAAATTAATACTTTGTTGTTTGCTAATCCAATCGGCCAGCCTCAGGACAGCCCAACCAGAACTGCTACAGAATTAATGTTAAGGCAGCGTAATTTAGCGGAAGAAATAGGAGCAGCATTTACCAGGCTGCAGAATGAGTTTTTAGCTAAAGTATTAGCTAGAGTGTCTTATATATTAGAAAAACGCGGATTAATTGAGCAAATAAAAATTGATAATCGTCTTGTTAAATTAAGTTACAAGTCGCCATTAGTGGTGGGCCAAGGCCAGCAAGATGTACAAAACTTTGTAAGCTGGTATCAATTAATGCAGGGTG
Source organism: uncultured Francisellaceae bacterium (assembly GCA_903907935.1). Lineage (GTDB taxonomy): Bacteria > Pseudomonadota > Gammaproteobacteria > UBA6186 > Azoamicaceae > UBA6186. The sequence continues at coordinate 7,746 of CAIVQA010000066.1, forward strand.
TGCAAGGACCAGAAGCAGCGCTTATTAATTTAAGGCCCGAACGTTTTGCTCATTGGAGCGCTGGCAAGATGGGGGTAGATACCGACCCGATTGTTGGCGAAAAAGAGATGGCGCAGTTTTTAAAAGAACAGTCTGAAAAGAGCCAAGAGCAAGAAATAATGGCAGCTGAGGCGCAACAGCAACAAATGGAACAACAATGATTGACATCCTCCCCGACCTAAAGGTTGGGGATTCCTGATTCCGTATCCGGTCAGGAGGTTCTTGGGCTTAAGCGGTAACCCGCTCAATATCTCCACAAGCTAGCTGGACATGCCCTGCCCTTAGCACATTTAGTGCAGCATTAAAGTCAGCGTTGGTTTTATGGCCACACGCTACACATTTAAATTCACTTTGGCTGGTACGGTTATCAGCACAAACATTATTACAAACAGAACAGGCTTGAGAAGTATATTTAGGATTAACTAAAATTACGTCTCCTCCTCTCCATTTCTGTTTGTACTCAAGTTGTCTTTTAAATTCACCCCAACCTTGATCTAATATAGATTTATTTAACCCAGATTTAGCTTTAACATTTTTACCTGGATTATCGATTGTTCCTTTAGCAGACTTAGTCATATTTTTTACCTTCAAGTCTTCCAATACTATCATCGCGTGGTTTTTGCTGATGCGTGTTGTTATCCAGTGAAGGTAGTCTTTACGTGCATTTGCTATGGTTTTATGAATTTTAGTTATTTTAGGCTTTTGTTTTTTCCAATTGTTAGAAAACTTTTTCTTTCGAGATAATGCTCTTTGTTCTGTGCGCAATTTGTTTGCTAATTTCTTAAAGCTGTTCTTTGGTTGATAATATGTTCCATCAGACAGGGTAGCTAATTTAACTACACCTAAGTCTATTCCAACTATTGTTTTAGACGAATGTGTTGCTTCTGTAATCTCTTGCTCTGTTTGTATGGAGACATACCAATCATTAGCGTATTTGGATATAGTAATATTTTTGGTTTTACCAACTATATCTCTACTTTTATGAAACCCTAACCAACCAATCTTGGGCAGATATACTTGATTACCTTGTACTTTAAATCCTTGTGGAAATCTAAAATTATTATTTAAGCCCTTTTTCTTAAAGCGTGGCAATCTTTTGTTTGGTTGTTGTTTGTCAAATGCATCTTTAAAGGCCTTATCTAAATCTTTTATTTTTTGTTGTAACACTTGAGATGGACATTCTTTTAAAAAGCTATATTCGTCTGAAGATTTCCAAATAGTGTTCCAAAAACTTAACTCATTGTAATATAGAATTCTTTGTTTGTTGTTTAGTCTTTCTTTATTTAATGATAGGCATTTGTTCCATAAAAACCTACAGTGCCCACTAATTTTAGTTAACTCTTGGTTTGTTTTATAATTAGTTTTTAATTTAAATTTAAATACCTTGCGTATTAACATTTAATTATATTATAATTGATCTAAGTGTTAAAGCAATATATTCAAAACCAAGTCAAACCATTGGTTTAAAAAAATAGTTGCACCTTACGTCCTCTACCTGAAGGAAGAGGTCATTAGGTGATTTAAGATAAAAACAGGGGAAATGCCGAGTGGACAATAATATTAAACAAAGATTTAACCCGCTAATAACACCAGAAGAACCAGAGGTTTTAAAGCAGTTTAAGCAGTGGAGCCAAGAAACATCAAAAGACACGTTTGAATTACAACGGCTGTGTTATGAAGTTTTTATAGTGTCTGCTAATGGTAAAAAGTTATATGAGCTGTTGCAAGAAAAGCATTTAATACCAGCCAAATTTGCCCCAAACGACCCATACGCTCCTACACTAGCTATGTATTGGGAAGGCTTTAAAGCAGCAATCAGAGGCCTTAGAGATAATGGTATTGTTCACATGAAAAGAGGAAGCACGGTTAATACTACTAACAATTAATTTAAATTTACAAGGAAGTAATATGACAGATGATTTAAAAGTTAATTTAGCAACTGTTGGGCAACCAGAAGGTGGCGAAGCAACTGCACAAGTAGAGGCACAAGCTGCACCATCACAGCCTGAGCCATCTTGGTATTTTGCTGATGGAGTGCCAGGGATTGGAGATAAACCAGATTACTTAGAGCCAAAATACAAAACTTTAGCTGACCAAGCCAAAGCATACAAAGAAGCTCAAAAGCTTTTGGGTGGTTTAAAGCCAGCGCCAGATGAGTACGATTTCGGTGAGGCTCAAGATTATATAGATAAAGATAATGATTACATTAAAGACTTTGTAAATTTTGCTAAAGAAAACAAAATACAGCAAGATGCTTTTCAAAAGGTCATAAACACTTATGTTGGATACGATAAATCTAGACAGCCTAAACCAGAAGAAGAAATTGCCAAACTCGGCAATGATGGAATGCAAAAGATTAGCACATTACAAAATTGGGTTAAAAACAATTTAAGTGAGGGTTCAAGAAAAGCATTAGAAAAGTTGCCAGTCAAAGCAGAAGTGGTGCAGATGCTAGATGAAGTTCGGCAATTACATATGAATACACTCTCTAAAATACCAGTTGAAACACAAAAAGTTAAAGTTAATACGTTAACAAGAGAAGATGTTGAGGCAGAAATGTTGGCTAATTATCAGAGATATCAAATTGACCCAAATTATAGAGCACAAATTACCGCTAAGTTTGCTCAAGCTGTTGGTACGGGTAGAGACGATGTTTAATTTGAAATAATATGTTGTTGATTTTTAAAATCATATTATAATGTAAATAAGTTACGCATCTTTTTTAACGATGTGGATACTCATATAAGGTTAGCCCGCAAGGACACCTAACAAACTATGACCCATGGAAGGGAAATAAGATAAGTAAACATAGGATGTTTTGCATTTAGCAGAACGAGAATTGTTTTATTTATTATTTGAAAGGAATCATAGTTATGAGTATCTCATTAACAAATGTGCAACAAACAGAATTTGACGCACTCGTTAAAATCGAATATCGTTCAAGAGGATTTTTATTACGCGATACCGTGCGTATGCGTACAGATGTCATAGGTAATACTTGTCAGTTTAGAAAAGTTGGGCAAGTAGTTGCTAATCCAGTGGCATTTCAAAACACTATTGCAATACAAGACGCTAATTTTACTGCACACACTGCAATATTGCAAAAATATGCTGCTGGAACAGGGGTTAACATATAATCGGCTCCTTAATGGTGTGAATTGCTGGAACATCTGTGAGAGCAGACAATCAGCAGCCAAGCTCCGAAAGGAGAAGGTTCAACGACTAGAGAGCAATCTCGTACATCCAAGTGGATGGAAGCGCATCAAACCAGAAATGGTTAAGATATAGTCTGAACTTACTGGTGACAGTAAGCAGCCGAAAGGCGGGATAAGAGTAACGAACTTATCTGAACATAAAAGCGATACAATACAAGACCTTACAGTAAATTTTGACACTAAGCGTGAATTAGCTTTTGTAGTAGCAATGGCAATCGGACGTAGAAGTGATCAAATTATACTTGATGCAATGAGCACAGCATTGGCAGGTAATACAACAGCTATTTCAGATATTGCTGGTGCTGATAATGCTAAAACCGGATTACTTGCAAACACTGAAAGTAACATGACGTATAAAAAGTTACGCACAGCCGTTGGTCGTTTTGATCAAGATGCTGTACCAATTGGAGAGCGTTTTTGCGCAATGAGCGGAAGTAATTTACGTAATGTGTTACAAGCACAACAAATAATTAGTCGTTTTTACACTTCAAGTGATAATGTTGTTGACGGCAATTTAAACTACAAAGAATTACTTGGTATGAACATTAGAATTTTGCCTGACATGACTGAAGGCGGTTTACCTTTGTTTGACAAAGGCAGTGGTGGTAATCCTACTACTTCTACTACTTCTGTTCGCGCGTGCTATGCATGGCATAAAATGTCAACAGGGATGGCTATCGGACAAGATATGCGTACAGAAGTATCATACTTGCCTAGAGAGACCACCTACTTTGTGAATGGGTTGTTCTATGCTGGTGCAGTAGTAGTTGATAATCGTGGTATATTCCAAATCAACTGCAATGAAACCGGTACAGGTGACGTTGAAATAAATTAAACGAAAGGAATAGTGTTATGGCATTTAATGTACAATACTTAAATTTATGCAGCTATTCTGTTAACGAGGTAGCTCCTGCTTTCTATTCTTACGTTAGTACTGAGGATTCCCTCAGTACTATTTTAAACCCATATTATTTTAGTTCAATTGCAAGTGAACTTGGTGTTAATGATTTATTGTATATTACAGACAATACTTTTACACAATCCGGTAAAGGGTTTTATTTTATTATTGATATAGACTTACCTAATAAGATTGTTTCGTTAGCTCCTATGATAAACCAGTCTGGGGCTATATCTGCATGGAATAGTGTAGACTCTAGTACTGTTATTAGCTCCACCACTACAAAATTAGTAGCAAATCAAGGTTATAAAATAACAGCTTCCACCAACACCAAAAACCAACTTAATTTTGTCTTGCCAGCAGTAGCTAGTGTAAACGTTGGTGACACTATTATGTTTACCAATCTTGTTGGTGCGCATGTTGTTATAAAGCAAAACGCTAGCCAACAAATTTACTTTCCTATATCTCCGCCCGCTGTAAACACAACTACTGAAGGAGTTGCGGGTTTTATATCTAGTGGTAATGTGGGAGATTCATTTACATTAGTGTGTATATATAACAATACTATCAATCCTAATGGTTCCAATCCTCCACCCGACAAAGACCTGGTATACGGCACTGATTTTAATATTTCAAACCTTAGTGCAGGAATAGGTATCAACCAAAACGTATGGTAATAAAGTTAAAAGGATTTAACTTATGACGATTTTTAACGATGTAGTAACTAAAATAGAAGCTGGTGACAAAATAGCTTTTACCATAAACGATTCTACTGGAGCAGTTGTAGTCTCATATGACCAAACAGCATTACAGACCACTCCAACGGCTATAACAGTATTTTCTGACAGCATAGGTTCGTTGGGTAACAGTGGTGTATTTATAGATGCCTCAAACAACATCACCAACGTTAACTCTATTACTTGCAATACATCTTCATTAATATCCAATTCTGGCAACAGTGTCGCTTTGTCTGCTCCTGTAGACCTTTCTGGCACAGTAAACTATGTTTTACCAGCTGCAGGTTCTGCTGGTAGCATATTAGCGATTAATACTGTGGACGGAAGTATTGCTGCATTAAATTGGATTGATGCTGCGCATGGTAGTGTCGTCGGCGTACAAGGTACTTCTGGGCAGATTACATCTAGCGGCGGTGTCTCTCCAGTAATCGCTATTGATTCCAGTTATGCTGGGCAAACTAGCATCACTACATTAGGCAACGTGTCTGTAGGTTCATGGGGTGCAACTACTATACCCGTGCCGCATGGCGGAACAGGCATAACTAGTGCTACCGCTAATGCTTTAGTAGCTGGAAACGGTGCTAATGCTTTTCAGGCACTACAAACTGGTACTTCTGGGCAAGTATTAAAATCAGGGGGCAGCGGCTCATTGCCATCTTGGTCTTCTATTGCTGAGTCTGACGTTACTAATCTAACAACTGATTTGGCTGCAACTGAAAAAGCTGCGAACAAGAATGTAGCTAGCGGTTATTGTCCATTAGACAGTAACTCTTTAGTTCCTTTAACAAACTTAGCTTCTACAGTTTTATCTGACGTTAACACAACAGGCGTACAAAATGATAATCTATTAGTTTACACCACTCATGGTGGCGCTAATAACTGGCAACCTTATTCTGTTTCTGGTGTAACGTTTAGCGATACAGATAAAAGCATTACGGTTAATAATACTACAGCATTATCACAGTTAACTACTGACGTTGCTATTGGTACAGGTTCTTCTTCTCCAGCAGCCAATCAAGGGATGGTTTTTAATAGCACACAAGGCAAATGGATTAACCAACAAATAGACCATACCACTTTAAGTAATATTGGAACTAATACTCATCCACAAATAGACAGCCATATAAGCGCTTCTTCTGGTGTTCACGGGGTTACTGGAAGTGTTACGGGTACAAGTGATTCACAAACTTTAACAAATAAGACCATTGACAGCGCAACAAACACTATAACTTCTGATAAACTTCGAACTGCTAGTGGAACAGTTACATTCAATACTGCAACAGCGCCAACTATTGATCAAGCTTTAATTGCTACTAGTGGAACTGGTGCTACATGGCAAACTATTAATCACGCTAATTTGTCTAACATTGGTACAAATACACATTCACAGATAGATACATTTATAGCTTCAAAAGATCAAGTTTCAGGTGTTGCAGGATTAGATGCTAACGGATTATTAAAGGTTTCAGAGTTACCAAGTCTTGGCAATACTATAACTTTCTATGTAGATTCCAAATATACAGCTGGCAGCAATGACGGAAGCATATTAAAACCTTATGCAACCATATCGGCTGCATTAGTTAATATAGTTACGCCAGTTGACAACACCGACCCTAATTTAGCCAATAGATTTATTATTCACGTAATGGGCGGCATGTATAATGAAAGTTTAACTATACCGGGATGTCGTCATATTACATTTGTTGCTGATGGATTGGTATTTTTAGGAATAACCACTTTGCAATATCTTGGCGGAATGTCCTCAACAGGCAATATTCAAGATGTTACTATACAGGTATACAGAAACTCAGCGGTTACAACCACATACTACATAGCAACCACAGTGTTTACCACTACTAGTTACCTACAACGTGGTGCAGCCTATACTCATACTGGATTAGAAGGCGGTTGGTGGATTAGTGGTATTATTAATCTATGCGTGCTTACTGGTACAGCATCAACAGACATTGAAGTTGAGCTAATAGATGTTAAATGTTGCGACTACTCTGACACTGGTGTAGGTGGCTCTAGAGCGTCTACTGGTTATTTCATTAACAACACTTCAACATACTCTACAAGCTGGTCTAGCAACTTTAACGTTAAGATGACCGGCTGTAAAGGAAACGGTATTAACTTCCCTTACGGCGGCAACTTCAATAACTTTAACCTGTTCGAGCTTAACAACTGTTACATGATTAACATGTTAAACGTTGGCAGGATGGGTTTGATGCAACATACTACCTTTTATGCTTCTGGTGGCTTTGCTGCAAATACCTTGACGGGTATTGGTTCTACATATCAGCCTTATTATTCTGAAATGATTGATTGCGCTTGCCAAACAGGTTCTTCATTCAGCACTATTTCAGCAAACACATTATATATAGACAATGCTACTTGGGTAAAATCTGGTGGAGCAATTACTACTACCGGTAGTTTAACCCTTAATGTCGATTATGGATTCCCTAATAAAATTAGTATTTCTTCGCCAAGCAGCGGACAAGTGCTTAGTTATAACGGCACTAACTGGGTTAACAGCACTGCCAGTGGAGCAGTAAGTAGCGTATCCGGTACATCTGGTGCTATTACATGCTCGCCTACTACTGGAGCTGTTGTGGTCAACATCGACCCTACATATTTCGGTCAATCCAGCATTACCGTCCTTGGAATTATAGGTACAGGAACATGGCATGGTAGCATTATAGGTGGTACATATGGTGGCACAGGTGTTAACAACGGAAGTAGCACTATTACTCTTGGAGGCAATCTTACAACCTCTGGCGCATATACAACTACATTTACTGTAACTGGTAATACAAACGTTACCCTACCAACTAGTGGTACATTAGCAACTACATTAGCCATTCCTAGTTTCCCTTTAAGCGTAGCTAACGGTGGGATAGGGGCAGGTTCTTTAACAGCTAATATGTTATTACTTGGCGGTGGCACATCTGCTGTAACAACTCTTAGTAGCGGAACTTCTGGGCAAGCATTATTATCAGGAGGTGCTGGCAACGCTCCAACATGGGGAACGGCTGGAACTACATCATTGTCAGGGTTAACAACGGATGTAAACATATCATCTGTAGCGGATGGCAATCTATTAGTTTACTCTTCCAGTTCTTTAAAATGGGTTAATGCAGATACTATCCCAGATAATATTCTTTTTATTAAAGATGATGTAGACGGAACAAAAAAATTACAATTTCAATTATCAGGTATTACAAGTGGTCAAACGAGAGTATTAACAGCTCCAGATGCATCTTGTGTCATTGTAGGCGACACCAATGTTCAGACGTTAACAAATAAAACTTTAACAGATGCAACAAACAACATAATGGCTAAATCTCTAAAATCTGCAACTACAACTGTTGATGTGTCTTCTGCTACGGCACCAATAGCTGGACAAGTATTAACAGCTACTGGTTCAACTACTGCTACTTGGCAGACTCCAGTGGGAACTACTGCATTGTCTGGATTGACAACAGATGTAACGATTTCTTCACCAAGTATTAATCAAATGTTAGCATATAACGGTACAAAATGGACTAATCAAAGTCTTATCGGAGCACCAAATGGTATATGTGATCTCAATTCTTCAGGAATGGTAAATCCTGCAAGATTACCATACAGTAGTTCAGTACAAAAAACACAGGCAGTAACGAACGGCACTATTATCATGCCAAGTTTTACTGATCAAGTAGACGGTTATCTTGTTTATATGCCAAATACTACAGCATATGCACCATATATAACATCGCAAACATCAACTATTGCAGGTCATTCTGTAAGTACATCAAAAATTGTATGTTCGGGTGGTTATGAATTAAATACAAGCAATCTAACAGATTTTTCACGTACAAATATAAAATATCCATATCCTTTTTCGTGGAAATCATTTCGTTATTATTACACCAGTGGAAGCAATGTACA
>CAIVQA010000067.1 GCA_903907935.1 uncultured Francisellaceae bacterium
AAGTAGTATTTTTCGGTATATTGAACAATATTATAATAGAACAAGATTACATTCATCTATTGACTACAAGGCTCCAATTGATGTTGAATTAGCAGTATAAAAATTAAGGTGTTGGTGTCCGAAGAAACGGGGTAAGATTAATGGTTTATAGATCTCGTTTAAAAATCTTTCTATGTTTTTATCAAGTACACACGACAGGTGGCTTCCATTTAAGTCCAAAATATAAAATGCTTTAACGATACGATATAGTAAATTACATTCTTCTTCCTCAATTGTTTCGATAGATTTTTCACATAAATTAATATGTTTTTTTAGAACAGCATCAAAAGCTTCCAGAGCATTTAATGCTGTTAGTTCTTCATATATACTTGCTTCATGTATACTTGTATTAGAAATCATAGTGTTTACTAATGTCTAATCACGGGTTAATTCATTATATATAGAAGATGATATGGTTAATTTATCATAAAAATTTGCTATATGTATAAATTTACTCTATTAATCTCCTCATCTTTTTTATGGTTTTTTCTTCTTATATGGCTATAGAATATTTCTTTATGTGTTTTTTTAATATGGACTCTCTTAATATTTTTAATTCAGGTAAATTATCAGGTACATCAACCTTGTAAATAGCACAAAAATAAACATCATTAATTTTTACATAAGCTTGAATCATTATCTTGCCTTTAAATTGTACTTAATATAACCTTTTTATTAAAATTTCATAGTTCGATAGGTACTATGAAATCAATCTTCGCCTTATAACTATCTACCGTTAATAATATTTTTTAGGTACAAGTTTTTGTTACATGAAATATAATTATTAAGATTTAATTGTTTTTGACTAAAGCTTTAAAATTAACAATATTATTAAATTCAGACATCAGTACTTTAATTCTTACAAAAAACATTAAGCCTTTCGGCAATAAGTCTTAATAATTACATTTCCTGATTTTTATTGAAATTCTCCATTGAGTTAGTTTTAACTTACTATATATGTTTTATTGTTGTCAATAGGATATTTGAAAAATTATTTGCAGTGCCGAAATTTTATTTTTCTGTTGCTATTTTTATAGCCTTACCAGAAAAACCTATACCCATTTGGCATACATTAATTATGCCTCTAGTTTGAAGTTCGGTAGCGTATTTAGATTTTTTTATTTGCGTTAATGCTTCTTTTGCTGCTTTCCCTAGCTTTGATTGATCGTCTATAGATTTAAATTCCATAATAATTCCTAGTTCTTTAGAGTTTTTAGGAATTAAAGCCAAATCATACCGTCCTTTACCAGACTCTCTATTAGATCTAATTTCATAAGTGTCTTTAAGTCCTACTAAAATTCCTAACATTAAACCTTGGTAAAATATTTCTTGAGTAGTTTTGCTCGTATCATGATAACTCGCTATCTCTTCGATAGCATTTTGCAATTTTTCCTCAAACTCCTCTACTCTCCCAGCTATTAATGCAGCTAATAATTCTTGATACCAAATTATTCCTCTACTGCCTGATAACCATTCCCTAAATATTTGTTTATATAAAAATTCTACTTCTTTATTCGGGATTGCTAATTCACATATATTACCATTTTCAGTAAAGCTAGATGATAGAACCTTAAGATACCCCGACATCAAAAATAAGCTCCAAATTGCCGCTCTGTTTTTTGATAGATCTTTAAATACTATATGTTCATCTACTATTTCTGTAACAGCCTCTCCTGTAATTAGTTGCCCTATTTTTTCTTGCGTATCTGGATCTGAATTAATAAGAAGCTCTCTAATTAATTCATTGCCGCTAGTATTGATCCAATATGGCTCTATTTCTCCTTCTTTTTTAATAAATTTAATAATTGACCATGGATTATAAATTGTTGTACCACCAAAATTATAACCATTGTACCATTCTTTGGTTTGACTAGTATTATTGGGCAATCCTGCTTTAATCAATAAATCATTTACCTCTTTTTCAGTAAATCCAAAATATTGGCAATAATTTTGATCTAATACCGAGTAAATTTCTACATTACTAAGACCTGAGAATAAACTCTCTTTAGATACCCTTAAAATCCCAGTTAATATGGCTCTTTTAAAAAATCCATTATCTTTTAATCCGCTACTGAGTAAATTTCTCATAAATGGTATTAACTCATCATAGTAACCATTTAAATATGCTTCTTGGATTGGGGTATCGTATTCATCTATTAATATAATAGCTGATTGGCCGATAACTTTTTTAATAAATTGAGTTAACGTTTGAATACTTTCATCTACGTGGATCCGATCTACTGTTCCGTCTAAAAAATTTTTAAATAAATTTTTGTCCTTATTAGATAATTGATCACTATCTAGCAAAAAACTATATTCTGAATAAACTTTAATAACTTGATTTTTTATATGATCAAAACATAAATCAAAGGTTTTGTATTTAGCATCTTTTAAAGTAATAAAAATTACCGGGTATTTTCCTTGATGCTGCATACAAGTTGGATCTTTAGCAATTGTTAATCCAACAAATAAATTTTTAGTTAGCTCACCATGAACATTGGCAGCAAAGAAATGATGTAACATCGAGAGGTTAAGAGTTTTGCCGAACCGTCTTGGACGGGTTAAAACAATTACCTCAGTTAAATCATAAATAATTTCTTTAATTAGTAACGATTTATCGACAAATAAATAACCCACTCCATCCGGATCTTTATATTCAATTAGTTTTCTGAAATTACTAGTGCCTACTGGTAAATGCATAGTTAACCTAAATTTTATGATTATCCTTTATAATAATAGATTGTTAAGAGTTATAATAGCGGTTTGCTAAGTAAAAAAGTAGTTGCAACTACCCTATTTTGACCTAACTGTACTTTTTATATGTATTATTTATACAGTTTTCTACAAAAACCACTGATAATAAACATTATCAGCGAAAAAAATTAAAATCAAAAATTTTGCTTGCTCGTATCAAAAAAGATTCATGGAAGTGTCATTTATCAAAGGCGATTTCAAATTATCAAAGACGACTTCAAAAAAACCTTTATTATCAAAGGCGATTTCAAAATTATTGGGAGATCAGGCAGAGATCCTGGCAAAATCTCTGCGACGTTCGGTAGGAGATTGGTAAT
>CAIVQA010000068.1 GCA_903907935.1 uncultured Francisellaceae bacterium
AGATTATGGTCCAGGGACTAAACTTATAGCTACTTTAGAAAAAGAAGATGAACCTAATACTGTTATAATTACTTTCGATGATGATAAAATTTATCCAAAGCATGTGGTAAGAGATTTGGTTAATCAATATTTGAGCGATCCATCTTCTAATAAAGTAATTACAGGACAAGGATCTGGTATCTTGTTTTTGCAGGATTTTGATATGGCTAGCCCATACCCTTATGTTTACTCCATCGAGATACCTAATAGTAATAGTTTGTTGGTAAATGGTGCTACTGCTGTGCTATATAAAAGAATTTTTTTTAAAGAAGATATTTTTTCTTTTCTAGATAATTTATCCCAAAATTGTTTTTTAGCTGATGATTTAATGATTTCAGCATATTTAATTGCTAATAATATTGATATAATAACTTCGTCTGGGTTTTCTTATAATTTAATATTTAGAAAATTACGTATTCCTTTGGCAACTAGTTATAGTGATGATTCATTAGAACATGGAACTAAAACTGCAGGCAACAAAACTAATTATAGTCTTTGTATAGGTTCGTTACCTAAAGACAATAGATATAAAATAAGTTTATTAAGTAAAAGTCGTTTTGTTCTGGATTCTTTTCAATCGGAATGGTTTTATGTAACGATGTATCGTCTATATTATAATTATTATCTAACTGGTTTTATTAATGTTATGCCGTTTATTAAGGTATTTTATACTAAGGTTATGGGGTAAAAATGGATCAATTATCAAAAAAATTGTTAAAATATAGCGGTTATGTATTAATTAGTATTGGATTTGTTTATTTAACAGCAGCGATAGTACTTATTTATATTGGTCCGATAACTACTTTAATTGTAAAACATAAATTAAAAAATAATCCTGTAGATGTTGTGGTTTCTTTAACTACTACTCCATATAGAATAGATACTATAAAACCAGTATTAGATGGTATTTTTAGACAAAGCATTAAGCCAACTAGAGTTTATGTAAATGTACCTTATGTATTTAAACGAGAAAATAAAAAATATATTATTCCAGAGTGGCTTAAATCTTATCCAGATGTAATCATTAACAGAACCAATGATTATGGACCAGGAACTAAGCTTATAGGTACTTTAGAAAAAGAACATGATCCTAATACTATTATAATTACTTTTGATGATGATAAAATTTATCAAAAACATGCAGTAAGAGATTTAGTTAATCAATATTTAAGTGACCCTTCTTCTAATAATAAAGCAATAACAGGAGTTGGATTAAATATTGTATTTCTTCGTGACAATGAAATGTATGTTCCAGTAATATATGTGCCTAATAGTCCAAGTTTATTGGTGGTAGGTACTACGGGTATTGCATACAAACGTAAATTTTTTAAAGAAGATATTTTTTCTTTAGTAGATAACATGCCTACAAGTTGTTTTTTAAGTGATGATTTAATGATTACGATGTATTTGTTTTCTAACAACCTAGATGTAACAACTGCTTCTGGATTTTTTTTCAACCCGGTTCTTAAAAATTTACGTAAATCATTGTTAAGTAGTTATACTAATGATTCATTAAGAGTTGGCGCAATGACAGATGGTAACGAGAACAATTATAGCAATTGTTTAGAATATTTTTCAACATATAATAAAGTAAAATATGATACCATAATGCATAGAAGTAAATTTATTATGATTGATGCGGATAAAAATAAATGGCTTCATATTGCTGCCAATCGTTTGTATTATCTCTACTTGTCTGGATTTGTTAGAGTGATTCCGTTTATGGAAAGATTTATTGTTAAATTTATGAATTAAAGAGGCAAAATACTTTGAAGAAAGGGATTTTATTAAAGTATTTTTATTATTTATTAATTACTATTGGATTAATATATTTAATACCAGCATTAATACTGTTTTATATTGGTCCAATAACTACTTTAATTGTAAAGCATAAATTAAAAAATAATCCTGTAGATATTGTAGTATCTTTAACTACCACCCCATATAGAATAGATACTATAAAGCCAGTATTAGACGCTATCTTTAGACAAAGTATTAAACCAACCAGAGTTTATGTAAATGTGCCTTATGTCTTTAAAAGAGAGAATATGGAGTATATTATTCCAGAATGGCTTAAATCTTATCCAAATATAATTATTAATAGAACTAAAGATTATGGTCCGGCAACTAAGCTTATAGGTACTTTAGAAAAAGAGCGTGATCCTAATACTATCATAGTTACTTTTGATGACGATAGGATTTATACAAGACATGCAGTAAGAGATTTAGTTAAAAAGCATATTATAAAGGATTTTGAGTATAACTATAATGTTGTATTTGCAGGGTATAGTTTGAATTTATTGTTTGGTCCACAATTTTATTCATATCCAATTGAAATTAATTTGAATGAACAACACGGTTTGCTAGTAGTTGGTGCTGGTGGTGTTGGTTATGTTAGAAGATTTTTTAATGACGACATTTTTTCGTTATTAGATAATTTACCATTAAGTTGTTTTTTAAGTGATGATTTAATGATTTCAGCATACCTACATAATAATAATATAGAGATCAGAAAAACATCAGATGTTTCTTACAATTTGTTTTTTACAAAATCATTATGGCGCATGATGCCAACCAATTCTTCACCAGATGCGTTGCTCAGGGGAGCTAATAACGTAGGTTTGGGTGGTAATCTACAAAATTATAGTCATTGTTTAACGACCTTGCCGTCTTATGGTAAAGCTAGATATCAAGAAATAATATTAGATAAAAGCAGTACGATTAATTTTTGGTATCAGAATGATTTGTTTCAAACGGTTGTTCTCCAAGTATATTACCATTACTTAGATAGGTTAATTAACATAATTCCTTTTATGAAAAAAATTATCATTAAGACTATGGATTAATTATTTTGAAACAAAAATTATTAAAATATTGTAGTTATATTTTTATTGCTATAGGACTAATTTATTTAGTAGCAGTAATCATACTTGTTTATATTGGCCCGGTTACTACTTTACGGGTAAAGCATAAATTAACGAAAAATCCGGTTGATATCGTAGTATCTTTAACTACCACCCCATATAGAATTTATACTATAAAACCTGTGTTGGATTCTATTTTTAGACAAAGTATTAAACCAACAAGAGTTTATGTAAATGTACCATACGTATTTAAACGAGAAAATAAAGAATATGTTATTCCTAAGTGGCTTCAATCTTATCCAAACATAATTATTAATAGAACTAAAGATTATGGTCCGGCAACTAAGCTTATAGGTACTTTAGAAAAAGAACGCGATCCTAATACCATTATAGTTACTTTTGATGATGATAGAATTTATCCAAAACATGCAATAAGAGATTTAATTCAAAAAAGTGTTATTGGTAATTATAATGCGGTAATTACAGGAGCTTCTTTGAATTTTGTTTTTGTTCCCACATTTAACTTATACCCAAGTATAATTACTTTAAATGATCAACTTGGATTGGTAGTGCAAGGATTTAATGGTGTTCTTTATTTGAGAAAATTTTTTAATGATGATATTTTTTCGTTAGTAGATAATGTACCGTTAAGTTGTTTTTTAAGTGACGATTTAATGATTTCTGCATATTTGCATAATAATCATATAGAAATAAAAAAAACATCTGATATTTCTTATAATGAGGTTTTTGCAAAATTATTAGAAAGAGAGTTGCCAACTACGTATTCTAAAGATGCATTATTAATGGGAGCTAACAAAGTTGGGTTAGGTGGTAATCTAAAAAATTATGGTCATTGTTTTTCATCTTTACCATCTTATAATAAAGGCATGTATCAAGAAATAATGATAGAAAAAAGTGGTATGATTATCCATTCTTCTCAGGTCAATTTATTTCGAACTGTTATTCTTCAATTATATTATTATGGTTTAGATACATTAATAGACATAATTCCTTTTATGAGACAAATTATTATCAAGACCATTGGCTAAAGACCTTATTGGTATAGCCGGTTATATATAAAAATTTTTTATATATAACCAAATATTTTTTAAATTAAGCTATTATTAATAATAATTGTTGATAATAATTTTATAAATTTTTTGGGGGATAGTAACTATGGAGTTACAAATTGAAAATAAATTACAGCAAGCAACCAGAAAAGGGTTCTCGTTAATAGAATTAATGATTGTGGTTGCAATTATTGGTATTTTAGCGTCTATTGCGGTACCTTCTTACGAAAGTTACATTTCTCGTGCTAGATTAACTCACTTATTAGCATTTGGTAACGATGTAATGAAAAAAGTTGCAGAATATCATGCGGTTAATGGTTATTTCCCGCAACAAGGTATAATGGGTTCTATTATACAGCAACCAACAGATACCTATATTAGTACACTTGTATCTCCTGCTGGTAGTGGTACTACTCAGGGCTCAGGATCTGGTCCTTATATTGTCAGGTATAGTATAGTCGGACAAAGTACAGGATTTTTAAATGGTGAACCAATAGTTCAATTACTTGGTACTTATACACCAGGAAGTAGTTCACAAAGTCCTATTTTAACCTGGACGTGTAATGTATATACTTATTCACCTGGAGGAGCTTACACTACTGCTAGTGCACCAAATGCACCTTCTACTTATTTCCCTGGAAGTTGTGGTCCTGGTAGCAGCTCTCCTTCTTTCTAATGTCATAAATACTTTCAATAAAAACAGTTTTAGTGATAAAACTGTTTTTATTTTGCGAAAAAAATATTAATTTTATACTAAGGAACGTGCACTCCATAAGCTCCGGCATTTACAAACTGCGGTCCGTAACTCGCATGCCTTCGGCATGCTCAGACAGTACGGTCCTCGTTTTGCAAATGCCGGAGCTTATGGAGTGCATATTACTAACATAGAGAAATATTAAATTTACCCCAACGTATCAGACACTAACACCTTTTGGTGTCTGTTAAGTTAGGGAAAGATTATCGTCGACCTAGCACAATCGATTAAATTAATATTAAAAATACACTATAAAAGCTATTTTTTTTCATTATTTTTACGATACTAATAATATAACAATTGAATTTATAATCGATATATTTACGTCATTATATGAGTAATTATGGATAGTGTAGCTGGGGTTGCCAAACATTTAGTAGGAAAGGGCTTGTTAACACAAGAAGTGGTTGATCAAGCCATTCAAGATTCAACCAAAAAAAATAAATCTTTAATTGCTTTTTTAATTGATGAAGACAAAATTGATACTGCAGTTTTGGCTAAAGTTATGTCTGAAGAATTTGGTATTCCTTATTTTGATTTAAATGCTTATCAAATTACCAATATGCCTACGATAGCAGATATTAAACCTGCTACTATGGAACAATATAAAATATTTCCATTATATAAGAGGGGCGATCGCTTATTTATTGCCGTATATGATCCATTATCTCTGCAAATATTAGACGATATTCGATTTCAAACTAATTTAACTATAGAACCAATTATTGCAGAGTATTACAAATTACATGATGTTATGAAAAAAGCTCTATCTAAGATGGAGATTAATTTTTTAAGTAATTTGAATGATGAAGAATTAGAATCATTAGATGTTGGTAACGATACTATAGATGCTACAGATGCGGCAGATGACAAAGATACACCAATAGTACGTTTTATTAATAAAGTTATTTTAGAAGCGATTACTAGTGGGGCTTCAGATATTCATTTTGAGCCTTATGAACGTATGTACCGGGTAAGGTTTCGCCAAGATGGTATATTGCATGAATATGGCCAACCACCAGTTGCGTTAAGTCAAAGATTATCTTCTAGAGTAAAAATCATGTCTAAATTAGATATTTCAGAAAAACGTATCCCACAAGATGGTAGATTTAAGATGAGAATTACTAAGACACGAGCAGTGGATTTTCGTGTTAGTGTTTGTCCTACTTTATTTGGAGAAAAAGTAGTAATGCGGATTTTGGATCCAACTTCAGCTACAGTAGGTATAGATGCATTAGGTTATGAAGAATTTCAAAAAGAATTATTTATGTCAGCGATTCATTTGTCACAGGGTATGGTGTTGGTAACTGGTCCAACTGGTAGTGGTAAAACGGTATCCTTATATACTGCATTAAATATCTTGAATGATGAAGAAAGTAATATTTCCACAGTAGAAGATCCAGTAGAAATTAATTTAGTTGGAATTAATCAAGTAAATGTTAATGTTAAGGCTGGATTAACCTTCGCTGCAGCGCTTAGATCTTTTTTGCGTCAAGATCCAGATATTATAATGTTGGGAGAAATTCGTGATTTAGAAACAGCTGAAATTGCTATTAAAGCAGCTCAAACTGGGCATATGGTATTATCTACTCTGCACACTAATAGTGCCCCAGAAACTTTAACTAGGTTAATAAATATGGGAGTACCAGCATTTAACGTGGCTACTTCAGTTAATTTAATTATTGCACAACGCTTAGCTCGTAAATTATGTGATTTTTGCAAAGAAGAAGTACAGGTCCCAGAAAAAGCTCTTTTAGGAATAGGTTTTACTCAAGAAGATTTAACGTCGGATCTGCATATCTTTAAAGCTGTTGGATGTAAAAAATGTAAAAATGGTTTTAAAGGTAGAGTTGGTGTTTACGAGGTAATGCCAATTTCTAAACGTATTGGTGAAATTATAATGAACGGTGGTACTTCTTTAGACGTAGCCAATCAAGCACTACAAGAAAATGTATGGTTTTTACGTAAAGCTGGTCTACATAAAGTACGAAAAGGGTTAACTTCATTAGAAGAAGTTTCTAGAATAACGAGAGATTAATTATGTTTAAATTAAGAGATAATAAAGTATTTGTTTATCAGACAAAATCTAAAGGTACTACTGTAAAAAGTGAAGTTATAGCTCCTAATATCTCTATGGCTAAAACTATATTAAGGAAGCAAGGTATAGAAGTTATTAGCATAAAGGCTAAAGGGAAACAAACTAGTTCTGGTGGAGGTTTAAAAGATCAAGATATAGCAATTTTTAGTAGGCAAATGGCAACCATGCAAAGTTCTGGGATTTCTTTAGTACAAGCATTAAATGTAGTTATAGATGGAGCAGAAAAAAAGAGTTATAGGGAAATGGTAGAAGGTATCAAAGAAGAAGTAGAAGCTGGTAAATCATTTTCTGCAGCATTAAAAAAATTTCCTTTAATATTTGATGATTTATTTTGTAGTTTAGTGGAAGCAGGGGAGCAATCTGGTTCTTTAGATACTATGTTAGCTAGGGTTGCTAATTATAAAGAAAAAACCGAAACTTTAAAGAAAAAAATAAAAAAAGCTATGTATTATCCTGCTGCAGTATTAAGTGTTGCTTTAATAGTTAGTATAGTATTATTAATTAAAGTGGTTCCTACTTTTAAAACGTTATTTGATGGGTTTGGTGCAAAATTACCAGATTTTACTTTAGCAGTATTAAGTTTATCAGATTTTATACAAAAACATGGTTTAAAAATAGGTGGAGTAGTTGTTTTTTTAGTTTGGTTCTTTTTTCGTAGTTATAAACGAAATAGACTATTTCGTAATTTAATGCAACGTTTAGTGTTAAAAATGCCTATTTTTGGTCCAATTATACATCAAGCTTCAATAGCTAAATTTACTAGAACATTAGCTACTACATTTGCAGCAGGTGTACCATTAAACGAAGCTTTAAATTCGGTAGCTAAAGCGACTGGTAATATAGTTTATCAAGAAGCAATAATTGTAATAAAGGATACAATATCTACTGGGCAAAATTTACAATTTGCAATGCAAAGAAGTGGGATATTTCCGGTAATGGTAGTGCAAATGGTTTCAATTGGTGAAGAGTCTGGTTCATTAGAACAAATGCTAGATAAAGTAGCCTCAATTTACGAAGAAGAAGTTAATGCTAAAGTTGATGGATTAACTACTTTACTTGAACCATTAATTATGGCTATTTTGGGAGTATTAGTCGGTAGCTTAGTAATTGCCATGTATTTACCAATTTTCAAAATGGGATCGGTAATGTAATGCATTTTGATTTAATAGTATTATTTTATATTTTTATTTTTGCAATAGGTTTGGCGATAGGTAGTTTTATTAATTTAGCAGTATATAGAATTCCTAAAATATTGTATTTTGACTGGTTTATTCAGTGTTATGATTATTTAAATTTACAACCAAAGTTTAATAAACCCCCTAAATTGGGGTTAAATTTATTTTTACCTAGATCACATTGCCCTAATTGTAAGCAAAAAATAATTGTAATAGATAATATTCCAATTATTAGTTATTGTCTTTTAAAAGGAAAATGTCGTTATTGCAAACAGAAAATAGCTATTAGATATCCAATTACTGAGGCTGTTACAGCAATTTGTTCATTAATTGTTGGTTGTAAGTTTGGTATAAAATTAGAAACGATGTTTGCTTTGCTTGTTACTTGGACATTAATTTTACAAGCAGGAATTGATTTTCAAGAATATTTAATCCCAGATGAGATAACTTTACCGATGCTATGGTTAGGGTTAATTGTTAATAAATTTAATTTTTTTGTAAGTTTACCTGATGCCGTTATTGGAGCCATTGTAGGATATTTGGCTTTTTGGGTTGTCTATTGGATTTTTAAAATTATTACTGGTAAAGATGGAATAGGACAAGGTGATTTTAAATTATTAGCTATGTTAGGGGCATGGTTTGGTTATCAATCTTTGCCAATTATTATTTTTATTTCTACGGCAATTGGTAGCTTAGTTGGTGGAACATGTATTTTATTAAAAAAATTAAATAAAGATTCACCAATACCGTTTAGCCCATATTTAGCTATAGCAGGTTGGATTGCAATGTTATGGGGGACGGCTATAAATAACTGGTATTGGAAGTAATGCTTATTGCCATAACTGGAGGTATTGGTTCTGGCAAAACATATGCTTCTTTAACTTTTGAACAATTAAATATTCCAGTAATTTATGCAGATCAAATTGCTAAAGAATTAATAATCAATAACCAATATATTAAAGAACAAATTAATTGTTATTTTAATACCTTGGATTTAAAAAAAATTAGAACCAAAATTTTTAAAAGTAAAAAAAAACGATTATTTTTAGAAAAATTATTGCATAAAAAAGTTTTAAAAAAAATTTCTCAAAAAATACTAGATTTAAAGCTTAAAGATAGCACTTGCTGTATTATAGAAATCCCTTTGTTACATAATTTATTTTCTATATTAAAACATTTAAATATTGATAGAATAATATTAGTTATTTGTAACCAACAATTACAAATTTCTCGGGTTATGCACCGAGATAAGATCAGCAAATCCCAGGTAGTTTCAATAATAAAATCCCAAATTTCTTCCCAAACTGCCATTAAAAGAATAGAGCAACTGGCCGATTATGTATTGGATGGTAGCGACTTAAAACAGCTGCATATGCAAGTAATTGGCATGTATGGGAATTTTTTATGAAAGATCTTATTCCGGATACTTCTTCAATACGAGATATTCGTTATTTAACTCTTCAAGGTGGAGGGATGAAGGGTATAGGCTATGTAGGTGCAGTAGAAGAGCTAGAACGACAAGGTATACTTGCACAATTGGAAGAAGTTGCAGGTAGTTCGGCTGGTGGTCTTATGGCTACTTTGATTGCAATTGGTTGTACTCCAGAAGAACTGAAACAAGAAATGGTTGGAATTGATTTTAGAGCCTTCCAAGATAAACAAGAACCTGGTTGGGTGGAATCTGCAGTTTCTGGACATGCAAAAATAATAGATGATGTTGTTGGGTTAGCATTTAGTTCAGATTTAGGGATGTGGAGAGGTGATGCACTTAGATATTGGCTTGGTGATATTGTAGCTAGAAAAACTGGAAATCCTAATATTACCTTTAAAGAATTAGCAGAATTAACTAAAATTCCTGGTAGCCAATTTAAAAAACTTACTTTAACTGGATCTAACATTTCTACAGAAGAACTAGAGTATTATAACGCTACTTTAAGCCCAGATATGCGAATTGTAGATGCTGCTAGAATTTCTGCTGGTTTTCCTGTTGCATACAAGCCAGTTACTAAAGTCGATCAATCAGGAAAAAAAGATTTAATAGTAGACGGTGGATTGTTAGAAAATTTACCAGATGTTTTTAATAAAGAACCTTATATATTACGAGATGGGTTAAATGGGCATGGTGGTAATCCAAAGGCTTTTGCCTTAAGTTTTGTGGATGGTTCATCAAAAGATCAACACAAAAAAATTGAAAGTAAAATCCCTATTAAACGTAAATATCGTTTCGGTAAAGCTATAGTTGAAGCCAAAATGTCTGAAGCTAATTTGCAAAAAAAATATGGAGCTAATATTGCTTTTGTAGATACTGTTGGTGTTGGAACTTTAGAATTTGATGCATCGCAAAATAAACGAGAAAAATTAGTTGAATCGGGTAAAAAAGCGGTAGAAGATGCTATTAGTAATATTTTAAAACAAGAAAAAAGAGTAGAACCTGATTATAGTAAAATGCCAGTTGAAGAATTAATTAGAAGAGAAACAGCACTTAATAATATGCGTAATTCTGGATCTGATGATACATCAAGACGGCAACTTATAATGGTAGAAAAAGCATTAAGAGATTTGTTAGAGCAATCTAAAATTACAGAAGAACAACTACATTTACTTAGAAAAGAAGAACATGATCGTTTATCAAAAATAGCAAAACGAAAAGATGTGTCTTACTTGGATGATCAAGAATTGTCTTATGTTTGCAATAGTAAAATGGAAGAATTAAAAAGAATTAAACAACAATTATCAGAAAAAATCGAGCAATTTGTTCTTGCTAAAGAGGCTCTGGAATATAATCAAGAACAAATTATAAGTAGATTTGAACAAGATGGTGTTTTTCGCGGAGAGCTTGAGTTATTAAACAACCAAGAAAAAGAGATCAGTGAAAACATAGATCGTAAAATAAAGCTAAATCTAAATATGGAAATAAGTCCAGCCGAAAAAAGCAAACAAAATATATTGTTAGATCAAGAATATAAAAACTTACAATTAAAAAAAATACAACATTTAACCGAACTTGTTGACAAATATAACAAAAGTAATGATGAACATTTAACTGTTTTTTTTGAAAACTTATTGAATGATAGTGGTAAATTAGATTTTTCAGTACCAAGAAATGTTAATGAACTTAAACATTATTTTTCTGAAAATATTAATTTGAGTGAACATCATATTGAAACATCCAAAAAAGAATTACAAAAAATAGACGAAGAATTAGCAATATTTAAACAACATAAAACAGCTTTCTTAGAAAGAAAAAATACATCTGCAAATTTTTCTGAATTGGTTGCTTTTAAAAAGGAACTTGATAAATCCATACAAAGTAAAACAACCCCGCTAGTTAAGTTGCATAATTTTCTTATAGAAAAGGCTCCAAAGTTTAAAAAAGTTATTACGCCATTTTTAGAAGGGGTAGCTTTTGTTTCTTTTGCAGCTTGGGCAATACCAGCAGCTCCGATTGTTGGAGTCGCAAAAGCAGTGCAACATTTTAGTGTAGATCGTAAAACTAAAAAAACCGCCAATAGCATTATAAATTTTTTTAGTTGTTCAGATTTAAAGTTGAACAATAGATTACGTAATTTTAGGAATGTAACAACTAAAATTATAGAATCAAATAAAGCAAGCGAATATTTACCAAAATTATATGATCATTATTTTAATGGAACCAATGTTAGATTGGATGATTTTGTTAAAGATGTTGCGACCTCTTCTAGTAAACAACCAACAACACGAGAACAAACCATGGCAAGAAAACCTTTATTAAGCATTACTAATCGGCATGTACAAAAAACATCTAAACCTGAAAAAAAGAAACCAGATGCAAGTTCCAAAAAAACTCCAAAAGATCCTGGAATTAGTACGTAGTGGATTTAATAAGTATTATCGTTTTTCTAAACAATATAGATTAACTGCGATCGCGTGTGTTTTATTACTATGTGTTTCTTTGTTTACTCATGTTATAACTATTTTTTCTAATTTTAAATTTAATTCTAAACAAAAATTTGTCGTTGCTGCAAGCAAAGTGATACAAAAAAATGTTAAAGTTGATATTGGTTCATCTGGTAATGTGCAACCATTAACAACAATTGTTGTTAAATCGCAAATAGATGGAATTATTATAAATGCTGGTTTTAAAGAAGGAGAATTGGTTAGAAGTGGGCAGTTATTATTTGAAATAGATCCAGAACCATTACAAGCAGCTTATGATCAAGCAAGAGCCAATTTAGCTCGAGATCGGGCACAATTACAAAATAGTTGTTTACAGTTAAAAAAGTATGAAAAACTACATAGAAATAAATTTGTATCGGATTTGGATTATGAACAAATATTAACAAATTTTAAAGAAAGTGAGGCGATGGTACAGGCATCTATTGCAGCTGTTGATGCAGCTAGAGTTCAACTAGAATTTACTAAAATTTATGCGCCTATTACTGGTACTGTTGGTCAAATTTTAATAGATCCAGGTAATGCTATTAAAGCTTCTGCAGGAGCTAGTTTAGTTAGTATTAATCAAATGAATCCAATTAATGTGTTATTTACTATACCAGAGGAACATTTACCAGAATTAATTAAAAATATTAATGATTTAGAAAATTTAGAGGTAAAACTTGGTAATGAAGAAAAAATTGGTAAATTAATTTTTCTTGATAATCAAGTAAATAGTTTGAATGGTATGATTACGTTAAAAGCAGAATTTTGTAATTGTGATTTAGCTTTTTGGCCAGGACAATTTGTTAATATTGTTTTAACAATTAAACAGTTGTCTAATGCGTTAGTTGTTCCTAGTCGTGCGGTACAGGAAGGTCAGCAAGGTGCTTATGTATATATAGCTGAAAAAATTAAAGATAACAAAAATAGTTATTTTGCAAAAGTTAAAAGAGTATTAGTAAAAACAGGTCCGATTACAAAAGATCAAATTGTAGTAGTAGATGGTTTGCAATTTGGACAAACGGTAGTTACTGAGGGGCATGGTCATTTAACAGATGATGATATAGTTGAGATATATACTGATCGCACATGAGTTTTTGGTATCCTAAAAAAATAATGAGCGGTGTTTGAGCCCCATGCTGCTGCTGTTAGCGTTCTTGAGCGTAGGGCGAGTTCAGCGCAAAAAATGTCCAGGATAGATATTTTTGACGCACGCAGTGCGCCCGAAGGGCAAGCGCCAGGATGGCGCTAGTCAATTATTTTTTTAGGATACCGAAAATTCATGTGCGATTAATATATATAAAGACTAGAGTGAGAATATGCATATAAGTAAAACTTTTATTGAACGACCGGTAATGACAACATTATTAATGGCAGCATTATTATTGTTCGGAGTTTATGGATATTATTTATTACCTGTTAGTCAATTGCCAGATGTAGATTTTCCAACAATTGTAGTAAACGCGGCGCTGCCTGGTGCTAGTCCAGAAACCATGGCTAGTTCTATTGCAACTCCTTTAGAAAAACGTTTTTCTACCATTGCAGGAATAGATTCTATGACATCTAGTAGTTCGTTGGGTATTACTCAAATAATATTACAATTTACTTTAGATCGAACTATTGATGGAGCAGCGTTGGATGTGCAATCTGCAATTGCAGCTAGTTTAAATGAATTACCCAATAACATGCCAAATCCTCCGGTATATGTAAAAATAAATCCTGCAGAAGCACCAGTGTTATATCTTGCTATGCATTCGGACGTAGAACCACTATTTGTTGTAGATGATTATGCAGAGAATTTGCTGGGACAGCGCTTATCTATGGTAAACGGTGTGGCGCAAGTTAATATTTTTGGTTCACAAAAATATGCAACTAGAATACAATTAGATCCAGAAAAATTATCAGCTTATCAATTACCTTTTTTAGAAGTGGCAGGTTCTTTAAGTAAAGCAAATGTAAATTTACCAATTGGTACAGTAAGTACAAAATCTCAGGAATTACCAATAAAAGCAAACGGTCAACTTAATAATGCCAAGGCGTATCGTGATTTAATAGTAGCATTTAGAGGTGGAGTGCCAATTAGATTACAACAAATAGGACAAGCTATAGACGGTGTAGAAAATACTAAAATAGCAAGTTGGTTTAATAATCAGCGTAGTATTGTTTTATCAATTCAACGACAACCTGGAACTAACACTCTTGAAGTAGTAAAAAACATCTTTAAACAGTTAAAAATTTTAGAAAAACAATTACCAAAAAATATTAATTTAGTTACGATATACGACAGATCACCTTCAATTAAATTGGCGGTTGAGGATGTAGAACGTACTTTAATAATTGCGGCTTGCTTGGTGGTCGGTGTAATTTTTATGTTTTTACGTAATAGAATGGCTGCATTAATAATCAGTATTGTTTTACCTCTATCTATTATCGCTTCTTTTGCCTTTATGGAGCTGTTAGGATTTAGTTTAAATATTATATCTTTATTAGCGTTAACTTTAGTAGTTGGTTTTGTTGTGGATGATGCTATTGTAGTGTTAGAAAATATTATGCGTAATTTAGAACAAGGTAAAAAACCTATTAATGCTGCACTAGATGGTGTTGGTGAAATTGGATTTACGGTTGTTTCTATTACGGCCTCATTAATAGTAGTTTTTATTCCAATTTTATTTATGGATGGCATGGTTGGTAGGTTGTTTCATGAATTTGCTGTAACTACTGTTATTGCAATTTTATTATCAGGTATTATTTCATTAACGTTAACTCCAATGTTAGCAAGTCGGTTTTTAAAATTAAACGATAGTTGTAGTACAATTGGAATTTTTCAGTTAAGCGAAAAATTATATAAAAATGTATTTAATGCTTATCAAGCTAGTTTGTTATGGGCATTACAACATAAAGAAATAATTTTACGTATATTTGTGTTAACTATTATTTGTAGTGCAGTTTTATTTAAAATTGTGCCAAAAAGTTTTATTCCAGATCAAGATATTGGCAATTTTATAGCATTTACCGAGGCAGATCCAGATATTGGTTTTGAATTAATGGCAAAAAGGCAAAAACAAGCAGCGGAAATAATTAAAAATCATCCTGATGTTGAAAGTCTAGTGTATAACGTAGGAGCTGGTGGTTTATCGCAAACTTTAAATTCTGGATTTATTATTGTACGTTTAAAACCATATAGTCATCGTAAATATAAAGCTCAAGATATTATTAATCAATTGCGAAACAAAGTTAATAAAGTTCCAGGATTAAAAGTATATTTGCAAAATATTCCAGTAATTCAAGTTGGAGGTAGGATGACCAAAGGGGTGTATCAATATGTTTTATTAGATCCAAATATAGAGCAATTGCAAAAATGGGTAGAAATTTTACAAAAAAAATTAGAAAAAATACCAGAATTACAAGATGTTAACAACGATTTAATAATGGTAACACCACAAGTTTTTGTGGATATAGATCGAGAAAAAGCTGCGTTTTTTGGAGTTGCGATGAGCGATATAGAAAACACTTTATATGCGGCTTTTGGAAAGTTGCAAGTTTCTACTATTTATACGGATACGGCAACCTATAAGGTTATCATAGAGGTATTGCCGCAATATAATAATCAAGAAATCTTATCTAGATTAGAAGTAAGATCTAGCAATGGTAGTTTAGTACCTATTGGTGCTATGGCAAAAATTGGTGCTGGTAATGAATTATTAACGATTAATCATGAGGGACAAATTCCAGCTGGCACAATATCTTTTAATTTAAAACCAGGTAAATCTTTAGATAAAGCATTAACTGCTATTGATCGGATTACTAAACAGTTAAAATTACCGGATGGTTTAACTATGCAGTTTTCAGGTGTTGCTGAGACTTTTAAGTCGTCGTTAAATAATATAGCAGTATTATTATTAATAGTTGTTTTGGTGGTTTATATTTTATTAGGAATGTTGTATGAAAGTTTTATTCATCCATTAACAGTTTTGTCTGGATTGCCAGCGGCTGTTGTTGGTGCGTTATTTACTTTGTTAATTTTTAATATTGATTTAGATTTGTATGGATTTATTGGTTTAATTATTTTAATTGGTATTGTTAAAAAAAATGCGATAATGATGATCGATTTTGCTATTTCTAACCAACATAATCTTAATCTAAAACCAGAAGATGCTATTTATAAAGCATGCTTAACGCGGTTTAGGCCAATTATCATGACAACTATGTCGGCAATTTTAGGTACGTTACCAATAGCGTTAGCTATTGGTTCAGTTTCAATGGAAGTACAACGATCTTTAGGGGTTGCAGTGGTTGGTGGTTTAATTTTTTCGCAGGTTTTAACATTATATATTACACCAGTAATTTATTTATATTTAGAAAAATTTAATAAGTAACGTGCATGTTCCTAAGGAGTAACTAGGGTTTAAAGAGGCTCAAACAACACTCCTTGTTTTTTATAGCACCGAAAACTCATTAGCTGAAAGTATATTTGCGACACCGATCACGAGGTGTAGTAGCCTGCCCAGAAAATTCACTGCAATATTCTGAATCGTCATCTGAATCTTTGCGGATTTCTTCTTTAATTTTAGGTGGTGCAGTTAATATGGGTGGTTTTTCTAAGTCACCAGTTGATTTACTACAACTCGAAAAACTATTAGTATTTAGTGATGGAACGCCATATGTTCCAGAAAAATCACCACTATGCTCTGAACCAGAATCTGATCCTATGCTTATCATTGATTCTTTTAATTTTGGTGATGCAGCTAATCTTTCTGCTTCCCTCCAATCACCAGTTAATTGATAATAGTTCAAAACTGTCGGTATATTAACCGGTATATTCAGTGATAATGAAGTGGGTAGTGGTGTTTCAGATGATTCATAATAATATTTTGAAATTACTGACACATTAAGTTGTGGTCTGGTTAAAGGTTTTAATTTTTCCTTAAAAATTTTTCTCTTCATGGTCTAACTATCCATGTATTTACGGCTAAACTGAAATTTTGAATTATCAAGAACGTGCATGATCAATAGCTGTTAAATTAAAGCATATTTTTTTCTATTAATGATTTTTCTATAGAAGGTCGTTGTTTTAGGAAAAGAAAGTATTTTTCTAAATTAGGAAAATCAGCAATGTTTATTTTGAAGTCTTTTAGCCATACAAGAATTGTGAATAAGTAGCAATCAGCTATGGTAAAATTATCGCCCATTAAGTAATGTTTATTGGCTAGTTCTGTATTGGGGTACGCCAATTTATTTTGTAACATTGGTTTAAAAGTTTGTTCTTTTAATTCTTTTGGTATATCTGGATTTAACAATAATGAACAAATATTATGTAGTTCCACTCTAGCATAATTAAGCCATTCTAGTACTCGATAACGTTTAAAATCTGTAGTAGGTGGTAATAAATGTTGTAAATTATATTGAGGTCCATATGTATCAGCAAGATATTGTTGTATAACTTGATTTTCTGTTAAAACGATATTGTCTTCTGTTACTATGGTTGGTAGTACCCCTTTAGGATTTATAGTTAAAAAGTCTTCTCCGGTTTCGGTTTTTTTTGCTTTCATATTTACTGCTATAAAATCACACGGTAGGTCAAGTTCGTGAATTAAGATACGAACTGCTAGAGATCCGGAGCTTCTGGCATAATATAATTTTAGGTTCATATAGTTAGTTTAGATATTTTTTATAATTTTTCATCTATAGTAATCCCATATGAGTTTTCGGTACTCTAAAAAACAAGTGACTCGCGCCATCCTGGCGCTTGCCCTTCGGGTGTGTTGCACACGTCAAAAATGTCTATCCTGACATTTTTTCGTGAAACTCGCCTTTCGCAAAGCAAAGAGCAACTAGAGGCAAGGAGGCTCAAACAACACTCCTTGTTTTTTAGAGTACCGAAAACTCATGTGCGATTACTATAACATAGTGCCAAACTATCCTTTTTCTACTGTTTTAAATCTCCACAATTTTTCCGTACCTACCTTAATACCGATACGTGGAGTTTGGATAAAAGAAAAAGTTTGTTTGCTGTTTTTAATATAAAAATATTCTGAAGAAGTTAAATCGATTTTGTTATGTATAGTTGTAATACCCAAATACTTACATAATTTGCCAGGACCATCTAAATGGAGTTTAGAATTAAGCATAACTCCTCTTATTAAGACTGCAGCTGGGAAATCTTTTTTTTCGGTAACTATATTAAGGCAATAATACATACCATATATTAGATAAACATAGCTGTATCCTGCTGTCCCATACATTACTTCGGTGCGTGTGGTGCGTCCTTTAGCTGCATGGCAAGCAGGATCATCTTCACCTATATAAGCTTCAGTTTCGGTAATTATTCCTTGATGGTTATTAAACACCAAAATTTTACCTAAAAGTTCTTTGGCCACAGTTAGGGTGTTTTTTTCAAAAAATTTACGATTAAGTTTAGACATATAATAACTCTCTGCTGATGAGTTTTCGGTATCCTAGAAAAACAAGGAGTGTTGTTTGAGCCCCGCGAAGCGGGGCGAGTTTCACGCACAAAATGTCAGGATAGACATTTTGACGCGCAAAGCGCGCCCGAAGGGCGAGCGCCAGGATGGCGCGAGTCACTTGTTTTTTAGGATACCAAAAACTCATGTGCGATTAATATATTTTAACAAAAAGCTATGGTTGCTTTATTTATACCATTAAAAGACGTATTCCATGCTGCTGCATAGCCATTAATATTACCGAATGCTAAAATTTCATTTAGCTTAAATGGTAGCTTACCATCTATTGGATCTACCTTGATTATTCCCAAACAATCATGTTCAAAACAATTTGGCCCTCCAATAAATACAGTTAGTCCTTGTTTAGAATCTAGTGCTTGTAGAGTTTCTTTATTTAAAAGAATAGGTTCTGCCCATTTAAGATGACATTCATTAGACAGATCTAATACTAAATGATATTTTTCTTGGCTAAATTGTTTAATTGAAAGAATTTTACCAAGGGCATAACCTGCATGCCTTACTATACAATTACCAGGTTCAAAGAAACCATGTAAGTTATGATCCATAAAAGATGGAGTTAACTTTTGGATTAATTCTTCAAGTTCTTTATCGGTTAGTCGATGTAATCCACCTCCTAAATTTAGGAAAGAAATTTTTATATTTTCTTTTTTTAAAGTATAAAAAATTTTGTCTGCCATCATTAAATAATCGTCGAGAGTGTTTTCTTCGGATCCATTATGTAGATGTAAGCCTTTAATTTTTTTAGTAAAAATAGTATTTTTAAGTTGTACCAATTTATGAATGGAGTTGCCAAACCGACTTTCTTTAACCTCACTTTTACTACAATCGATTAGTGAAGTGTGGGAAACTCTAGCACCATAATTTATCTCTGGCTTAAAATTAAAGCTTAAAATTTGATTTTCATTAATTTCATCAAAATTTAGATAACAGGTATTTTTTTGAAAAAGTTCTATTGGTACATTAGTATTTAATTGTCCGGTAGGGTCGCTTATACTCAGAATAATATCTTTTAACCCTTTTGGTAATAAATTATATTCATTTAAGTTAGAAATTTCGAAGCCAGGCATGAGTTTATAAGCTAGATCGATAATTTCGCGATAAGGGAAAGATTTAACCGTAAAAAGTATTTTTATAGGAGAATCTTGACAAATATCGGTTAAAAATTTCATTTTTTTATTAATTTGTTCTAAATCATAAATAAGGATAGGGTTCTGATAGTTATTAATATAAGTAGAGAGTATATTTTTTGTCATTGCTATTTATTTCCTTTAGGAAGCCACTCAATAAAAAAATCAGCAATTTGATCTGCTTGTGCTTCGTTCATATTTGGACTTGGGGCTAAACGAAGGTAAGCATCGGCTCCATTACGATTATGATGACCATCAAAAGAGCTATAACATAATCCAAAACTAGAAGAAGGCACTAAAGGTAAGCCTACTTTTTTTGCGATAGTGCATACTTGGCGTGCATAACGTACTACTGGATCGCCAAGTTTAAATTTTTTACTAGATTTTTTATTAGTTCTAGTAAATTTTGCCATAATAAATAAATCATGTTGACCTTTAGATATTGGAAAATCTATATTTTGTTCATTAATTAATCTTTTATAAATTTTATTAGTATAATATTTTATTCTATTGGTACGCATCTTGCTTAATTCATGAAATTGTTTATTAAACAACCACGGATAGCAATCTTCTATATTAAAGTTACAACCAATATTACATGCAGTTTCATGGCATGCTTCTTTAAATTTGAGATCAATATTTGTTAAATTGGTATTAGCTAAAATAACAATAGATCCTAATCGATTTATTTCTAAGCCAAAACAATCAAGTTTAATATGACTACGAACCAAAATTATCAATCCCGAATAATCTTTTAAGCTTTCAAGTAAACTATAAAGAATAGGATCACTGGTTGCCCAACAGGTGGTATCAATAATAATAACCTTTGCATTGATCCAGTGAATTTGATCAACTATGTGAGTTGTACTATCTAAAATTGCAATATCTGGTTGACTTATACTTTCTTCACCAAAATAAGTGATCTGATATAAATTAAGGTGATGCGTAAACATATCGTTTACCTCAAAATAACCATCTTTAGCATAGTGAAGAGATTTAAAATCAGGGTATAATCTTTTTAGTGTTAAAATACTTCCTAAAAATGCTGACATCCCGGATTTAACGAAAAGTCCATTACTTTTGAAGTAAGGTACATCAATATTATAGATTTTACTAAGCCAATTATCATCAATTAAAGTTAAATCGTAGCGTTGATAGGAATATTGAAAATGGTTTTTTTGATATTCATGACGGGCTAAACCAAGGTGAGAGCTTTCAAAAAAAGCAACATTGGAATTTATGGTATTAATTTTAATTTGTTTTCGGATTTCGATAACATAATTGATATAATCTTTAAAATCACAAACTTTCCAATCAATAAGCGGTTTTTTGTGTAACATGAACCGTGAGAGCAATTCAAACTCTGATCCATTAAAGCCTAAATCACCTGCAATCTGGTATTCATTCATGATGAGTTACGATTTTACAAAAAATTCTAGGTTAGTCAAGAATGTCAGTTCATTTATACTGTTCGCATGTTAGTTTTCGGTACTCTAAAAAACAAGTCGTGAAACTCACCTTTCGCAAAGCAAAAAGCAACTAGGGACCAGGAAGGTTCAAACAACACTCCTTGTTTTTTAGAGTACCGAAAACAAGTAATATGCACACCATAAGCTCCGGCATTTGCAAAACGAGGACCGTACTGTCTGAGCATGCCGAAGGCATGCGAGTTACGGACCGCAGTTTGTAAATGCCGGAGCTTATGGTGTGCACGTTCCTAATATGCGAACAGTATTATGCTTAAGGCGGTTAACTTATTATGCTAATTTACTTGAGTTTTACGTTTGGTAATATACAGTTGAATTATGGAGCAAAAAACAATTTTAGTTGCAGCAGGTGGTACAGGAGGACATATTTTTCCTGGATTAGCTATAGCTGAAAAATTAATTGCTAATGGCCATAAGGTTATATGGATTGGTACACAAAATGGTCTAGAATCAACTTTGATCCCTAAAAACAATATAGAAATTTATTATATAAAAATAGCTGGATTTAGAGGTAAAAATTTAATTACTAAAATTTTAGCACCATTTAATATTTTGGTTGCTATTTGGCGATCTTTAAAAATTATACATTCATTAAATCCCAATGTGGTGTTAGGTATGGGAGGATTTGTTGCAGGTCCAGTAGGTATTGCTGCATGGATTTTAAATAAAAAATTAATTATTCATGAACAAAATTCCATAGCAGGGAGCAGTAATCGTATTTTGGCATATTTTGCTGATCAAATTTTAGAATCTTTTCCGAATAGTTTTCCTAAAACATGTAGCTATAAAAATAAAATTAGTTTAACTGGGCTACCAATTAGACAAAATTTATTAAATCATAATTCGTTACCACCAAATAAAGATCCTAAGATACTTAGAATATTAGTGTTGGGTGGTAGTCGTGGTGCCCAATTTTTAAATCAAACTATTCCTCAAGCGCTAGGTGGTTTATCAAACATTAAAATTTTGCATCAAACTGGAGAAAAAGATTTTTTGAATACTTGTAATTTGTATCAAAAATATGCACAACAAAATATTTACGAGATAAAACCATTTATAGATAATATGTTAGATACATATTTGGCGGTTGATTTAGTAATTTGTAGGGCTGGAGCATCTACGGTTTTTGAAATAATGTTCATGGGTATGCCGGCTATTTTGATACCATTACCTTGGGCAATAGATGATCATCAAACAAAAAATGCACAATATTTGGTTGATAATAATGCAGCTATTTTGTTAAAACAAAGCGAAGCTACTATAGAAAAATTACAAAAATTGGTTGTCGAAATACAAAGCGATAAAAACAAAATATATGCCATAGAGACAGCTGTTAAATTACTGTATATGCAGTATAAAGAAAAAAATAGTGCAGATTGTATAGTAGGTTCTATACTTGCTTGAAGTTGTAATTAAAACATGTTATTAAAATTAAATAACAGTTAAAATTTAATTTTAAGAAGGAAAAAATATGTACGAAGAAGATAATGAGTTAACAATTAAAGAAAAGGCTATAAGAGAATATAATGCCTATAAAGCTACACAAATAGGATTTGTTGCCCCAGTAGCCGATATATCAATTGAAAAAGGCGATAAAAGAACAGAAGTGACTATGGATGTTGAATATAATAATACCAATTTTCATTTTGAGGCGATTAAACCAGAGCATGCAGAGGTTGTGTACACTTATGTAAACAGTCAACCACTTGTACGTGGAAAATTTGCTCATGGTAGAACAGTAGATTTACCTGCGACTACAGCAAGAGTAAAACAATTAAGTGATAGATTTGACTTAAAAGAAAGTGGTGAACCAGTTGATCCAAAACTACATTTATATGGTGGTTTTGTTGTTAGTGATGCCGAAAATAATACATTTTTAGGTATGTGTAATATAGGTGGTAGTAGTGTAGTTGATCATGCAGAAATGGCTTTCTTAAATAGAGTTGAGGCTTGGAGTCGGCTGCCTTCTAGTGAAATTGTAAGAGAGTTTGAATTGGAAGATAAACCAATGCCTAAACAATACCGAGGGACTGGGACTGCAGAAACTTGTGTTTTACTACAATATTTAGGGAAATTAAAACAAGATGGCTACAAAATAAATGGAACAGAGGTTACTGCACTAGATTCAACAGCAAGATTAGATAATCCAGGTTCTTGGAAATCTAATGCTAAAGCAGGTATGGAGGTCTATGATGTGGACTCTAATCCATCTTATGGTCCAGAATTGCGTTATCAGTTAAGAAAAACTATATAAAAAATAAATCTTTTTTTGAACAAGGATGTTCAATTTCTATATTCTCGACTAATGAGTTTTTGGTATTCTAAAAAAATAATTCACTGAACTCGCCCTGCGTTTAGCAAAGCTAACAGCAATAGTATGGGGCTCAGACACCGCTCATTATTTTTTTAGAATACCAAAAACTCATGTGCGATCAGTATAATATGGATCTATTTGGATCCAATTTTCTCCTTCTGGAGGCTCTGGATTTAATTGTTCTATTGGAGCAGATAATGGTGCAATAACAATTTTATTAGGGTTTTTATTCAGAAAAGAGGCCCACCAACTAAATGTACTGTTGGGAATGATATTATGTTTACATTGGGACATTAAATGGAATTCTTCTAGAGAATGGTTAATTTCTTTTGAAACGTAGATTGCATCATTATTCAGCATTTTATAAATTTTATTAATATAATTCATGTCGGCAAAATGCAAGGCCATTTTTATATTATTAATGTTATTAAAATATTTTTTAGTATACTCTTGATCGTCGCTAAAAATAAAAAAAGTGGGATTTGTAATTTTAGTAGCTAGCACATGTGCTGCTTGGATCTGATATGATAATGGAAAAACCCATTTTCTATTAATAAAATCATTACGTCTAATGTGTATAGAGATACTATCGCTAGTTTTTATTTGATTTAAAATTTTCTTTGCATTTTTAGATAATGATTCTTTGTATATGAATAATTTTTTGATTTCATCTTTATATTCTTTAAAAAACCTAGGCATTTTAGAATCAAAAGTAGGAGAAATTATAAAAGCTTTATAAAAATATGATTGATTGGTTGGATTTAATTGTTTTAATTGATTTACTTGATAAATTTCATGCGTAGATACATTGTATTTTTTTTTAAAGGTATTCAAATCATCTATGATTGGATAATTAATTCCAAATTTATGTAGCCCATAACATCTTTTTGATATATCTTTGAAATCTTCTGTTTTATTTTCACAATTGGCAATGTTTTTTATAAAAATTTTTTTTGCGCCTATTTTTTTTGCATAAGTATAAGCAAAAGAAAATGTAAAAAATTGATTTCCAAGACCAGCTCCATTAATATTTTTATTGCCATTTATATTAGCAATGACAAATTTTTCTTTGTTAGAAAATACATTAGAAATTTTTGGATCATAAAGATAA
>CAIVQA010000069.1 GCA_903907935.1 uncultured Francisellaceae bacterium
GCGAGGACAAGACAGTACGCCTTTGGAGCTTAACTGACCCTACTAATAACCAAACCCTAACTGGCCACACCGACTACGTCCGTAGCGTCACCTTCAGCCCTGATAGTAAGTTCCTGGCCTCAGGTAGCCGTGACAATACAGTACGCCTTTGGAGCTTAACTGACCCTACTAATAACCAAACCCTAACTGGCCATACCGACCCCGTCAATAGCGTTACCTTCAGCCCTGATAGTAAGTCCCTGGCCTCAAAAACTAAAACACTTGATATATATACTTCTCTACTAATGTTTTCATTTGTATATGTTTTTGGCAGTATTACTGATATTATCTAGCTTATTATAAACTTTTTACCATAAATTTTAGCATTACTATACTACATCACACTTTGTTCAATTTGGCTAAAATATAATCTTTAAAATAATTTGATGTCTTAATTTCTTCTGCATCATTAGTTAATGTAATATAATATTCATCTGCACCTTTAAGGTTTATTACTTTAGTGTTATAAGATTTATCAGGAATAATTTTTAACCATACAAACTCTTCTTTTGGTAATTGATAATGTAAAACCACCCAAATATCTCGTTTTCGATGATTTTGAATATAATCAATTTTATCTTTTCGGATCCAATAACCACCACCGTGCCTTTTTTCAGTTCCACTAACCTCTAACGCAATAACCTCAATTTCTGAATTATGTAGTCTAATGCTTAAGTCTGGCGCACCATGTTTTTCTGAATAAATATTTTCTAAATAATCATTTCGATCTGCACCCAAGCCAACTAATATCACCTCAACTTGTGGAATGTACTTGGTAAACCAATTGATAACCCGATTTATTCTTACTTTTTCACGCTTCCATGATTGTACACCATATAATTTTTTCCAAAAGTTTCGTTCAAGGATCTTGATTTCTTCACAACTGATCTTAGATCCTTCTGCAAGATCCATTCCAATCCAAGTTCGTGCCCTAATTGAAATACAAAATTGATCATCAATATAAACATAAACACGATCTCGGTTTTTACCTTGTTTTTGTAACACCTTTGTAATTAATGGCATATTATGCTATTTGTAATACCTGTTTAATTTTAGCTAATGAGCGAGGTTTTTTTACTGATCCTTCATATTTACCGTATTCATTACCCCAACCGTCAAATCCTGGCCGCACTTGCCTGGCAAAAACATCTAATCGTGGACCATCAAAATATTTGCATATTTTAGCATAAAAACTTGCTGGTTTAACGCTATGTGCAGTTGATGATTCAGTAAACATAGTCTGAAATTTCCCTAGTGACTTTGATTTAAATTTAGCAGAGCCTTTATATGAAAACAATATTTGTTCTGTAGTAATTTGATACGGACCAAATGGACATGGTCCTGTTTTTTTGTCCCAGGTGATCAGCGTATAAAAATTAAAGCCCCACTCATCAATTAAGTCAAAAGCAGTTTGTAAAAATGGTTCTCTAGTTTTTTTATCTTTGCTATTTGTTACCCATAACCATAAAAAACAATTTTGAGCAGCCCATTCATTAACTGGTAATTTCAATAATTCTGCTTTTGTCATTGTAGGATAATCTAATTTTAAATCTTGGTTTGGCCTTACTATGCGTTTGCCTGTCTTACCTTGATTCCAAGGCGGATCTATTACTAAACATTTATATTTATTCATGATAGCTGTTATTTATAATCAAAATCTACATTTGTAGTAACTTTAAATTTTACCAATGAAAACAATTAAATTTCTAAATAAATAGCACAAAAAAGTTCTATTCTCAACATCCACCCCAACAAAATTCCATAAATGTTAACCATTTTTCTAAACAACTAAATAACTTTAAGGGTTATTTAATACTATGGTTTTTTTGTTTATGCTATTTTTTTAATAACTTCTTCTTTTTTTTATCTAAAAATAATTAAGGCTATAAATCCATCTATAGCCTTAATTACATGCTATTGTAATATTATCTTGGATCAGACAGTTTGATTAATACTGTCAAATAATTTATAAGTACTACCAATATTTTTTTAGTAATATTATAAAAACAAATTTAAAATTTACGCAAATTTACAACCAAAATCGAATGATCACACCTAGAACAAAGAAATGATCATTTAGC
>CAIVQA010000070.1 GCA_903907935.1 uncultured Francisellaceae bacterium
ATATCTTGATAAAATTAAATCATAGCCCATAATTCCAGTAAAAGCCGACAGACCAAGATTGATAGTTTTTAATCCTGTTTCTTTTTCAATAAGATCTGGCATAACACCATTTAAGCAAGATGAATCACCAAAAAATACAATGTCATTTTCTTGATTTTTTATATTTGCCTTATATTCAAGAATTGTATTGTAAAATGTAGGACTAAACTTTGCTGGTAAAACTTTAAAAAAACTTGCTAAACATAGTGGTGGAATTATAGAGAATAAAATTGATGCTATAATCAATATTCTAGTAAAAGTCCTATATTCCATTCTTCCATTAAGCACAGCAATCATAATTAAAAACTACCACTATATTTTTTGTATAATCAATTCTAACAAAAAAATATATAATAAAAAAACTTTTTATTACTATTCGCCAAAAGGTTGGCCTGACGAGATTGGTATAATTCATTTGTAAATATACACAGTGTTACTTATGATATGTTTTTTAAACTCAAAAATGGTAATAAAAAACATGCTTATTTATTTTGAAAACAAAATAACTAACTTTAACAAATTTAATCAAGATAGCTTTATAATAATATTATTACTAATTTTTGCTGGAATATTGTTATCATTAGGCGTAATGACTCAACCTGATACTAGCAGCTATTTATACGCAGATAATACCCGCTCAGCTCTTTATCCGCTTCTATTAAAAACTTACACTGCAATTTTTAAAGAAAAATTTATATGGCTAATTTTAGCCCAAATTTTAATGGGGATCTTGGCAAGCTATAACCTAAGCAAATCTTTTGCCAATTACTTCAATTTACCTTATTTAAAATTTAAAGGATGCAGAATTGTAGCCCTTACCTTACTACTTAGCCCTTATTGGGGAATGTTAAAAATCGGTAACAATATTTTAACTGAAGCAATTTGTTACCCATTGTTTTTATTTGCAGTAGATCATTTATTTTGTGCAATAATTAATAATAATTATAAAAAAATTTTTAATTTTATAGGCTTTACCAGCTTATTAATTTTAACCCGCAGGCAATTTTTATTTATTTACCCAATAATAGCTTTATTAATAGTTTATTTTTTTTGGATCAAAAAATGGACTAAACCTCAACTATTATCTATCGTATTAATATTTTTAGGATCTATTATAGTAACTGATTTATTAGAAAGATCTTATCACTATTTTTATCATAAAAAGTTTGCCCATGTACCATTTACTGGAATTCAATTAATAGTAGCTCCTGTATATGTAGCTAAAAAAGAAGATGTTAATTTATTTACCAATCAAACCGAACAAAAAATCTTTGCTGATGTTTATCATAATTTAGAAAAAGAAGTATTTCGCGAATTAACCCCATTGAAAGCAAAAAATAGTTTCTTATTTTATAATTTTTTAGATTATTACAACACCATTCATCATAAAATTGTGCCTGATGCCTTCTCTAAGTATGGAGTACATGATCCTTGGGTTATAGATAAGATGTCTATACAAATGTCTAAAATCTTAATTAAAAATAACTTTAAAGATTATGTATTTTTATATGCTTTAAATGTTATTCTAAATTTTGGCGGGTTCTTTTGGACCACGTTCTTATTCTTTTGGTTTATATATGCATTATTTTGGCATGCAAAATATAGAGATCATTTAAGCTTAATAACCATTTTAATATTATCTTTCAGCTTTTCTAACTATGCTTTAATTGGATTAGTAGAAACCATCATGAATAGGTATACCCAATATACTGATACTATTTTAATGCTACTATTATTTACTCAAGCTGTAGCAATATGGAATACCAATGTGCGGCATAGCAGGTAGTTTAAACTTTTTACAACCTGATCCACCTAATCTGGTCGAAAAAATGACCCAACAAATGGCAAGAAGAGGACCAGATTGCGAAAAAATTGTTCAAATTGGCCCAATGGTTATGGGGCATCGTAGATTATCGGTAATAGATCCTAGCAGCTCTTCTAATCAACCTTTAGCTGATCATTCTAACCGTTTTTGGATTGTATTAAATGGAGAAATTTATAATTATCTAGAATTAAAAACTATCCTAATAAAACAAGGAGCAATTTTTAAGACTAATGGTGACACCGAAGTAATTTTAGAAGCTTGGAAGCTATGGGGAATAGAATGTTTACCAAAACTAACCGGAATGTTTAGCTTTGCAATTTGGGATCGGGAACTAAACCATTTATGTTTAGTAAGGGATAGATTAGGTGAAAAACCATTATATTACGCTACACTACAACAACACAGTTTAATATTTGCATCTACGCTACAAGCGCTATTAGCTCATCCAGAAATCAAAAATCATGCTACCATTAACTTATCTGCCATTAGCCAATATTTATCATTAAACTATATCTTAACTGATAGCTGTATGATAAATGGTATAAAAAAATTAGAACCAGGTTATTTTTTATCACTATCATTAAATAACAACTCCCAAATTAATTTAGAAATTAAACCATATTGGGAATTAAAAAATTTTTTTTTACAACCTAAAAATAATATTTCTATCCAAACAGCAACAGAACAATTATCTACTTTATTAACAAATTCTGTAAAACAACAAATGGTTAGTGATGTACCTCTAGGAGCATTCTTAAGTGGCGGATTAGATTCATCCACTATTGTTGGCATTATGAAAGACTTAGTTGATCCTAAATTACTCCAAACTTTTTGTTTAGGTTTTACCGAAAAATCTTACAATGAAGCTGAAAAAAGCCAACTAGTCGCTAATAATTTTGCCGTTAATCATAATGTTAATTATTTAAACACTAGCGAATATCAAGATCTTTTTAAAATTGCTGCAGCATTTGATGAACCATTTGCCGATAGCTCTATGATCCCTAGTTTTTATTTAGCAGCATTTGCTAAAAATAAAGTTACTGTCTGTTTATCAGGGGATGGTGGGGATGAATTATTTGCTGGCTACGAAACCTATATTGCTAGTTTATTACATAGATTTTTTAAATTTATTCCAACTAAATTAATAAGTAGTACGAGTTATCTATTCGATCATTTTATTCCAACTTCATTTAATAAAGTAAGTATTGATTATAAAATAAAAAAATTTTTAGCTGGGTTACAGTTGCCATTTGCTAGAGCGCACTATTCTTGGCGAACAATTTTTTCTGATCAAGAAAAAGATTTAATTTTAAAAAAAGATTTTAAAAATATAGTTACTGATTTCGATCCATTCGAAAAAATTGCTAAATTTTTTGAGGAAACAAAGGCTTGTAACTGGTTAGATCAATGTTTATACACCGACATGAAATCTTGGTTAGTAGATGATATTTTAGTAAAGGTAGATAGATCTTGCATGGCTCATGGTTTAGAATCTAGAGTTCCATTTTTAGATCATAAGTTAGTAGAATTTATAGTAAATTTGCCTACTAAATTTAAATTAAACATTTTTAATAAAAAATACTTATTACAGTTAAGTCAAAAAAATAAATTACCAAAAACTATTATTAATCAAAAAAAACGTGGCTTTAATGCCCCAATTGCTAATTGGCTATTTTTTGATCCTAAATTTAAAATAATCACTCAAGAATTAATTTTTGATACAAATTTAGAATGGCTAGAAAAAAAATATTTAGAACAATTGTGGCAAGAACATTTTGCAAAAATAAAAGATCACAGCTTAAAATTATTTGGCATAATGATGTTATCTATTTGGGTTAACAATTTTAAAAGAGGTTTAGCATGATTTCTATAGTAATTCCAGCATATAATGAAGAACAATCTATACTAATTACGATTGAACAAATAATGAATACTTTGAGCAATAAAAAAATACCATACGAAATTATTATTGTTAACGATGGCTCTACTGATAATACCAAACAGATCCTACAGGATTTGCCAAATTCAATAAAAACCAATCTAAATATAATTAATCATCCACATAACATAGGATATGGTAGATCATTAAAAGATGGAATAATGCAAGCTAAATATGACACTATAGTAATTACTGATGCCGATCAAACATATCCTTTTCAATATATAGATCCTTTATTATCGGAATATAACAAAGGTTTCGATATGGTAGTTGCAGCCAGGACAGGTAAATACTATAAAGAATCCCTAATTAAATCCCCATTAAGAAAAATATTAAAATTTTTAGTTGAATATACTGCTGGCAGAACTATACCGGATATAAATTCTGGTTTTAGAGTATTTAGTAAACAATGCGTAATACCATACATGGACCATTTATGTGATACTTTCAGCTTTACTACCTCTATAACTTTAGCCTATATGATGACAGCTAAATATGTACATTACGTACCAATTAATTATGAAAAACGCTCTGGAGTTACTAAAGTTAGAATGTTTCGTGATTCAATGCGAACTTTACAATATATATTGCAAGCAATTAATTATTACAATCCATTAAAAATATTCCTATTATTTGCCATACTGTGTGTAATATTATCCAGTATAGGTTTTTTTATGTCAGCAGTTTTCGGTTTAAAAAGTGGATTTTTATTAGGCATAGGTGGGCTACTAGTAACATTAGTAGTTATTAGTATTGGGTTGTTGGCAGATCTACTTAAACAAATTATGAATCAAAGTAAAAAGTAACTCACCCTTAGGAACATGCACTCCATAAGCTTCCGCATTTTGTCTCGCGCCATTCCCTGGCGCTCGCCCTGCGGGCGCGCTGAGGCGCGACAAAAATGTCTATCCTGACATTTTTTGAAATTGACCAGATTATCTTTTTACGGTATTTATAGTTTAACTATCTGGTCAATTTACCATAAATGCTACAGCTTATGGAGTGCACATTCCTTAGTATACTCCTTTGCTGTGGAAGGGTGAGTTACAGTGAAAAATAAAAAGGTCTTATTTATGCCTAAAAAAATAATTAACGTTGGTATTATTGGATTAAACTTTGCAGTTAATGTTCATCTACCGGCATTTAAATTAAATAATAATTGTGTGATTTATGGTATTACTTCTAAAAACTTAAATAATGCCAAATTAATTGCAAAACAACATAATATTCCTAAAGTTTATAATTCTTGGCAAGAAATGATCTTAGATCCACAAATAGATGCTGTATCAATTGCTGTGCCACCCATACTACAACCAAAAATAATATTGGCAGCAATAAAACAAAAAAAAGCCATATTTGCCGAAAAACCTTTAGCTAGTAAATTATCCGATACTATTCAAATAAATAATTTTGTACGTAAGAATAATATTGCTAACATAATAGATTTTTCCTACATTGGTTGCCCAGCTTTTATAGCAGCAAAAGAATTAATTCAAAATAAATTTATAAATAAT
>CAIVQA010000071.1 GCA_903907935.1 uncultured Francisellaceae bacterium
GCAATTTTTCGGAAAAACCGATCAAAATATTATAATAATTATTAAATTTCCCTGAAAAAATCAGAAAAAGCTCATAAAAACACTTGCAAATCATCCACCTAACAAACTGTGTGCAAAATTGGGACAGCTTCTCAGAACCCCTACTTTATAAATATACCAATCAAGAAGACATTATAGTTGGCACGCCAATTGCTAATAGACATTATCCAGGAGTGCAGGATTTAATGGGATTTTTTGTGAATAGTTTACCATTAAGGATCTTTATTAATAAGGAATGTACATTTAAAGATCTTTTACAGGAAGTTAAAAAAGTAGTTTTAGAAGCACATGAGCATCAAGATTTACCATTTGAAGATCTACTTAACCAGCTACAACTTAAACGTAATTTAAATTCCCATCCGCTATTTCAAGTGATGTTAGTTTTTAAAGAACAACAAAAAAATGAATTAGAATTAAATGGGTTGCAAGCACGATTTGAACCTATAAAACAAAAAACCTCTATTTTTGATTTAATTATTCAAATAGAAATTAAAAGTAATAGTGATATAAGTATTAACTTCATTTATGCAACTGATTTGTTCGAAGAAGCTATGATAATTCAAATGGCAAAGCATTTTAAAAACCTATTTAGTCAAGTTTTGTTAAATCCTGATAGTAAAATTAGTAATTTAGAAATTTTGGGTTGCTTAGAAAAACAAGACATATTGAGGTTTTCACAAGGTAAAGAGCTAGGTCGTGATTACTTTGTTGTTCAAAAAATGTTTGAGGAAACCGTTCAACAATTTCCTGATGCGATAGCAATAATGCAAGCAAATAAAACGTTAACTTACGAGCACCTTAATAAAATTTCAAATAAACTAGGAAAATTTTTACGCCAACAATATGTAA
This sequence comes from uncultured Francisellaceae bacterium, assembly GCA_903907935.1. GTDB lineage: Bacteria > Pseudomonadota > Gammaproteobacteria > UBA6186 > Azoamicaceae > UBA6186. The sequence continues at coordinate 889 of CAIVQA010000071.1, forward strand.
CTTCTTCCAGAGTTGATAAAGTAATAGCTGTTATTATGGAACCTTGTTTTGGTATTATAATAAGCTTTATTTCTATACTAAAAGCTGGTGGTATTTATTTACCATTAGATCCTAATTATCCAGATGAACGAATTAAATTTATATTACAAGATGCAAAAGCATCTGCCATTATTACTCAATCGAAATTTGTTGAGAGGTTTCAGCAATATCAAATATCTAAATTAGATATACTAGATTTTAAAGATGATTATAATTGTTACTCGCTAATTGAATCAGTTTCGTCAAGCGAACCAATTAATTTTACTCAACCAAACGATTTAGCTTATATTATTTACACCTCTGGATCTACTGGTAAACCTAAAGGCGTTATGATTAAACATGAAGGAATATGCAATTTAGCATACGCTAACGAAGAAATATTTGATTTTAGTGTTAATAAACCTCGTATACTACAATTTTCTTCAATAAGCTTTGATGCTTCTATTTGGGAAATGGTTATTGCATTGTTTTCAGGGGGTACTGCTTGTTTATTACCAACTTTAGAAACTAGGTTTATTCCATATGAATTAGTACACACTTGTAACGAACAAAACGTAACAATGGCTATAATGCCACCAAGCTTATTAGAAGTTTTCCCTGAACATTTAAATTTATCAAGCATACAAACTTTAGTGGTAGCTGGAGAAGCACCCAGTACCAATGTGATTCAGAAATGGAGCAAGAAAATTAAACATCTATTTAATGCATATGGCCCTACAGAGATCACCGTGTTTTCCAGCATATTTAGATGTAATACTAGTAATGCAGCAACTACTATTGGTAACCCTATAGTTAATACTCAAATTTATATTTTGGATCCTGATCTTAATCTATCCCCAATAGGTGTTGTTGGAGAGATCTATATAGGTGGAGTTGGATTAGCTAATGGTTATTTAAATAATGAGGCTCAAACTACAGCGTCGTTTATTAATATACCTAACAATAATTGGAACAATAAAAAACAACTTTGTCTATACAAAACAGGAGATTTAGCTAGGTATTCTTGGGATGGTAATATTGAATATCTCGGTAGAAGAGATCACCAGATTAAATTACATGGATATAGAATAGAACTTGGAGAAATAGAATTATTGTTAAACTTACAACCAGAAATTAAACAATCCTTGGTAGTTTTAAGAAAAAACATTAATAATCAAGAACAGTTAATAGCATATGTTGTTACCCATAAAGGATCAGAAGAAGAGCAATCAAAGCAATTTCTTTATAATAAAATAAAAAATTATTTGAAGAAACATTTACCACATTATATGATCCCTAATAAATTTGTGTTATTAGAACATTTTCCATTAAATGATAATGGGAAAATTGATTTTAAAATGTTGCCCGATCCATTTGTAGTTGATAATACTCCTAAAGTTAATCATGAAAACTATCTATGCAAAGATCCAATACAATTTATTTTAATAAATATCTGGAAAAAATTATTAACAATTGAACATGTAAATATATATGATGATTTTTTTTCTTTAGGAGGGAATTCTATTTTAGGTATGAAGCTAATATTAGAAATCCGACAGAAATTTAACCAAGTCTTACCAATAAATAGTATTTTTAAAAGCCTTACTATTGAGTCTTTAGGCATCTTAATTCGTGAAAATATCACAAAACAGATCAATGGTGATCCAAGAATAACTTATGCTGCATGTTTATTACCAATCAATAATATACAAAATAGCAACAACCCTTTATTCTTAGTTCATCCACTAGTTGGTATTGCTACTCCTTACATGGCTTTATCTGATTTTAAAGAGCGGCCAATTTACGGGATCCATAATCCTTATTTTGCTCAAAATAATAGCTTTACTACGTTAGAGGAGATGGCAGACTTTTATATTAAGGCCATAAATTTAGTACAAACGGAAGGACCTTATTATATAGGAGGATGGTCTTTTGGTGGTGTAGTAGCTTTAGAAATAGCTTCACGATTAGTAATACAAAGTAAACAGGTTAGTATGGTTATATTAATAGATACCTATATTAAAAGTGGTTCTCAAGTTGTTTTATTCGATAATACTAGGTTATTAGAAAAATTGAACATAACAAAACCTTCTTTAGAATACAACAGTTTACAGATAGAATTAGCTAGGAATCTAAAATTGTTAGAAACTTACACTCCTAAAAAATACTATGATCGTGTGGTTTTATTAAAAGCTGCAGATGATATTAAAGTTGCTGGTTATAGTGTTCTTAATAATTTGGAAAGTATCGTTGATCAAAACTTGGAAGTATATAGCATACCTGGTACTCATACAGAATTATTTGAAGAGCAAAATATAGAAGAATTATCTGCTAAATTGCAATATGTATTAGAACATCGAACGAATAATTTAGATGATCAAGAAACATCAATACCTCAACCACAGTTGTTACTACATATAACAAGCATGAAAAAAAATCGTTAACAGAACTAACTACTAATACAAATATTGATTATAATGAATCATCAAAACAGCCAAATAGAAAATTTCCTGAACTTATTTAAAGGTTAAAAACTTAACATTACATCAATAATCTTGGTGGTCTTGGTTTACTAGCTATAAATGAATTGACTACCTGTATAATATCTTGAGGTAGCTTTTTCTTAATCAATATCTTGCTTACAAGTTCCATCATTGGTAACACTGTTTTATATTCTTTAGCTAAACTTATTTCATGATAAATTTTTTGAGCTACAGAAGCCTTACAGAAGCTATTTTCATTAAACAAACCAATGCCTGTAGCATTTTGAAGATTTCTTTCTGCAAAATCTATAACGCTCTTATTTTCCAAATATTTTTGATTAAAACAAATTTTTTTGACACATCTATACAGTAATAATCGGATCATAATTAAATTGTCATGACGAATAGCCTCATGTAATGGAGTTTCACCTTTATAATCTACTGCATTTGGATCAGCACCATAGTTCAAAAACAATTGTATTATTGCAGTAGTTTGCTTGGTAATTTTTGATTCAGCCACAATATGCAATGGAGTAGTATAGTAACAATAAGTTCTAGAAATGTAACAAGGAATACGTGTATTTATATTAGCACCTTGTTGTAAAAGCAGCTTACATATTTTTAAAGTATTTTCAATGTGTACTTTACTTAGCGAATATGCTGTTATTGCTGCACGTAATGGATGTCTATTGCCAATAAAGTTAGGATCAGCACCTTTTTTTAATAGTAACTCAACCATGCTGGGATTGGGTAAAATTTCAATGCTAGAATTGGAACTAAAATCAGAACTAGATCCAAGATTATTATTATCACTTTTTTCCATCTCTACGGTGTTAATTCTAACTGCAATAATTAAAGGCGAAGATTCTTCAAGTTTACTTATTATATTAAGATCTAACCCTGTATTTATAATGCTGACAGCTTCCTCATATGAAGCTGTCTTTATTGCTGTACATAATTTATCAATTTGATCGTTATTATTTGTATGATGTATTTTAGAAAAATATCTTTTGATGTTTTTCAAATATTTTATTAATGTTAACAAAATTAAAGCCTTATTCTTAATTTATTGTTTTTGCTAATTTTTAAAACTTCTATCCTACTATGGTAGCCTTAAAAATTTAGGTAATATACGTATTGAATCTGGATCTTTAGAAGATCTTTTTACTTCTCCTACATATGAACAATATACTGATTTTCAAAGAGGTAAAATATATAATAAACCACGTCCATAATCATATTATTAAATATAAAAATACTTTACCTTTTTAATTTCTTAACCGAATACCTTTTGGCCGAAAACGCATCATCAATTTCTCTACCGCTTATTATTGTTTGAGTACTTTTATTACTTGTCCTGCAACCTTCTATCAACTGTTTACGAAAATCTGCATCCCGCTTAGCTCTTTCTTTCATCATTTGGAACATCCTTTCGCTTACCTCATCATCATTTAGAGGTTGATATTTTATAGCTTGCATGAAACTACCATCTATCAACTTCTTGCGAAAATCTGCATCATGTTTAGCTCTTTCTTGCATTATTTGGAACAAATAGTGATTCTGATAATCCTACTGTTGCATCTAATGACGCCTCTATAAATACTTTTATAGCAATACCAATTGTAGCTAAACCAGTATA
>CAIVQA010000072.1 GCA_903907935.1 uncultured Francisellaceae bacterium
CCTCCTCTCTAACCCTCTTCTAACCACCGGATATAAAGGCAACGCCAGTAGTTATGTAGGAAGGTCGGAGAAGTGAACTTTTATCGGGCTCAATCGCCCTCAAAAAGCCCACCTCTCCTTACTTCCTACAGTCATTTTGCGTTCCGCTGAGGCATTTCTCAACGGGCTAATTTCATGAAAAATTCGCAATAGATTCAGAAACAGAGATTAAATAAAAATGTTTCTTGGTGGAGGTAAACAAAATGTTTATTGATGGAGCTGAACAAAATGTTTTGATTATCAATGTTCCGATCAGGAGCACGCTTATCAAGGCAAAATATTCAAAACAGTGGCACCAGTTGCCATCACAACAGGCACAGCAATTGAGGCAAATTGAAGATATTCAGAAGCACTTTATCTCATCTCATACTCTCATGTCTCGTATTTGACCGACGATTTTATGTCGCCTTCGGTGTGCTCTGTTTTTAATTGAGCGACTGGTTTTATCTTAGTAAACTGCATGTTCTAAAATGCCGACTCTAGTTTTGCATAGTTTGCTATTATGCGAAACCTAAAAAAATATGTTTCGTTCAGCTGAGGTTATGATCTATTGATTGAGTATTTGTATTATTTGTATCGAAACATAATACGTATACGGTATGTGTCCTCGGCAAAATTCGCTAACCACCTGTTACAACTTCCAATGCAGCAATAGCAGTAGTTATGTAGGAAGGTCGGAGAAGTGAACTTTTATCGGGCTCAATCGCCCTCAAAAAGCCCACCTCTCCTTACTTCCTACAGTCATTTTGCGTTCCGCTGGTACCAATCTCAAATGGTAATTTCATGAAATATTCGCAAAAAAAACAGAAAAATATTAAAAGGGAAAATTTCAATAACAAAAAAGATTTACTATAATAGTGTCTTGGCTTAAAGATTTGGATGTATACATATTTATAGAAGATGACATCAGAAAATAAAGTGTGCAAGAAATGCAATCTACCTAATAAAATAGAAAAGGAACATAGTACTTGTAATAAATGCAGGTATGCCGACAGAAAGGCAAGAAGCGAAAAAGGAATTGACTTTACATCGGAGCAACGGACTTGCGAAGTTTGCAATGTAGAGAAGTTAAAAGATCAATTTATAAAAAATGGTTTAATTTGCAAGGCTTGTCGATATGGTGATACCAAAATTTTTTCTCAAGTTTTATCAAGTACCAGACAATGTAAAACTTGTTTACAAAGAAAAGATATTCTTATTTTCTTTAAAAACAATAAAAACGATTGCGACGAATGTTATATCAATAAATATATTAATGCAAAGAAACCTGAAACATCACAAGAAGCTAAAGATTTATATAACATAGTTAAGGATTTGAAGAAACAACATAGAGAAACACCAACTGAAGAAGGGGAACTAAAAATTAAAGAAGCAGAGAAGAACTGTAGAAAACAGTATGAAGTTGATCATAAAGAGATTCGAAAAATTGGTGTTCCAAGATTTTGTTCTTGTGGTGGCGATTTTAAATTTCATTCTATAAAATATCACTTAGATAATTATATGAAACAACATA
>CAIVQA010000073.1 GCA_903907935.1 uncultured Francisellaceae bacterium
ATTTAGTAGCATGAACATTTATCCTAAAAACATGTTTTAATTAATGGGTATGATTGACTGCTTTCAAACATTTCAAAAATGTTATCTTTTATAATTATAAATTATAAAAAGACCGTGGTTCTTTAAGGTGTACAACATAGCAAATTACACTGAAATTTTCAGCACAATCGTAAATAGTTTATAAATTTATATTATGGTTTTTATTTTCATGGTGGCTGTATGGTGACTTTACAGCGAAAAAAACTCTATTTTGCTTGTTTAGGATCAAAGATGACTTAGATTTTGAAGGGGATAATTTAGTAGCCAACAAATTTATTAAGACAAATTACTTGTTTGTTCGTCAGGATCTTGAATTACGATTTTGATATTTGCTGCTAACTCTCTGTTATCTCGATCCAGCTGTATTTCGTAGCTTACCCATAAACCTTCAAGCTGTTCTTTAGGCATAGTGTCTATGTTGACTTTTTGTAACTCAGAAACATGGAAGAACACGTCTTTATCACTATTGTTAGGTTTAATAAATCCGTATCCCTTGTTGTGATTATACCATTTGATAACACCAATATTCATGATACTTTTTTTCTGTTTCTTTGATCTATGACAATTTTAATATTTGTTGCAACTGGTTTATTATGTTTATTAGTTTCTATATCAAAACTGATCCTTAACCCTTCTAATGCAAATTCATCAAGAGCTTTAATGTTTGCTTTTTCTAATTCGGTTATATGCAAAAAAACTTCATTAATCATATGGTCTGGTTTTATAAAACCGAAACCATGTTTATTATCAAAATACTTAATAATACCTATCGCCATAACTCTTGTGCTCGTTTTATAATAAACAACCAAAAAAGTATAATATTATACACTTCCAACTAAAACAATAGGGCTGTCTACATAAGAAGTATTTGTTAAGCTTAATATTTTATTAGTAATTAACCGCATAGGTTTACGAAGCCGTTCAACATCAATACAAATATAACTATTAGTAATATCCTGCAATTTATGATTAAGTAGTTTTTTTAGCGTATATGCTGGAATGTCTATGGTAAACCCCATAACGTAACAAGAATTTAAACCAATTGCTCTAAATTCTGTTAAGATAATTTCTCTAAAAATTTTTTAATAACAACATACACCTTATTGTTCTGCTTGTATAAATTAGAACCAGCAAACACTACGTGATTTTCATCTTTACACTTTAGTATCATTTCGCTTCCTTGATAAAACAATTGCAACAATTCCTCAAGATCTAAATGGCATTTTTTTGCGATGTAACAATAGTTTTTACGCCAAAATTTATAATAACCATTTAAACTTTAAATTTTCATAGCTATTTTACTTATTGGCTACTTCTTTCTTAAGAGCTTCTTCAATAAAAAATCTGCCTAAGCTTGAAGCTGTCATCCCTTTACTGAGCGCAACTTCTTCTAATTTTGTTCGTACAGTGGGCTTCAACCTTATACCTAACAAAGAGTCTCTCAACTCATTTTTTATTTTTTTCATTTTATACTTATTCCATCTTGATTTTTGTTTAACGTTGTTTTACAATGATTAATGTTGTTATGCTAGATAACATATTTTATTATAACCATAAGGAAACATAAAGATGCAAAACAAAATCAACGATGGATCAGAAGATCTATATTATGAAGATTTGGTCATTCTAGAAGCAAAAGCAGACAAAGCCAGAGAGGTTGCAATTAAGTTATTAACTAACCTAGACTTTGGTTTTATAAGCAAAATAACCGATCTGCCAATCGAAGAAATCCGAGAATTAACAAAAAATATATAGCTCCCCAATTTTCTATAATCTAGTTAAGCTGCCGTAAGCAGCTTAACTAGATAGCATTAATAACCTTATATAGATTATATGGTTTAAACTTTTACAGTTAAATGGTGATTGGGAGAGCAAATCGCAACTTTTACAACTAATCCCCCCAACCAAAACCCATGTCTAAATCTATTTCATGAGTCATAGCTTTTATCCGCTGATATGCAAAAGCCTGAGTTTCAATTTTGTTGTAAATCGGTAAATTTTTTACCTCATATTGCAGAGTTGGAGTATTTTGGATAATATAAGCAAATTTCCTGATTTGTTCACTTAAATTATTTTCTACCTTTTTTTCAGGCATGTTTTCAGCAAGTTGTTCAAATTTATGTTTTTCTGCAACGATTTTTATATAATCATCAATAGGATTTTTAGTATTGAGCTCTTGTCGTAATTTTTCAACTTCCAATTCAATTTCGTTGAATTTAACATATGCTTTCTCGATCTTATATACCTGATCTTCTAATTGATGTCTTTCGCAAATTTCTGCAAATATTCCATTGTCTTTAATAAATGAGGCAATTTTCCCTAATTGTGTAAATAAATCATAGTTAGATCTAACCTCCTCTACTGATTTAGGATCTCGTTGATTTTTATACTCTTTATATTTAGTTACAAAATCCACCATAACTTTAGCATAATCAGAAACTAGCTTGTCTTTATTCTCTATTAATTGTTCCATTTTGACCGCCTCTTTTACTAGTTTCTTATCGTCAAGTAACCGTTTTACTTCAAGAGCGCCTTTGGCTTTCATAATCACGTTAAAATCTTTAACATCATTTGGTCTAACACAATAAATGTTAAGCCCTCTTTCAGCCAAAGATTCAATAGCATGATTTAGACTTCTATTGGCAGCAGAATCAAGTCCCTCTTGATCCACACATAATAAAAGATCTATACAACTTATTGTAATAGGCACATTTGCAAAATTAGCCCCTAAGGTTAAATATACCCCTAAATCTCGATCAGCTTCAGCAATACTTAAAGCTGTTTCTGGTCCAAAGGTTAAAGCGTATTTATAATAAGCACCAGGAATATACTTGGCGTGCTGCACTAAAATTTTTGCACCTTCTTGCGGTCCATAGGTGCGTTTTGGTACCCCTACTTTTAATTGGTTGGCAGTCGCAGGATCTAAATAGATACATTGAACCGACTGTACCTCTTGTCTCTTGTTCCGAGCAATAACGACTAGTGTTGGCCATTCTTTTTTGGTTTCTGGTTCTTTAACTCCAGGATTAAACCTAAAAACTTGCTCAGATACATCTCCAGTTATCCCACGCTGTTCTTTTAAATATTTTTCAGCCAAAGTCCCGGTAATTGGAATACTATAATCTACGATTTCTCGTGCATATTTTTGTTTTTCTAATTGCTCATCACTAAATCCTTTTGGCTGTAAATAAATTCGTTCCAACAGATCCGCATGATTAAATACAGTAGAGTATGATTTTTTTGCACTAAGTTTATTTTTGGCAACCCTGGTTTGTTGTAAATTAAGCTGGTTTTCATAATACTGAGCATGTTTTTTAAGATCTTTAGTCGGTACCTGTTCTCTTAATAAAAATTTATGGTGTTGCTCCATATTCTGATCTATTAAATAAGCTAATTCATCTCGTTTAGCATTTAAATGCATGGCCTTTTCAAAAACTTTTTGATCAACCGGTAATCCTTGATTTTTCTTGGTAAATATTTCGCTCCATAATTTACCAGCCTCGCGTCTTGTTTGTTTATAATTAATGGCAGCTAAATAAGCCACGCGTTCAATAGGATTTAATGAATCTAATAGCTCGATTTTTTCTTGATATTTAGCATATTTACCTAAACTATTAGGATCGATTTTGGCAGCTTTTACCATATGGTAATATTTTGGTGTAGCCACGATTTCTTTAGCAATCAATCTTCTAAGTTTAAAATTACCAACGTTTTTCTTAAATTTAATAAGATTTTCTTGTAAATGTTTTTTACGTTCAAATTCCAATGCTTGGGTTTCAAGGCGTTTTAGCCTTGCTTCACTAATGGTATTTTCAACTATCCCAATCTCAAAATAATCCAGCGCTGCTTGATATAAAGTTAAATTTTTCTTGATAGTGTATGCTAAACAATCACGTTCTTGGTTTAACTTAAGACCATTATGCAAAACCCATTCGCTAATTGTGCCTGCTCTCTTTTGATCCCACAATTCAGCAGATTTCCTAGATAGTTTGAGATAATGTTCAACTTGCTTAAATGCTTTACGTTGTTCCAAAGATAGTTTGAGTAAAAACATCCGTCTACAATGTTCTTTAGCTTGCTCTATTAATTGTTTAGTATTAACATTTTCATTCTTTAAATAAGGATAATAGGTCTTTAGATCTGCTGCAATTTCATTAGCCAATTTGTCTCTTAATATAATTGACACCTTAGATTTGTCGATATAACACTGTACTCTTGAGCGTAGTTCATGATACTTAGCATGGGTTTCAAGACGCTTAGCTCGATCATGTCCCCTTTTATCTCGTTGCATTTCTTGTTGCAACTTAGCTAAAACTTGAATTCCACTAGATCCTGTTGGCAGAACCATGCCATTATAGTTATTAGCGTTATCATAACGAACAAATATTGGTTCCTTGTTGTAAGTTTCATTCAGCACCTCTGGATTAATCATTTTGCCGTTTGATCCTATAGTAATAATTGGCCTATTTAGTACTTTGCTTAATGTGCTTAGATCTAAATCTCTAGCCCATTGGTTTGTGGTTTTAAGATCTGTAATATATTCTCCAATGGTTTTATCGATCGGTAATGCAATAAGTTGTTGAGCTTCAATATTATGCTCAAGCTCTACTGCAACCGTACTTCTCAAGCAACTAATATCTTGGCCGAGATATAATGCAACTGCATTATATAGACACTGCTCATCTTTTGGTAAATCAACCAAAGATAATCCTATAGAAGATTGGTATTGTTGTTCAGCTGGCAACATTAAAGAACCCTTTAATCCAAGCTGCTCTTCACTAACAACTGATCCAAATTTAAAATAATCAAGTGCAACTTGATATAAAGTTTGATTGTTTTTTATAATATATGCTAAGCGATCGCGTTCTTGGTTGATCTCAATTCCTCTTTGTAATGCCAACTTGTTACTTTGCTGTTGTTTTTTAGTTGGTAATATTAAGGTAGCGTCTACGTTCTTATTAACAACAACTTCACGACATTTTTTCCATAATTCAGCAGAGCTCCTAGATAAGTTCAGATAATGTTCAACTTGCTTAAATGCTTTACGTTGTTCCACAGATAATTTAAGTAAAAACATCCGTCTGTGATGTTCTTTAGCCTGCTCTACTAATTGCTTAGTATTAACCTTTTCGCTTTTTAAATAAGGATAATGGGCCTTTAGATCCGCTTCAATTTCACTAGCCAATCTATCTCTTAATATAATTGACACCTTGGATTTATCGATATAACATATTACTCTTGAGTATAGTTCATGCTGTTTAGCCTGTTTTTCTAAGTTTTCTAATTTTAGATCGTAGATCTCAAACGCCAAAGTGTATTTTGATAATTCAGCATAAATTTTAGCTGCAATTGAATTACGTAATATTTGAGCTTGGTTTAAAATTTGCCGATATTCTTCATGATCATTGCTTGCCTTAAACTCTGCCCACGTCTTACCAACTTGACAATGCGCATCAATATAAGCTGCAACTAATCTAGCATCTTCGCGACGCTGTAAGGTTTGCGTGATTTTATTTTGATAGGCAATATTATCTCGGTATGCTTTAGGAGAAACTATTCTAACATAAGTGTCAGCAAATTTTTGTTTGATCGCTTTTAGTTTTTTAGCAATATGTTGCTGTAGTAGTATAATATTATTAGGAGATTGTGGATCAACACCTCGTCTTTCGGCAAACGCTTCTGGATAATCTAATATACTATCTTTTAGTCTACCTTTAGCTAAACCTTTTTTTAACTCTTCAATTGTCTTATAGGTTTCTTCGCTAGCATAAATATTCGCCGACTTTTGATGGCGAGTCATCGCTACATAAGTTAAGTTTTTGCACCAACGTCCAGCAGCAAGTATAAAAGAATTTTTAACTGTTACCCCTTGAGACCGATGAACCGTACA
>CAIVQA010000074.1 GCA_903907935.1 uncultured Francisellaceae bacterium
ATCTACGAAAGTCTAAATATGCACTTTACCAATACCCCCTGCAGATACATAGCATAATTTTGTTTGTCGACTAAGATTTTGAGTAATTACAGGCCTAGTGTTTTCAACGATTTTTTAGTGCAAGTGACAAAGTCGGGAAGACGATGTAGCTTGGTTTTCATCAAGCGAGCTGCTGATCCTAGTTTTAGTTTCTAGATCTTCAACCTTCATGTCGTCAGCTTTCTTAAAAGCCTTCTCCTCACCGAGAGGCAGGGTTAATTGATTTTTTTCTATAAATAATTTTACCAATAGCTCTGAAAATAATTTATCGTCTCGACTTTCTGCTTTCCATTCTTCTGATCTATCTAATATGATGGCTATTGCAATAGACGCATCATTTGTTGCCAATTCTTTTAGCCTTTTTTCTTCCTCTGTTTGTTCTAAAACGGTGATACTTGATTCTCCCATTATTTTCCTTGTTCCCGTTATCATTCCCGCCTCACATTTTTCCTTACATTTTTTATAAACCTCAACAACAACTTGATGGTATAGTTTCAATTTACCAGAAAAAGTTTTAGGAGTTTCTTTAACTTCTTTGCTTGGATCTAGGATCTCTTGCTTCCTGGAATACGTTAATTTTATACAAAACATAGCTATGTCGCTGTACATTTTTGCTTCCATTGGGAACGACTGCTCAATTACTTTGTTTACAATTTTTATTGCTTCTTCAAGCCTTAAGTCTTTAACTTTATCAACTGCTGCACCCAATAAGTCTATTGCGGTAGAAGCACTATTCCCTATTATTGGGATATTACTCGCTATACTGCTTACTACCCCTAATATGCTACCCATAGTACTTAATTTTACCACCGCTTTACTGCCTTCAGCTCCACCGGCTGCTAACATCCCATTAGCAGAAGCCCTATATGTAAGTAAATGATTAGAAAAAGCCCAATAAAGCGTTACATAATACTCATATAAAAATGACTGCTTGGTTTTCATCTCATCAACTTTTGCATTAATTTCGGCGATACATTTAATGTCAGCTTGGTCAAGCGTTTCCTCTAATGTCTTTAATTTATCTTCTAATTCCTTGAATTTGTTCTTATAACTGGTGAATTCTTTTTGCAAGCCTCCCACTAATGAAGGTATTATAATTTGTACTCTTTCGTCTCTTTCAAAATTTTCTTTTTGCTCCCCTTGCAGGTTTAATAGGTTTACTTTATTAACAAAATATGTTTCTTTGCAAGAATGATCGCAACCATCTATATGTTTTGCTAAATCTGTGTCGGCTAATATTTGATGCCTTTTTAAAGCATCTATCTCTTCTTCTTTGAGGTGCTTTTGAGTTAAGGCTTCTCCTATGGAAACAGTGAAGGTTTGATACATTCTAAACTGAAATCCTTTTCCAGATAAACGTAATGCACTAAATAAATCTTCTCTTTTTTTAGATAATTCTTCTTGTGGATGAAATGATATTTTATTGCGGTTATCTAGTTCGTTACGTTTCATAAAATATGCGATTACGTACCCAAATAAATCTTTCCTTTCTAACAAAATGTACTCTTCGGTTTGTTTTTCAGATTTTAACAAAGACAGCAGCCATTGATTTTCAGGCAAAATATTCTTGCCTAATAAACTTGTAACTTCTCCAATGTCACTGGCTGCTATCATGAGACCGCAACCGCTGTTATGAAATAATGGTTGATGCGTAATGTATTGGGCTGCTAGTAAATCGCCCTGGTTATCTAAAATAGCTTGAGTGATTTCTTCTAAAAATCTTTGGCTTTCTTTATCTTCAAGTTTGTAAGTTTTTTCATCAAAAATAAGCGTTCCTTCTTTAGTGATTGATGTAGTAAATCCATTCTTAATACATTTGATAATAAACTCTTTTTCATGTTCAGTCCTAATTCCTCTAGACAATATTTCTCTATAGAATTTTTGGAAAATTTTTTTAAACTCTAGAGATTTAGATAAAAAATCTTCAAATCTATGGTTAAGTTCCAAAAACAATCCTTCATCCATTGTTTTATTCAATTGGCTATCTAACCATTTTCTTGCCGCTTCAACTAACTTTTTCTTGCTAGGATCATTGTGATAACTAGCATGTTCTGTGAGCTTTGCACTTATACTCAAAACTTCAACGATACCTATATCTTGTTGCACATTGAATAATTTTATGGTTAATTGTTCTATCGCACAGCTTTGTATAATATTATCTTCATGCTCCACAAAACACAGTAAATTTTTAATAGAGATATTTTGAAATATTTCGTTTAATGTACCAGATATAACTTGTTGTATATTAACATCATCAGTATTCGTGAAACTTAGTAATTTTGTAATTGTTTGTTTAATTTTTTCCATATCATCCATTGTCTTAACGAGTTCTACCAATGCGCTGACTGCAGCTGTTCTGGTAATATAGCTAATTTTTTTTATTATTAAATCAATTAAAGCATTAATTGTTTCCTCAGGATTTTCAATTGCGCCCCTTTTTACTGCGATAACTTCTCCCAATGCGTTTGCTGCAGTACTTATGAGGTTGTTGTTTTCACTATTTTTTATTAAATAGAGCAATGCATTAGTTATATCTGCAACATTACAGAGTTTGTC
>CAIVQA010000075.1 GCA_903907935.1 uncultured Francisellaceae bacterium
ATATGAACAAGCTTTGATTAACGAAAAAGGAGATAAGCTTTTTAAGCTAGAATATGAAGCACACTATGGTATAGAAAATAATTTAAGTAAACTTAATGTGCTTCCAATAAGAAATTTTGGTATCGATTTACAGGATTTTATAATGATATTTCATCAATGGAGAGAAGACTTCAAATCTCAAAAAGGTGAAGAAGCGTTGAAAGAAAAATTAAAAGAAGTTAAACCAGATCTGCTAAAAAATGATTTAGCAGACTTTAGTTTAATTCAGAGAAATATAGCTTTGGAAAAATCCTCTACGGTAATGGTTTCTTTAAGTGCAGAGGGGAAAGATATCACTGAGTTTCGTAAAAAAATATCTAATTTATTAGTTAAACCTGAAAAAATGGAGTTATTAACGAAATTAATAAGAATTGATGCTCCGTCTTCCACTTTAGAAATAATTAGTGAATTAGTAGGTGAAGGTAGCAAGATTGGAACATTGATTAATTCAAGAGCTATTGCCACTAAGATTACCATACCTCAAGATGCAAGTCCTCAGGATGTTGCTAATGTAGGACGATTAATGGAGCAATTTCAAAAAGGGGGTGGAAAAATAGTAGCTAGAGCGTTTGCTCCTAATTTAGTAGTTGATCATGCTGAAGGCATTGAAGCTAGAGGGTTAGATATTCAAGTGGGAGGATTACCTAGTTGCTCTACAACAACAACGCACCACGCACAACAGATCATTGATCACAGTTGTTCAGGCCATGATTGTCAAATTTGTCAAATACAGGGACATCATAATCAAGTTCTTTACCAGTACCAGGAAGGGCCAACTGCCCAACAGTTAGTTCAAGAAACTGTACAGCATTTTGAGAGAATTGATTGGGATAAAAGTGTAAAACAATTTAAAAATTTTTTAGAAAAAACAAAAAACTTTTTTAGGTAAAGATATGTACTGTGGAAATGTTATGGCTTTATTGCTCGCAATGTAAGTAATTGTTCACGTGGGTACCATAAATTTAAGCAAAAATTGGTCATGTATAAATTTTATTAACCACTTTACATATTTTAGAAAAGTAAATAATATTGTTAAACGGATACAAAAGAATATATTTTACAAAATTTAAGACCGAAAACAATTGAGGAATGTTGGGCAACCATAGATAAGCTAATCACGATTATCCAAAAACTCATCTCAACCTCCGTCAATGGATTTTGGAAAAAAGAAGAAAGACAAAAATAATAACAATAAAAAAGCAGTGGCCGCAAGCCTGGTGGACAACCTGGCCATGTAGGAGTATCTAGAAAATTAGTGCCTGTTGTCAATTAGCAGCCTAATTAGGCTGCTAATTGACAACAGATTTACAGACGGGATACAAAAGGCCAGTTAAACCAAAGTCTGGCGTTCAAAATCATTACGCAACAAGGCGAATGTAAACCACTATAAACATAGTTTGTCCATACTGACGCACCGCATTCGCAGGTTTGTCGTCTGCTCCTATTCGTGCCATCCATGGCACTCATTTACGGAGCAGATTTATTGGTAAAATTATGGTAGTACTAAAAGACGAGAAGGGCAAAGATCCCTACTCTATAACATAAAAAATAGTTTGACTTTAAACGGGAGCTATGAAAACATAATAACGTTGTTTACAGTTTTGTCGCCATATACTTTAAATAGTAGGATTGATATAGCGATTTAACGTTGATTACACATATACTATAGTTAACCGTTATACTATGAAACGAGAGAATTAGTGAAAGTAACATTCTGTAGAAAAATATTTGCAATTAACAGTAAATATTGCGACAGAATCCTAAATAATTAAGTTGAATGTAAGTATAATATTTGTAGTTTTAAGTAGCCTTAATTAATGAAGTTAATAGAAATTTATTAGTTTTGGAAAATTCCTAATGATCAAGTAAGGAGCTTTAGATATGCCGCAAGTAATCACTGATAACAGACCTTCCGATTATATATGTGCTCTTATGAGCAGCCATGTGTATCAAGATATCGCAAAAGATGATACATTACCAGATTATCCGCAATGGGAAATTGTAGATATTGAACATGATACTTCTAAATATTTTGGGGCTCTTTATTATAACTCTAAGGATAATCATTATGTACTAGCTCATCGAGGAACAAATAGTTTACAGGCATGGATAGAGGATTTTAAAGGAATTTATTTGGGCCAAATAAGCCCACAAAAACAAGCAGCTTATGATTTTGTTGGTAAAGCAGTTGCACTAGCAAAAACTCAATCAGCACGCTTATCATTTACTGGTCATTCTCTAGG
>CAIVQA010000076.1 GCA_903907935.1 uncultured Francisellaceae bacterium
ATAGTTCCACTTTAGTCACCTCATTACCTCCAAGAATTATTAGTTTCAAAAATAACATAATAATTCTGAGAAGGTTTTATTGACTAGGGTGGAGCCAAATTAAATTAGCAAATGGGGCCAGGCCGTATTAGCAAACACATTAGTAATTTAATTTCTAAATAGGAGCTAAATAATGGCAAATAGGAGAATACAAATGTTTGAATATAGACAAATACTTTATCGTATGAGGGAAGCAGTAAAATAATTGACTTGATTTTGTGGCTTTCTACTACCAGTGGTATATTAAAACAAGAAGGGTTACTATCTATACATATTAAAGTCAATTATTTTACTGCTTCCGTCTGCAATTTGGACGTTTTAAGATTTTGAATTTTTGATTAGAAGATTTATTGTATGGATAATTGCGAGTAACTTTTTTATTCTTTTGTATGAGTTATACGGATGGCTTAATTTTTAAATAAAAAAAGGTTTAATATTATTAATTTTTATGCCAAAATTGTTATAAATAATACTTAAAAAGAATTAATATGAGTAAAAGCAGAAAATATATTAACAGCTTAATGTGGAATGTAAAATCTTTAAAAAGTAAATACGAAGATCTTAAAAAAGAAATTATTGGCTTAACTAGCCAGCAAGAATATGAACAAACACTGCAACATTACGACAAACTAATAACAAAATTTAAGGATGAATTGCTTACTTTGCCAATTGGTTACCGATATACCGGAGTGTTTTATATTAAGAACTCATTAACTATTCCTGCAGTATTTGAAAAATACGATGGAGTGGTTTATCTACGGGAAGATCTAATATCGTGGCAGATTGAGAAAGGGCTTGAGCGTCCAGATTATGGTTATCATCGCAATATTTTTAAAGAACCAATGGCTGGAGCTGAATTAAGAAGAGCAGATGCTGTTCCGATTTATGAAGATTCAAAATAATGTGCTAGGTAAATTTTATTAAATTAATGAATAAATATGGTATAAATTATGAGCGATAAACCCCTGATCAGCTTTGATTACGCGATCAAGTATCTTTTAAAAAATAAAGGTGATTACGACATAGTTGAAGGATTTATTAGTTCTTTATTAAAAGCTGAAGGATATGGGCCAGTTAAAATTACTGCATTGTTAGATGCAGAAAGTAATAAAGAAACAGCCAACCTTAAAAAAAGTATTGCTGATTTAATAGTAGAAGATACTCATGGCCAAAAATATATAGTTGAAGTAGAGCGAGCTTTTACTTCAAGCTTTATCCATAAAGCATGTTTTAATAGTTGTCGTTTAATCGTAGATAGCATTGATAGTGGAGAAGATTATACTACTATTAAGAAAGTATTTCATATTAGTTTACTTTATTTTATTCCTGATAGCATAAAAACACCACTATCTCATGGCAAGACTATATTTAAAGCGATGGATAGTAAAGAGCATATAGATTTACATATAGCAGATCTTGGTGGTCAAATTTTTGATTTAAATATATTACCGGAATATTTTTTAATAGCAGTTCCGGTATTTGATAATGTGATTCATCAAGAAATTGATGAATGGCTATATGTCATGAAAAATTCTGACACTAAAGAAGATTTTAAATCTCCATATATGAAAAAAGTTAAAGAACGTCTTAGTATTATTAGAATGAATGATGTGGAAAAAGATGCCTATTATAAATACATGAAAGAAGTTTTAACCCAAAGAGATACGCTTAGTGCTGCCGAAGCTAAAGGAGAAGCAAGGGGTAAAGCTGAAGGTATAGTTGAAGGTGAAGCTATCGGTGAGCTTAAAAAGGCCAGAAAAGTAGCTATTAATTTGATTAAAAAAAATATAACTATAGAAGATATAGCTGAAGCTACAGGGCTAACCATTGCTGAAATTAGCAAACTTAAAGAGGAAAACCCTAGTGAATAGAGCCATCATTTCATAGTATAATTGTACTATGAAATGAGAGGCTTATTCACTTCTAATTGGCTACTGTTACATTATTCTTTTTATGCTGACTGCAATCAGTTATTAAAACAGCTGTGTTTTTAATCAAGGTATAAACCTTATTATTTATAGAAATAACGTAACAATTACTAACGGCACTAATTAAAACATAGTCTTTATTTTGTTCTAACTTTTTACATATAACATTACTGGCATCTGAGTAAGATCGATTTATTGATGAAATGCTTTCATATTTTTTATCTTCTGGTTTGAGAGCTACAATATGCGAATTTGCATATGATATTGCTATTTTTCTTGCGTTGTCTTCACTTATATCCTTGTCTGTATCCTCTATTAATAAAATTAACAAATCAGAAACATCGCAATTTTTGAGAGAAATCTTATAAACTCCATTAAACATAATAACTCCTTGCGAACATGTAAGTTTTATAACCCATAATCAGCCAACACATATAAATCTTAAGATATTAGTATAAGATAACCACACTATCTGGCTTGTCAATATCAAATTGCCATATTTTGTATTGGAATAATAATTTTTAAACAATATTTATTATATTTTCATATCTTTCATTTAAAGTCAAATACTATATTTTACTTTGTTAGTAACACGCTAATTGCCCTCCCTAGATAGCACGCAATTTGTCCTCCATACACTATCTCTATGTAATAAAAAGACATGGAGGTCAGTTGTAAAGAAAACTAAGTTATTATGGGAGGTACAAAAGATGAGGTTTAACGATATTTACGGCAAATGGCAGATAAAAATATTAACGGCAGAACAAGCTGCAGAGATTTTAGGGATACATAAACGTACTTTTAGGCCCAATGCTAACGAATGTGTGTTTTGGGGCCACTTGATGTAATAAATAATATGTGACTATTCAGCCGTATTTTAGCCTACGACCCATCATGCACTAAGACCCGTATAGGACATCCATGTCCTATATGAGTTTTTATTTTTAATTATGATCCATAAACACATCTCGATCTGCAACTACTACCAAGGACGTGGACCTTTAGAAGATGCTTTGTTATTTGTTGGTTTTTGGGGATCTTCCGTAGATCTATCTTCCTCGCTATTTGCAATACAACACGTAAATAGTTTTTTTATTATAGCGTAACTTTTACTGATCCTTCCGAGCCTAAGTTTTGTTCTATTAAATTCATCACCTGTTTCTATCCATACCGGACGTTCATTGTTATTTACACTTTTCATAGTACCCTCCTTTAATATTTGTTAAAACATAAAAAATATAAATGGCTAGATGTTGCTGTGGTACTATAAAAATTTATTTGGTTTAGAATATTAGGGAAAAAATACCTATATCTAGTTTATTGTTAATGCTAATTCTTGCATTAATTTTTGAAGAAATTGTGAATTTTGTTGTTGAAAACTAATTAAATCCGGATGGTTAATTTCTTCTTTATTCAATATTGCTAAAGCTTTTTGATATTGAAGCATAGCTTCTTGGTATTGATGTATATTAGCTAATGCTTGACCGTACAGATGGTAATAACGAGCTGTTTGG
>CAIVQA010000077.1 GCA_903907935.1 uncultured Francisellaceae bacterium
AATAGTTCCACTTTAGTCACCTCATTACCTCCAAGAATTATTAGTTTCAAAAATAACATAATAATTCTGAGAAGGTTTTATTGACTAGGGTGGAGCCAAATTAAATTAGCAAATGGGGCCAGGCCGTATTAGCAAACACAGGTAAATCTTCCATTGTAAGAAAGCATTATCAAAATCTACTCATTCAAGCTGATTTTAATAAAAGGCTAAAATCTGTCTTTTCAGTCATTCGCAACAAAGCGCCTATTTGTTATTTCTTTTACTGTAATGAAAAAGGTAAGGGATCAATGATCCCTACGATCCAAAATCACCTTAAGCTTGCTGGTATTAAGCTAATCATGTGTACGCAAAAGACAGAAAATATAAAAAATCAACAGGGAGAACATTTTATTTACGTTGTTTCTGAGAAGAATAACCAGAACTCTACGATTGTGAAAGCACTGCAACAAGCTGCACATATGCCAAGCTGTTTTACTTTTTTGGTAGTGAAAAATACTAACACTGAACTAGCAAAAGAATTAGCTGTAACTCCGTATATTAATTTATCAGAGCAAGAAAATTATTACTTGACAATTTTTGAAATTTTAAAAAGAATATTACCTACTGTTGTTGATCTTGACAAAAATATTCTGCAGCTGAAGTCTTATCATCACTTAATTACCGATCAACAAGGACTTCCTGTCGTTTATTCGGCGCAGAATTTGAAAAAACCAATTACTGATAGTGCTGCTCTACCAGCTAAATCTACAGTACAAAAAAAATGGCCAGTAATTATATTATTGAATGTATTAATTGCTATTATTATTTTTGGATATCATAAAATGACCTCAAAAAAAACTCAAACTGAAGAAATAAATCAATCATTTTTGCCAGCAATACATAATCGGCTTGTAATTACAAGTTATATTCCAGAAATATTGACTGGTTATGAACATTTTGTTGGTAGAAAAAAAGAATTACAACAAATAAATGATGTATTAACCAAAGATAATATAATAATAATTACTGGATGTGCAGGAATCGGCAAAAGTAGCCTTGCAATAGAATATGGAAAACAGCATAAACAGAATAAACTAGTACGATATTTTCACTCTTCATCAAATACAAAAATAGATCAACAATATCGAGAGTTGGCTCAAGAACTTAACATTAATGTAGATCAACAATCAACAAATCTTATAATGCAATTGATTAACAATAAATTGAGCACTATGCAAACAAAAATATTATTTATTTTTGATAATGTTGACCAGTATGATGATATTAAAGAATATATTGCTAATTTACCAGAAAACATACAAGCCATAGTAACTACCAGACAACCAACATTAATAGCTAACAAATCTCATATTGCTCTTGAAGAATTTAGTAATAAAGAAGCAGAACAATATTTAATGAGCAGCTTAAAATCCAGGTGTTTTAATGAGACAATTATACGAGAACTTGTAGAAAACATTGGTACCCTACCATATGACATTAAATGTACAGCTGCTTATTTGCTAGACAACCCATCTGCAAATAGTAAAACAGATCCTGCAAAAATAGCCAATAAAATTAAGAACAAGCTATTTCATGAATTTATAATTAGCACCGATCAAATAAAGCAACAGGCTTGGAAGATTTTACAATACGCTGCTAACTTAGATCCAGATTTTATTAGCATAGAGATTATAAAAGAACTTTTTCCTGAAGATATTGAGTTGTCGTCTAAGGCTCTCAAAAAATTAGAATTGTTATCTTTGATCTCGATAATACATGATAAAAATAATAATGCTGGTTTTAGAATACACCGAAAATTACAAAAAAATGTGCAAAATTTAGTAAACCATCACCCAGAACATACTATTAGCGCACAAAAATTAACAGACAATTTACTTGGCACCTTAGATAAGATATTTCCAGAAGTAAAGCATAAACCAAATATCGAATGGCAAATGGCTGGCAGTTTGCAAGCGCATTTAGAAAAATTATTAAAAACAAAACCTCAAGTTGCAACTGAAAAAAATATTTTTAATTTAGCAAACCTTTATTATAAACTTGCTAGATATCACTTAAGAGCAAACATAAATTATCAGCTAGCACTTGAATATGCCCAAACTGCCTTAAAACATAGAAAATCTTTATGTAAAAATAATCATCCAGATCTAGCGAATGCTTTCAATACTGTCGGTATTATTTATAGAAGACTTGGCAATACAAAAGAAGGGTTGAAATACTCTCAAGAAGGGCTAAAAATAAGACAAAAAGCATATTCGACAGACCATCCTGATATTGCAGACTCTTTAAAGCATGTTGGTATAGCACATATTCAACAAGGAGAAATGCAGCAAGGGTTAAGGTATTTAGAAATTGGTTTGAATATGAATAAGCGATTATACTCTAGCGACAACTATGAAATTGCCCGTTTTTTAAATGCAATTGGAGCATGCTATCTGGATTTAGGAGATTTTAAAAAATCACTTGAATATTTAACAAGAAGTTTAAATATTTTGATTGAGCTATACCCAGATAATTATGAGAGAATCGCAGCAGTACAAAGTAATCTTGCTTATAGTTATAATGAATTAGGTAATAATATAGAAGCTCTTAAACATGCAAAAGCTTCTGTAGATATTTTTAAAAAGTTATATCCCGATGGTCATCCAAGAGCGATTTATTCTTTAGATGATTTTGGGTACTGTTTAATAAACGCAAATAACATTAAGCAAGGCTTAGATGTATTACATCAAGCATTAAATATGAGTAAAACATTTTCCATGAATGAACATTACATTACTGCTTGTGTGCTTTATGATTTGGCTTTGGGATACTTTAAAGATCAAAATTATAAAACAGCATTAGAATATGGTGAAAAAGCATTAATTTTGCGAAAAAAAATATATAGCAACATTGAAAATCACTTCCACTTAGCAGAATCTTTGCATATTTTAGGAAATATTAACCTAGCTTTGAGAAACAAAAATAATGGACTACAGTTATATAAAGAAGCTCTGGCAATGTATACTGCATTATCTCTTGAGCATTTACCTGAAGTTGGTGAAATTAAACAAAAAATCAGCAAGTTAGCTTCCGTAGCAGGGTAGTGTTAGATAAACGAGGAGGATAGTGTAAATAGCCTTGTTATTTTTGATACTTTATACTTCAATGCCTTCATGAATCTCACGATTTAACAAAGAGTTTAGTTTTTTCATCAATTCGGCAGGATCTTTAATTTTTATTATAATTTCTTCTTTATCATTCATGCTTACAGCAACTGAATACCCTAATATAGACATAATTTTTAAAATTAAGTCATCCATTATATTTTCTTTATTTTTATTATCCGATATTTTTTTGTCTTTCTTAATAAAGCCAGAAATAAACTGTCTTTCATTAGATTTAAAATTTTCAACATGTTTTTCACAATCTCTAACAGAAAGATTGTTTTTTAAAATAAATTTATAAAAAATTTCTCTATCATAATTACTATTTATTGATAATATTATTTTGGCATGACCAAAATGAATTTTGTTTCCCAGAAGACCTTCTTTGACAGACTCAGGCAAACTTAAAATTCTTAACAAATTAGTTATAGTACTCCTGCTTTTCCCAACCTTTTTAGAAATTTCTTCGTGGGTTAGTTTAAATTCATGTATTAATTTATTATACGCTTCTGCTTCTTCTATTAAACTTAAGTCTTTCCTTTGAATATTCTCTATGATAGAAAATACAGATGACTCTTCGTCACTAAGGTTTGCAAGCAGAACAGGAACGTGCGTTAAAGATGCAGATTTAGCTGCTAACAACCTTCTTTCTCCCGCTATAATTTCATAATAATCTTGTGCTTGGTTATATCTAGCTAATATTGGTTGCAGTATTCCTTGTGCTACTATAGAAGCCTTTAGCTCTTCCATAGATTGTTCATCAAATATTTTACGAGGTTGATTTTTATTTGGTTTTAACTTCTCCACTTCCAAATAAATCAGATCTTTAGCGCTAAATCTTTTAACACCATTATCAAGACATTCTTTGGTTGATTCTAAGGAAAAAATGGAATTTAACGTATGATTAAATTTTTTCATAATATAAGTTCCAAAAATCCGAAGGAATTAACGTATGCCACTGATCTTGATAGAATGTTATTAATTTTTGCATTACTTCATCAGAATCAAATCCTTTTTCAATAAAAATTTTGTACAATTCGTTATTTTTGATAGAAAAAACAAACAAATCTTTATATGTAACTGGAATTATTTCTAGTCGAGACCTAATAAATAATATTATTTTTTTAATATGGTTTTGCAATTTTTCTTGATTAATTTTTTTCAACTTTGTAAAATTTTCTTGGTTATAAACTGGTATCTGAGATAAACCATTCAATGGTTGTTTTGTCTCTGTTGCTATCATGTAATTATTTTCTAATGCAGACACAAGGTAGGAACTAAGAGATTTTATACTTTGATTTTTATAAGAGTTAGAGTTAATTATATACTCTACTTTTTCTTCTATTTTTTCTATTCCAAATTTCTCTAGTAAATTATCAATTTCCTCTTTTGACAGTTTAAATATACTTTTTAGTCTTGTATATAAATCTAAAGAAAAGCATTTGGATATTTTTTTTACTATAAATTTTATGCTATCGGGTTTTCTGTGGATTCTTTGTAACTTCATGATAATCTTAATGCTACATTTTTGATTTATTTCGTTTAAAGAAAAATCTAACACTCTTTTTTTAAAGTCTTCAAAATTATGGTACAAATCGTTATATGCCCCTGTTAATTTTCTAAGATCTTCTATCTTCCACCAAGGAGTTTGCCCTACACCAACATACCTAATACAATTTTCATATAAACAAACAGAGTACTGTGAAGTAAGCTGCAAAGATTCTTCTAAATTAATAAGAGCATATTTTTGTGGCTCTAATATTATGTGTAAAAAATGAGGGCTATATGAATATTCTAACAACCCTTGCTTCCTAACCATGGCAGAGGCCAAAAAACCAGATACCCCCCACTCTACTTGTTCTTCTATTTGTTCATCAAAAATATTCCATTCAACAGGAGTTTTCACTAACATTAAAAGAGCCATCTTTAATTTTCTATAATCATGACTATTATAGTTTGTAAGAGCAGCTAGATTGCCTATTTTAATATTATATATACCTTGGCAAAGATCTTTAGATTTAACGCTGTTAAACAATAGTACATTAGCAATTTTCCTGGATAACAAACTTAATTTACTGCCGCTGTGAACTAATGCTATATGTTTTTTTATAACACCTAAGTTTCTAGAGTTTATGATAAACACTCCTTTTTTGGTATCATCTTCTAAGTAATCGTTGAATGATTGCTGCACGTAATATTTTACTTTTAACTCCTTCCATGAGAGGATGATTTTTTCTCACTTCTATAACACCCTTATTAATTTGTTCTTCTAACGATTCATCAGCAAAAATGATTTCTTTATCGTTTAAATTTTCTTGTTCTTCTGCCAAACAAACAAAATTTTCAAAATTTTCTATTTTTAGAAATTCTTCTACAGCTTCATTTACCCATTTACTTTTACCCCTCATACCATATCCATCTTGTATGACCCTTATTTTAAATTCTTCTTTTAGTTTATTTGGTAATGCAATTGATAGCTTTAATTTTTTACTACTTAGCATTTAATTCTTCCTCCAAAAAATATATAGCATCAGAAAATGTTTTATTTATTTCCTTAATATTTCTCCAATCTGGATCAGATACCATATTTAAAGTTTCTTGAAGCTTGTTGTTGTTTTTTATAGATTCCCAAAAATATTTAGCTACTTTTATATTTTTAGTTTCTCCAATTTTTATTAGTTTTTGTTTAACACCTCTTTTCGTTGTTATCTTACGTTCTTTTTCTGTTATCTTGTTTTTCATCTGTTTTTTATTTAGTCCAAGCAACCCATCTTGCAATATTATTTCTTCTAATTGTTCTGGGTCTATTTTGGTTAACATTACCGCTTTCTCAATACTATTAATTTGTCCTTCTTCTATAAGCTTCCTTACTTTGCAATTCATATTTTTTAACAATGAAGCATACGCTTGTCCTTGAGTAGTAGAACATGTTAGAACTTGCGAAATATTTTTAGCGGAAATTTCAACATTACCTTCTTGTACAATTTTTTCTAAGTTTAATAACCTTTCCCACAAGGATAGATCTTTTCGTTCCATGTTTTCTATCCATTGTAGAATAGCTATTTTGCTTGGCAAAGGTTTCTCGTCTAGTACTCTAGCAACGATACTCGTATTACCGGACAATACCGATGCTAATGTTCTTCTTTCTCCAGCAATTACCTGGTAATTTTCTTTGTTTTTATAAACTAAAATTGGGTTTATTAAATCTAAATTTTTTATAGAGCTTGCTAAACTTTCAAGATCTGCTTTTTCTTTTTCTTTTTGTTCACAAAATGGATCATCTTTTTTTATTCCATTTTTTAAATCTTCAATTGTAATTAACAGTTGCCTAGGATTGTCTTTATCTAAATATATTTTAGATAAAGAAATGTTTTCTACTCTTAACTTTCCTGCATTTTCTTGTGCTATAAAAATAGTTTCACTCAAAGCATTTTCTAGATTTTTACTTATTCCAAAACTTTTTTTCATTTGTTACTCACGCAAAAACTTTGTTTGAACAAAATTCGCATACTTCTTCCATTTCTTTTCTTTCTTTTCTGTTTTTACTTAATTCAAAAACACTTTTTGGTTTAGAGCCTTCTACTAACACTTCCGAATAAAAAGTTCTTTTTTTTATACAAGTTGGCATAACAAATTCTTGTATTCCTTTTATAGATTTCAACTGTTGTAAAAAATTAGTATGAAGAGTTACGTCTCGTATCTGATTTGGTAAAATGCCTATTAATTGTATAGAGTCTTGTTTGCTTCTTTGATAAGCTTCTTGTTTATAAAGTTGTAACATGCCATATATCCCCTCTATAGAAAATTGTTCCATTTGTGCTGGTATTATCATATGGGTAGCACATTTTATAGCTCCTTTAGTTAGAGGACCTTTGGCTGGAGGAGTATCTATTATAATTATATCGTAAGAATCTTTTAAATCAGGAAGAGATAAAAATGTCTTCAAGTAGCCTATTATTTTTTCGCTTAATTCCTCATTTGTTGTATTTTCTATTTTTTGTAATTTTGCAGAATCCGCAGGCATGATTTCTAGGTTTTTTATTTTTGTTGTATATGGGTACACATTTTCCCCATAAAAAATATCTGCTATTGATGATCTCCCATTCCAAGTATTAGTATGTTCTTCATTATATTCTGGATGTATAGGGGGTAATTTTCCTCCAGTACTATTAGGATCATACTCCATATCTAAATATCTCCCGCTAAAATTAGCTTGTGGATCTAGATCTATGCCTAATACTTTTTTATTTTGTATTATCGCAAAGTATTCAGCTAAATTAATAGAGGTTGTTGTTTTTCCTTCCCCTCCTTTATTGGTGGCACTTACTATTATTTTGGACATTTTTAACCATCCTTATTAATTATTGTTAATAACAATCAGTTAGTAATAACATAATGGAAGAACTTTTTATTTTTGTCAATAAAAATCTAACGTACATAATTGTTTTATTTTATTAATTATAATATTTATTGTTTAGAACGCGGCAACATATTGAAATATAAGGGTTTTTTATATAAAAAAAGACTTTTACAGGAAAAATAATAATATTTGCGGGATTTTGTTGGACGTTTACAGGGTTGTGTTAGGACGTTAGCGGGAAGATTTCTATCGTTAGCAGGATAGATTTCGGACGTTTACAGGGGTACATAGCAGGATAAACATATTTTTATGTATAAAAATGTTGATAATAGATGAATAAAAAGTATGTTTTTGACCAACACATGAGATATTTATGTTTTTGTAAGAATTCGGTCACCAAATAACAAAATATTTTTGATCTTTTATTGTTTTTAGAACTGTTTTTTTTTGTGTCTAACAATTTTTATAACCAAATAGGCTATATTGGCAATATTAAAGATATATTTTTAATGCTCTAAGATCCATTTTGGCGTATATGATTGGTAAATGTAATTATTGTTACGGTATAAAAAATTATTTATTTTAATATTAATAGTTTGATCGCAAAAATAATTTTCGATCCAACATAGAATAAATATAATTACTTTCAGTTTTATTTTTTATTAATTCGGTGCCCGAATAGGTTTTCATCCTAAAGTTTAAATAGTTAAATACAGTTAATCTATATAATATCTTTAATTTGAATGCTAATTCGGTCACCGAATTCTTGCCAAAATACAAAGCAGGAGCCAAATAAAGCGCTATGGTCATAAATGTATTTTTCAACATAAATACATTTGTTAGACTCTCATCTATATTAGTATGGATTTCCATGTAAACTAAATAGATTTATAACCTATTGTTAAATTAATAAAAAGCGTATAAGCAAAACATCATGGTCAATTTTTTTTTAAGGTTATAGAGAATAGTTTGTTTGTAATTAATCGTTAGAGATATAATTCGGTCACCGAATTACTATTACTAAAGTTAAAGGTTCATCGTACAAGAAATAAAATTATTTTTCTTAGTTCGCCAACCAAGGAATAATAATATTAACATCTACGTAAAAACAATTAAAATTTTAGTTAATAGCAAAAGTTTTTTGTTTATATACCAGGTGTGTATGCTTATGAATCTGACCCAACCATTTTGGTTAATGGTTCACCGTTATGAAGCCTGTTGATCACTTTTTTGTAAAAATCATAAAGGGGTGATCAGCAGGGATAAGAATATGCAACCAGGTAAATTCGGTCACCGAATTATTTGTATTAAATTGTATTAAGTGAGGCTATCTAAAGGTTTTCAAAGAGCTATTTATGAATGTAAAAATCATAGATGTTAATAAGTGTTCATGGTTTTACTGAATAACTTTAGAATTAAGTATCTGTGCGCCTAGCTTTACATCAACTTTGTTGTTCACATTTTGGTTATTCCAGCAAAACCCCTCAATTTGTTATTGAAATAACTTTTTCTGGGGGGTGTCAGATATTAGATCCAACTATCATTATAAATACCCACATTTTTATTGGACAAGATTGTGGATAACTAAAGTGTCCTCTGTTTTTTTCAGTAACTTTACAGTTGTGCAAAATTTGCGCATTTGGTAAAATAGCTTTAGTTGGTTGCAGACTTGCTTAGTAACGAAAAGGGAAGTAATTTGAGCAGAGCAAAGGGGTTTGCGGCCAAATATAGTGATTTTTTACCGAATTTGTTGTCCAAGTTTTAAAACATAGCAGATCTTCTTAAGTAAACCTAGTAGGGCAGAGTTATTGGGAGACAAAGGTGAAGAGATCAAGATTAAACATTAAAAACTTATTAATCCAACCATTATTATTGTCTCTCAACTTTAAACCATTGATTTATGTCATTTATCAAAGGCGATTTCAAAAAAACCAGCCTAAATCCTTATTTTACAAGGAGTAAAATTATCAAAGGCGATTTCAAAATTATCAAAGTCAATTTCAAAAAACAGCAATTTATCAAAGGCGATTTCAAAAAATTAC